>CAZJJO010000048.1:0-14595 GCA_964546375.1 uncultured Gemmatimonadota bacterium
CGCTCCCCGGTCCGCCGCCGGAGGCGTCCGCGTCGCCGGGGCGGGGGGGGGGCGGCGGTGGCGCGCCGCTCTCCCGGTCGCCGCTCACGACGGCTCCTCCCACTCGCCCATCTCGTAGTACTTCTCGCGCCGCCGGTCCACCAGCTCGTCGGGGTCGACCTGCTCCAGCTCGGAGAGGTGGCGGTCCAGCGCCTCGCCCAGGGCGCCGGCGGCCTCCTCCGGGCCCGTGTGGGCCCCCGCCGCGGGCTCGGGGACGATCTCGTCGATCACGTCCAGCTCCAGCAGGTCCGGGGCGGTGAGCTTCAGCGCCTCGGCCGCCTGCTCGGCCTGGTCGCGGCTGCGCCACAGGATGGCGGCGCACCCCTCGGGCGAGATCACCGAGTAGATGGCGTGCTCCATCATGAGGACGCGGTCGGCGACCGCGATGCCCAGCGCCCCGCCGCTGCCCCCCTCGCCGATGACGCAGGTGACGATGGGCGTCCGCAGGCCCGACATCAGGAAGAGGTTGCGGGCGATGGCCTCGCCCTGGCCCCGCTCCTCGGCCCCGATGCCCGGGTAGGCGCCCTGGGTGTCCACCAGCGTCACCACCGGCTTGCCGAACTTCTCGGCCAGCTTCATCAGGCGGGCCGCCTTCCGGTAGCCCTCCGGGTGGGGGGACCCGAAGTTGCGCTCCAGGTTCTCCTTCATGTCCTGGCCCTTCTGCTGGCCGACGACCATGACCGTCCGGCCCTCGAAGGTCGCCCAGCCGCCGACGACCGAGGGGTCGTCCCGGTAGGCCCGGTCCCCGTGCAGCTCCACCCAGTCCTCGCACAGGAGGTCGACGTAGTCCAGGGTGAAGGGACGGTCCTGGTGCCGGGCCAGCTTGACCCGGTCGTAGCGGGACAGCTCGGAGAAGGCCGCCGCCTGCTCCTCCTCCAGGCGCTCCTCCAGCTCCTCGATCTCCTCGGACATGTCCACCCCCTGACGGTCGGACGTCCGGCGCAGCTCGCGGATCCGGCTCCGCAGCTCCTCGAAGCGCTCCTGCTGCTCCTCGATGCTCATGGCCTCGGTCGCCTCATCCGTGCTCGAAGCGCACCCGGTCGCGTCCGAGCAGCGCCTTCAGCTCGGCCAGCAGCTCGGGGCTCGGCTCCACGGTCAGCGATCGGGACGTCAGCCGGGCCGACCGGCTCCCGTTCCCGTCGCCGTGCCAGTCCAGGAGGACCGGGCCGTCGCCCGGATGCTCCTCCAGCCGGTCCCGCACCTGGCCGAAGACGCCGGCGGGCAGCTCGTGGGCGGGATCCAGCTCGATGCACACCGCCAGCTCGCCGCCGGTCCGCACCTCCGAGAGGCGGCGGGCCGAATTCACGAAGATGGGGGGATCCTCCTCGTCGCGCGAGCTGTCCGAGACCTCCCCCTCGATCAGCACCGGCGCGTCCTGGGTGAGCAGGGCCCGGTAGCGCTGCCAGGTCTCGCCGAACACCAGGCCCTGGGCCGTCCCGTGGTAGTCCTCCAGGGTCAGCCGGCCGAACTCGTCGCCGCTGCGCCGGGAGGTGCGGGCGTCGGCCTCGGTGACCACGCAGGCCACCCGGACCGTATCGCCGCGGTGGGCCTCGAGGTCGGTGGTGTTCACGTCGGCCGAGAAGAGCCGGACGATCTCCTCGTAGCGGTCCAGCGGGTGCCCGGAGATGTAGAAGCCCAGCACCTCCTTCTCCCGGGCCAGGCGCTCCTTCTCCTCCCAGCCCTCGACCTCGGGCAGCTCGGGCTCGGGCCGGCCCGGCCCGTCCTCGCCCTGTCCGCCGAAGAGCGAGCCCTGGCCCGTCTCCTCCTCCCGCTTTCGCAGCTGGGCCTCCGAGATGGCGTCCTCCAGCCCGGCGGCCATGGCCGCCCGGGGGCCCAGGTCGTCCAGGGCCCCGGCCTGGATCAGCGCCTCGATGGCCCGCTTGTTGTTGAGCCGCAGGTCCACCCGGCAGCAGAAGTCGAAGAGCGAGTCGAACGCCCCCTCCTCCCGCCGCGCCTGCAGGATCGACCGGATGGCCGACTCGCCGATGCCCTTGATGGCCCCCAGACCGAAGCGGATGCGGTCGTCGTCGACCACCGTGAACTTGTAGCCGGACTCGTTGACGCTGGGCGGCAGCACCTCCAGGCCCTGCTCCCGCGCCTCGCCGATGTAGGCGACGACCTTGTCGGTGTCGCCGATCTCGGAGGTCAGCAGGGCGGCCATGAACTCGGCCGGGTAGTGCGCCTTGAGCCACGCCGTGCGGTAGGAGAGGACGGCGTAGGCGGCCGAGTGCGCCTTGTTGAAGCCGTAGCGGCCGAAGGTCTGGATGAGGTCGGCGATCTCCCGGGCCGTGCGGCGCTCCACGCCCCGGTCGACGGCCCGCTCGACGAAGGTCCCCAGCTCCCGCTCGATCAGCTCCTGCTTCTTCTTGCCCACGGCTTTCCGGAGCACGTCCGCCTCGCCCAGGGAGTAGCCCGCCAGCTCCTGGGCGGTGCGCATGATCTGCTCCTGGTAGACGATGATCCCGAAGGTGGGCTCCAGGATCTCCTCCAGGTCCGGGTGCGGGTACTCCACCGGCTCCCGCCCCAGCTTCCGCTGGATGTAGCGGTCGGTCATGCCCGAGTCGAGCGGCCCGGGGCGGATCAGCGCGTTGACCGCGATGAGGTCGTTGAAGCGGTCGCAGCGCATGGCCCGCAGCTTCTCGGTGGCCAGGCCGGACTCGAACTGGAAGACGCCGGCCGTGCCGCCCGAGGCCAGCAGGTCGTAGACGTCGGGGTCCTGGAGCCCGATCTCGTCCCAGTCGACCTCCACCCCGTGGCGCTCCTCGGCCATCCGGGCCGCGTCGTCGATGACCGTGAGGGTGCGCAGGCCCAGGAAGTCCATCTTCAGCATGCCCGCCTTCTCGAGAGCGTTCATCTCGAACTGCGTGACGACGCTCTCCTCGCCGTCCCCGGCGTCCGTGCAGACGGGCACGTAATCGGTGAGGGGGCCCGGCGCGATCACGACGCCGGCGGCGTGGACCGAGCTGTGCCGGGCCAGCCCCTCGATCTTCATCGCGTAGTCCAGCAGCTCGCGGTGGCGGTCGCTGTCGCGGTACAGCTCCCCCAGATCGCCGACCTCCTCCAGGGCCTCCTCGACGGTGAGCGAGTAGCCCGGCCCCGAGGGGATCATCTTGGCCAGCCGGTCGGTCTCCGAGGGGGTGAAGCCCAGCACCCGGCCCACGTCGCGGACCACCGCCCGGGCCTTCATCCGCCCGAAGGTGATGATCTGGCCCACCGAGTCCTCGCCGTACTTCTCGCGCACGTAGTCGATGACCTCGCCCCGGCGCTCGTAGCAGAAGTCGATGTCGATGTCCGGCATCGACACCCGCTCGGGGTTGAGGAACCGCTCGAAGATCAGGTCGAAGCGGATCGGGTCGACGTCGGTGATCCGCAGGCAGTAGGAGACCAGCGACCCCGCGGCCGACCCACGCCCGGGGCCCACCGGCACGTCCATCTCCCGCGCGGCGCGGATGAAGTCCTCGACGATGAGGAAGTAGCCGGCGTAGCCCGTCTCGGCGATCACGTCCAGCTCGTAGTCCAGCCGGTCGACGACCGCGTCGGGGAGCGGCTCGCCGTAGCGCTCCCTCGCCCCCTCGCGGGCCAGGTGCCGCAGGTAGGCGTCGTCGCCCTCGAAGCGGTCGGGGACGGGGGCGTTGGGCAGGTGGTAGGACTCCTCGAAGCGGACCCCGCAGCGCTCGGCGATCTCCAGCGTGTTCTCCACCACGTCCGGGCGGTCCGGGAAGAGCTCGCGCATCTCCTCGGGCGACTTGAAGTACGGCTCCTCGCTCTCGAAGCGGAGCCGGTCGGGGTCGTCCTTGTCCTTGCCCGTGCCGATGCAGAGGAGGGTGTCGTGGGCGTCGTGGTCCTCGCGCCGCAGGTAGTGGGCGTCGTTGGTCACCACCACGCCCAGGCCCAGCTCGTCGGCCAGCTCGAAGACGCCGTCGTTGACCTTCTCCTGGCCCTCGATGCCGTGGTCCTGGACCTCGAGGAAGTAGCGCTCCTCGCCGAAGACCGACGCGTACCATTCCGCCGTCTCGCGGGCGTCCTCCCAGCGGTCCTCCCGCAGGTAGGCGGCGATCTCGCCCGAGAGGCAGGCGCTGGTGACGATCAGCCCCTCCGAGTGCTCCTCCAGCAGGTCGTGGTCGATCCGGGGCTTGCGGTAGAAGCCCTCCAGGTAGCCGGCCGAGGAGAGCCTGACCAGGTTGTCGTAGCCGGTCCGGTCGGCCGCCAGCAGGACCAGGTGGGCGGCGTTGGCCGGGGCGTCCGGCGGCGCCTCCTTCTTCCGACGGTCCCCGTAGGCGACGTAGGCCTCGCAGCCGATGATGGGCTTGATCCCCGCCGCCCGCGCCTTCTCCTGGAACTCCCAGGCGCCGTGGAGGTTGCCGTGGTCGGTGAGCGCCAGGGCCGGCATGCCGAGCTCGGCGGCCCGGTCGACCAGGTCGCCGATCCGGTTGGCGCCGTCCAGGAGGGAGTACTCGCTGTGGGTGTGGAGATGGACGAAGGACATCGTGTCCGGGTTCGGGGTGGGGGTGTCGGGCTCGGGCGTCGTCGGCCCGGCGGGCGTCGGCCGGTGGCGGACGGCCTCAGCCGCCGTCCCGGCGGGCCGCCTCGGGGACCGGCGGCGGGGGCCCGCAGGTGAAGGAGTCCAGGATCTGGCGGACCTGGATCAGGTACTGGTACTTGTCCTCCCCGGGGGCGTAGATCCAGGCGTCCAGGAAGTAGGTCCGCTCGGGGCACTGGACCAGCCGGGCGAGGAACGGTCCGCCCGCCGGGTAGTCGCCCTCCTCGTCGCTCCAGGTCCCCGAGACCTCCAGCGCCGGACGCCCGTTCACCTCCAGCCGCCGGGTCCGTCGCCGGGTCGTGTCGATGGCCTGCGGGACGCCGTAGTGGACGCTGTCGACGGCGGCCCGCCACCCGTAGGCCGTCCCGGCGTCGAGGCTGTCCAGCGGCGGCGAGCGCCAGTCCACCAGGATCGAGCGGATCAGGTCCGCCGGGCTCGGGTTGTCGTTCCGCACGATCACCGGCCCCTCGCCCCCGCCCCGGACGGCCACGTCGTAGACCCGGGGGAAGGCCAGGCCGAAGCCGAAGCGGTCGCCCAGCGAGTCCATGGCCGCCGTGTCGGGCCCGGTGACGTACATCCGCGACCGCGTCCATCGGCGGTAGCGCCGGTCGACGTGGGCCGCCAGGTCGTCGAGCTGGCTCCGCCACGACTCGGCGGGCGCCGCCGGGTCCAGCAGCACTGCCGTCACCGACTGGTTGCGGGCCCAGACGTCGTTGGCGTGGACCAGCGCCGGCGGATCGGGCGCCTCGTCCCCGGCCGCGTCGACGACCTCGCTGACCACGGGGTCGTCCGGGGTCCCGAAGACCGCCACCTGCCGGAAGGTGCGGAGCTGGAGGTAGTCCTCCCGGTCGGCGGTGTCCACCGTCTGGACGTAGAACTTCTTCTCCCGCCGGACCGTGAAGACCCGGGGCTCCAGCACGGCGTAGGTGGTGTCCCGGACCTCCTCCCAGAGCCCCCGGTCGGAGGTGACGATGATGACCGTGTTCGCCTTGCCCAGGGCCTGCTGCTGACCGCAGGCGGCCAGCGCCGCCGTCGCCGCCAGCACGAGCGCGGCCAGGACGGATCGGGAGCGGGCGGGCGGGCGGTCTCGTCGCATGCGGGCGGGGGCGGGAGGTTCGTCTCGGGGCGGCTCGTGCCGCGGTGCTCGCCCGCCGAAGGTAGCCGCCGGGCCCGGGGGCGAGCAACGGCCGGCGCGCCCGCGCGCCCATCGGCACTCCTCCCGGGAGGGCGGGTAGGTAGGGACCGCCCCGGCCGCGTCCGGGCCGCCGTCGATCCGCCGCGCTCGCCGCGGGGACGACGGACCGCGCCCGGGACGGCCCGCTTCGCCGTTCCCTCCGATTTGCCGAGACCCCGCCGTGACCGCGCTCCGCGACATCGCCATCATCGCCCACGTCGACCACGGCAAGACCACCCTGGTCGACCGGATGCTCCAGTCCACGGGCACCTTCCGGCGCAACCAGCCCATGCGGGAGCGGGTGATGGACCAGGACCCCCAGGAGCGGGAGCGGGGGATCACGATCTTCTCCAAGAACGCCTCGGTCCGGTGGGAACGCCCCGACGGCGAGCCGGTGAAGATCAACCTGGTGGACACGCCGGGCCACGCGGACTTCGGCGGCGAGGTGGAGCGGATCCTCCGCATGGTCGACGGCGTCCTGCTGCTGGTCGACGCCTTCGAGGGGCCCATGCCCCAGACCCGGTTCGTCACCCGGAAGGCGCTGGAGCTGGGCCACCAGCCGGTGGTGGTGGTGAACAAGGTGGACCGCCCCGACGCCGAGCCCGAGCGGGTGCACGACGAGGTGCTGGAGCTGCTCATCGAGCTGGAGGCGGCGGACCACCAGCTCGACGCCCCCTTCCTGTACGCCTCGGCCCGGGACGGCTGGGCCACCCGGGACCTGGAGGAGGCGCGGGCCCTGCGGAAGGCCGCCGCCGAGGGCGGGGGGGTCGACTCGGGCGAGGACGCCCGCCGGCCGGTGGACGAGCTGCCGGGCGACCTGGATCCCCTCTTCCGCACCGTCCACGAGGCCGTGCCCGCCCCCGCCGGCGACCCCGACGGGCCCTTCCGGCTGCTGGTCTCCACCCTGGACTACTCGCCCTACCTGGGCCGCCTGGCGGTGGGACGGATCGAGTCGGGGCGGGTGCGCACCGGCGACCGGGTGGCCGTGTGGCCGCTGGAGGCCGACGAGCCCACGCTCGAGGTGGAGGTCCCCCGCCTGTACGCCTTCGAGGGGCTGGAGAAGGCGGAGATCGAGGAGGCCGCGGCCGGGGAGATCGTGGCCGTGGCGGGGATGGAGGACGCCGAGATCGGCGCCACCCTGTGTCCGCCCGACGACCCGGGGCGGCTGGAGGGGATCGCCGTCGAGCCCCCCACCATCGCCGTGGAGATCCGCCCCAACGACTCGCCCTTCTCGGGCCAGTCCGGGGACAAGGTCACCTCGCGCCAGATCCGCGAGCGCCTGGAGCGCGAGACGCTGAGCAACGTGGCCCTCCGTGTCGAGCCCACCGACGACCCCGACCGCTTCCGGGTCTCGGGCCGCGGCGAGCTGCACCTGGCCGTGGTGATGGAGCAGATGCGGCGCGAGGGCTACGAGTTCTCGGTCTCCCGGCCCGAGGTGATCACCCGGGAGGGGGAGGACGGCGAGCTCCTGGAGCCCTACGAGGAGGTGGTGGCCGACGTGCCCGAGTCCGCCATGGGCACGGTCATCGAGGGGCTGGGCGAGCGGAAGGGCGAGATGGTGGGCATGCAGCGGGACCAGGCCGGCCAGGTCCGCCTCCGCTTCCGGGCGCCCTCGCGCGGGCTGGCCGGCTACCGGTCGGCCTTCCTCACCGACACCCGCGGCCGGGGGACCCTGCACCGGCAGTTCGCCGAGTACGGCCCCTGGGCGGGCCCGCTGGAGACCCGCCGGACCGGCGCGCTGGTCTCCATGGCCCGGGGCGAGGCCACCGCCTACTCGCTGTGGAACCTGCAGGAGCGCGGGCGGATGTTCGTCCGGCCGGGGGACCGGGTCTACGACGGCATGATCGTCGGCGAGAACCGCCGGGAGAACGACCTGGAGATCAACGTCACCAAGCAGAAGAAGCTCACCAACGTCCGGGCGGCCGGCTCCGACGAGGCGGTGGAGCTGGAGCCGGCCCGGGAGGTGACGCTCGAGTTCGGCCTCGAGTTCATCGAGGACGACGAGCTGGTGGAGGTGACGCCGGACGAGATCCGCCTGCGGAAGCGCTCGCTCACGGCCCCCGCGCGCAAGAAGGACCGCAAGGAGATGGAGACGCCCGGCGGCTGATCCGCCCGCCCCGGCCGGACGCCGGGAGCGGCGCCCGCCCCGGCGTCCGGCGGTCCGCTACTGCGGCGGGCCGAGCTGGATGGAGAAGGCGTCGACGATCTGGCTCTCCACCCGCTCGTCCAGCGGTCCACCGTCCTGGATCTGGGTCGGGTCGATGAGCGTCCCGTCCTCGCGCCGGAACAGGTCCTCCATCTCCATCACCAGCGTGATGCGGCTGATGGTCCCGGGCTCGGCCTGGACGGTCTGGCCGAAGTCGAGGCTCAGCGAGGCCGCCGGGTTCAGCGTCAGCGAGAAGGGCGAGCCGTCCTCCTGGCCGGCCGGGGTGAAGGCCCCCTGGAGCTGAACGCTCTCGCCCACGAGGCCGGGGGCGTTGTTGATGACGCGCTGGTCCTCCTGGGTGGCCACGTGGATGTCGAACTCCAGGCGGTCGTACGTGCCGGCCCCCACCGGGAACGGGCTGGTGAGCTGGAACGCGCCCTGGTCCACCGGGAGCGGCAGGAGGTCGGGCTCGACGGTGAACTCGGCGCAGGCGTCGCCGTCGTCCTCGGAGGGGTCCTCGTTGTCCACGCACTCGCCGTTGGACCGGCCCAGCTGCATCTCCCGCACGACGACCTGGCCCCCGTTGAAGCTCAGGGTGTTGCCCTGGGCGTCGTCCACCACCACGGCGAAGTTCGGGGACGCGGCGGAGCTGCCGCCGCCGCTCTGGCCGCCGGGAATCTGGAAGTAGACTTCGAACCGCGGCTCGTCCTCGTTCGGATCGGTGAACCGCGTCTCGATCTCGGAGCAGGCCGAGGCCGCCACGAGGCCGATCAGCGCCAGGAGGGCGACTCGGAGCGGGAATCGCTTCATGGTCTCGGTCCTCGGTGGAGGGGACGTCTGGGTGCGGTCGCGCTCGGGCTCGGGGCCCTCGGGCCGGTCCGGCGCCGGCCCGTCTCCGTACCGGCCGGAGCGCCGGAAGTTCGCTGCTTCCGGACCCGGTTCGACGACACCGAAGGTAGGGAGTGGGTGCTAAAGGGGCAACATGCAGGGTCGGCCGGCGGCCCGCCGGCTCCGCCGCCGGAACGCTGGCCCGTCGTCCGGGTTGACTAGGGCGGGTCGGCCGCTAGGTTGGCCCGCCCGGCGAGCCCCCGCGGCTCGCCGTCCGTGTCTCCGGCCGGGCCGGTCCTCTCGCCCCGTCGGCCGGGGCCGGGCCCCGTCACCGGGGCCGGTAGCTCAGCCTGGTTAGAGCGCACGCCTGATAAGCGTGAGGTCGCTGGTTCAACTCCAGCCCGGCCCACTCCCGAGGACCCCGACGGCCATCCGGCCGGTCGGGGTTTTTCGCTCCACCCTCCGGCCGGCGCCAGATCCTTCGGCGGCAGGTCGCGCAGCTCGTCGGCGAACTTCCGCCACAGCCCGTGCCAGCCGAGCCCGTCGACGTGCTCCAGGTCGGCGGCGTCCTCGCACTCCAGCCACCACCGCCTGAGCTGACGGCGTGTGACCGATCGGGAGGGACGCGCCGCCCTCGGGGCGGGAGCTGCTCCTGGAGGTCAAGCGGCGGGGCGAGGTCACCCTGGGGGAGCTGACCGAGCACCTGGCCGAGAGCGGCCGCGAGGAGGTCCTGGAGGCGTTCTTCGAACGCCGGATCGGGCGCCAGCGCGAGGAGGCGACGGAGCAGCTGGAGGGGCTGGAGGGCGAGGAGCGAATACGGGAGGTGAGCCGGATCCTCTCCGAGCAGGGGTTCATGGCCGAGGTCGAGGCCGGCGAGGACGGGGTCCCGTGGCTCCGGCTCTGCCACTGCCCGCTGAAGGAGATGGTGGCGGTCTCCCGGCTGCCCTGCCGGGCCGAGATCGGCTTCATCGAGGAGCTGCTCGGTCGGTCCCTCGAGCGGACCGAGTACATGCCGGACGGCGACCACAGCTGCAGCTACCGGGCGGCCCCCGGGGCCGGGTAGCCCTCCTCCGACCGTTCGGACCGACGATGCCGGCGATTTCCCGGGCCCTGATCCGGACGAGCGCCGCCTATCTGGCGGCCGCCGCCCTCCTCCTCAACGTCGGGGTGGTCCTGGTGGCGGTGGCGGCGGCCGGCCTCTCGCCGATCGGCGCCGACGGTCTGCGTCTCGCGGGCCGGAGCCTGGAGGCCGCCGGCATCGCCGCCTTCGCCTGGCCGCTCCTGCGCCGCCCTTTCCGGTGACCGTGCTCCCGGCCCGGGGGCGTCCCCCCGGCTCGGTGAGCGTCCTCCCGGCCCGGGGGCGGCCGGGTCGGATCTCCCCGGGTCGTGGCCGGCCCGGATCGGGGGGACGAGCGGGGACGGTGCGCTCGCCCCCCCCCCCCGAAGGCCCGCTCGTCGGCTTCGGCGGTCCGTCCCTCCTCCGGCCCCTCTTCAAATCGATTTGAAGAGGGGCGCCGGAGGGGGCGCCCGCGGCCGACCTCAGGCCGGCTGCAGCGGCCAGACGAGCTGGAAGACGGTCACCGCCACCACGCTCAGCAGGAGCTGGAGGGGGAGGCCGGTGCGGGTGAAGTCGGCGAACCGGTACTTGCCCGGGCCGTAGACCATCAGGTTGGTCTGGTAGTTGAGCGGCGTGGAGAAGGAGAGCGACGCCGCCACCGTGGCGATGAGCACCAGGGGCCGCGGATCCAGGCCCTGGGCGCCGGCGACGGCCACCACGACGGGGAACATGAGCGCGGCGGCCGCCTGGTTGATGATGAGCTCGGTCAGCAGGAGGGTGCCGAAGAAGACGCCGAGCAGCAGCCCCCATTCCCCGGCCACGCCGGCCAGCGCGGTGAGGGCCTCGCCCAGGACCTGCGCGCCGCCGCTGGCCTCGAGGGCGTGGGCGATGCCGATGGCGGACCCGACGGCCACCAGCACCGATCCATCCACCGAGCGGCGGGCCTCGCCGGGGCCCACGCAGCCCGTGAGGATCATCGCCAGCCCCGCCACCGGCGCCGCGATGGGCAGGGCCAGCAGGCCCGAGGCGGCCACGCCGATCATCGCCGTCAGGATCCCGGCGGCGATCCACTGCCGATCCTCGCGCCGGGGCACCGTCCCCTCGAGCGGGCTCACCACGAAGAACTCCGAGGACTCCCGGTGGGCGCGGCCGAACTCCGGCCCGGCCTCGAGGATCAGCGTGTCCCCCGGGCGGAGCGCGACCTCGGCGATGCTCGCCGGGATCTCCTCGCCCCGGCGCTGGACGGCCAGCACGGTGGCGTTGTAGCGGGCCCGGAAGTCGGTCTCCTGGATGTGCGTGCCCACGAGCGGCGAGCCGGGCGTGATCACGACCTGGTAGAACTCCCACGTCGGCTCGGCCTCCGGCGCCTCGCCGGTGGTCACGGGCCGGAGGCCGTCGAGCCGGGTGAGGTGGACGATGCTCCGCAGGGCGCCGGCGAAGGAGATCCGGTCGCCGGCGGCCAGCCGCTCGCCGGGCTCGACGGGGGCGATCACGCCCGTCTCGCGCGCGATCCGCACCACGTAGAGGTCCTCCACCTCCAGCAGGCCGGCCCCCTCCACGGTCTGGCCCACCAGCGACGAGGCGGGCTCCACCCGCATCTCCGTGACGTACTCCTGGACGTCCCGGGCCGGGGACTCCGGCGACTCGCGGGCCGGCAGCAGGTGGGGCGAGACCAGGGTGAGATACAGGACCACCACGACCGCCAGAGGCACGCCCACCGCCGCCAGCTCGAAGAAGCCGAGGCCCGCGATCCCGTTCTCCCGCATCAGGCCGTCCATGACGACGTTGGTGGAGGTGCCGATCAGGGTGCTCACGCCCCCGATGATGGAGGCGAAGGAGAGGGGGATCAGCAGGCGGGAGGGGGAGATGTCGTGCGAGCGGGCCCACCGGTCGAGGGTCGGGATGCCGATGGCCACGATCGCCGTGTTGGAGAGGAAGGCCGAGCCCGAGGCCGCCATGGCGGTCAGCCGCAGCAGGACCTTCCGGATCGAGGACGCCTCGCCGAACATCGCCGCCGTCACCCGGTCGATCAGGCCCGTGGCCCGGACGCCCGCGGCCACCAGGAAGAGGCCCCCGATGGTGGCGATGGCGGGGTTGGCGAAGCCCGCCAGGGCCTCGGACGCCTCCACCACCCCGGCGGCGGCCAGGGTGAGGAGGGCGCCCAGCAGCAGGTAGTCGGGGCTCACCAGGTCCAGCGCCATGAGCCCGACGGTCAGCAGGAGGACGGCGAAGGTGAAGGCGGCGTCGAAGGGCATGGCCTCCTGGCTCGGGTTCGACGTGCTCTGCCGGACGACGGCCGGCCGGTGCGGCTCGCCCCCTCCCCCCCTGGACGCCCGCCCGACGAGGGTCCCGGGGCGGGCCCACGGGGATGCAGGTTGCGTGCGCGCGAGAAACGGCCGCGGGCGCCTGCTTACGGCCGAGGGCGGCGACCCCGGGCGCTGAGGCGCAGAGGGCCGGCCGCCCCGGCGGAGGCGGCTCGGAGCGGACGGCAGGGGTCGGGAAGGGGGGGTGGACCGGGCCACGGGCGGAGGGGAGGGCCCGGGACCGGGCCGGTTCGCGGTCGGCCCGGCCGGCCGGAAGCCGTCCGGCGCGGGTCCCGGCGGGGGAGGGCGCCCGGGAGGGGGCGGCCGGTCAGTCCAGCGTCATGAAGAGGTTGTTCAGCGACTCGGCCAGCGTGGGATGGGCCAGGACGGCCTCCCGGAGCGCGGTGTAGGGGAGGTCGCCCAGCATCGCGATCTTCAGCGCCATGGCCACCTCGCCGCCCTCCACGCCCAGCACCGCCGCCCCCAGGATCCGGTCGGTCTCCCCGTCCACCACCGCCTTCATGAAGCCGCGCGTCTCGTCCATCTCGATGGCCCGGGCCACGCGGCTCATGGGCAGCTTCGCGACCCGGACGTCGCGTCCGGCCTCCCGGGCCTCGCGCTCGGTGACCCCCACCCGGCCAAGCTGGGGGTCGGTGAAGACGGTGTAGGTGAGGATCCTGTCCGCGTCGGTGCGGTCGCCGCCGCGCAGCAGGTTGTCGCGCACGATCCGGTAGTCGTCGTAGGAGGTGTGGGTGAAGGGCGGCCGACCGGTGACGTCGCCCAGGGCCCACACCCCGTCCGCGCTGGTCTCCAGCCGGCCGTTCACCTCCACGTGGCCCCGGTCGTCGGTGGCGACGCCGGCGGCCTCGAGGCCGAGGTCGTCGGTGTTGGGGCGCCGGCCGGCCGCCACCAGCAGGTGGCTGGCCCGCAGCTCCCGCCCGTCGCCGTCCGGGCCCTCGGCGCGCACCACGACCCCGCCGTCCTCGGCGGGCTCCACCGCCCGCGCCTCGCGCTCCAGCAGCACGCGGACGCCGTCCTCGCGGAAGATCTCCTCGAGCGCCTCGGAGACGTCCTCGTCCTCGCGCTCCGCCAGCCGGGACCCGCGGTCGAGGACGGTGACGTCGGCGCCGAAGCGCCGGAACATCTGCCCGAACTCGAGCCCGATGAAGCCGCCGCCCAGCACCAGCAGGTGCTCGGGCACCTCGCCCAGCTCCATCACCGAGGTGGAGTCGAGGAAGTCCACGGCCTCCAGGCCGGGGATCGGGGGGACGAGGGGGCGGGCGCCCGTGTTGACGAAGACGCGGTCGGCGGCGAGCCGGCGCGTCCCGCCCTCCCGGAGATCCACGGCCAGCTCGCGGTCGCCGGTGAAGCGGGCGTGGCCGAAGATCAGCTCCAGCCCCTCCTGCTCCTCCAGGCCCCGACGGCCGCCCTCGACCCAGTCGTCGACGATGGCGCGCTTGCGCCGCCGGACCGCCTCCATGTCGACCTCGACCTCGCCGGTCCCGACCCCGTAGTCGCCGGCCCGCCGGGCCAGGTGGGCCACCCGGCCGCTGGCCCACATGGTCTTGGTGGGGGTGCAGCCCCGGACCACGCAGGTGCCGCCCACCCGGCTCCGCTCGACGATGGCCGTCCGGTGGCCCGCCTCGGCCAGGTCGCCGGCCAGGGGCTTGCCGGCCTGGCCGGTGCCGACCACCACGGCGTCGAAGCGCTCGGGCTCGGTCATGGTCTCTCGCTCCCGTCGGTCGGGTGCTCGCGGACGAAGGTGATGAAGTCGGTGTTCACCGGCTCGCCGCCGCCGTCGCGGATCCGGACGGCGATCTGTCCCCGGTGGTGGGCCCCGTGCAGGAGGACCTGCAGCAGGATCTCGCCCGCCGGGGTCTCGAACCTCCGGCCCTCCGAGTTCCGGTAGGCCACCTCCCGATCCAGCTCCCCGTCGGAGGCGGAGGCCAGGAGGCGGCGGAACGCCTGCACGTTCTCCTCCAGCCGATCGGCGCACTCCTCCGCGGTCAGCTCCGGCCAGATCTCCAGGTCCGAGCTGTCCCCCGTCTCCAGCCGGCGGAGCCACACCCGCTCGGCGCCGACGACGTGGGCCAGCAGGCGGAGCCCTTCCTCGCTCCCCTGCTCCCGCACCGCCTCCAGCGCCCGGCGGTTGGCCCACGCCAGGTGGTCGACGAGCCGCTCGAGCTGCTCGGTCCCCTCCATCGTCTCCCCCTCCGTCTCGCTCGACGGTGAACGTCTCGACCATGCCGCGGGTTCCGGAGCCGTTCCAGGGCCATCCGGTCCATCCGGTCCATCCGAGCCGCGGCCGACCGGGCCGGGTGCCCCCGGACAAAGTGCGCCGGACGGGCGGTCCTGTCCATTTCCCGCGTTCCGGTCCATTTTCCGTCCCCCGGGCGGCCCGGGCCGCCGCGGCCCGTGCGCCCGGCCCCCTCGCCGGCGGCACCCTCATGGCGCGAACGTCCGGCCGGTGGCGGGGGTACCTGCAGGCCGACGCTCCGGCCGAGGGGC
>CAZJJO010000049.1:0-14529 GCA_964546375.1 uncultured Gemmatimonadota bacterium
CACCCTGGTGCCCGAGCGCCGGGAGGAGGTCACCACCGAGGGCGGGCTGGACCTGAGCCCCGGGCGGCGGGGCCCCGTCGGGGAGGCCGTCGACCGCCTGCGGGCGGCGGGGATCCGGACGGCGCTCTTCATCGACCCGGAGCCGTCGGCCGTGGAGGCCGCCGCGGAGCTGGGCGCCGACGCCGTGGAGCTGCACACCGGCGAGTACGCCAACGCCGCCGACGGGGACGGGCGCCGCGAGCAGATCGACCGGCTGCGCCGGGCCGCCCGGGCGGTGGCCGACGCCGGGCTGGGGGCCCACGCGGGCCACGGGCTCACCTACGAGAACGTGGCGCCGGTGGCGGCGATCCCCGAGCTGGAGGAGCTGAACATCGGCCACTCGGTGGTGAGCCGGTCGGTCTTCGACGGGATGGAGCGGGCGGTCCGCCGGATGAAGGCGATCCTGCGCCGGGCCCGCCGGGGGGGCGACCGGGCTTGAGGAGCCGTCGCCGTTCGAGCCGACGACCCCGCGCGGAGGACGTCCCGTGAAGGGCCGGCGCCTCGAGACCCTGATCGGCCTGGCGGTCACCGTCCTCCTGCTCTGGTGGGTCCTGCGGGACGTCTCCCTGGCCGACGCCTGGCGGCGGGCGCTGGCGGCCGACGGGTGGTGGCTGGCCGCCATGGCCGCCGTGGCCACCCTGACCTTCGTGCCCCGGGCGTCCCGGTGGCAGGTCCTGCTGGAGCCGGTGGGCGAGCGGACCCGCTTCGACCACCGCTTCGGCGCGGTCTGCATCGGGGCCATGGCCAACAACCTGCTGCCCGCCCGGCTGGGCGAGTTCGCCCGCGCCTACTCCCTGAACCGGGTCGAGCCGGTGGGCACCAGCGCCGCCTTCGGCTCCATCGTCGTCGAGCGGGTCTTCGACGGGCTGGTGCTGGCCGGCCTGCTGGCCCTGGCCCTGGCGGTGCCCGTGTCGCCGGTGGCCGACGGGGGCAACGGGATGGTCCGCCGGCTCGCGGCCGGGGGAGCGGGGGTCTTCGGGGCCGCCGCCGTGGTGCTGTGGCTGGTGGCCCGCTTCCCCCGGAGGGTGCTCCGCGTCTTCGAGGCCACCCTCGGACGGATCCTCTCCCCGGACCTCACCGACCGCGGGATCGAGATCCTGGGCTCCTTCATCGAGGGGCTGGGCGCCCTCCACCGGCCGGGGGTCTTCCTGCGGACCATCGGGTGGACGCTGGTGGTGTGGGGAGTGTCGGCCGCCTCGATCTGGTGCGGCTACATGGCCTTCGACATCCACGAGCCCGGCCTGATGGGGGCGGTCTTCGTGCAGGCGCTCATCGGCTTCGCGGTGGCCATCCCCTCCAGCCCGGGCTTCTTCGGGCCCTTCGAGGCGGCGGCCCGCTTCGGGCTCGGGGTGTACGGCGTGGAGGCCGTGGACATCGTCAGCTTCGCCGGCACCTACCACCTGCTCACCTTCGTGCCGGTGACCCTGATCGGCCTCTGGTACATGCGACGGATCGGGATGAAGCGCGAGGAGCTGGTCCGCAGCGAGGAGATCGTCGGCGCCGCCGTCGAGGACGAGGAGGGGAGGCCGGGCGCCCCCGGGGCGACGGCGCTCGACCGGGCCGACGCCGGTGCCGGAGCGGGACCGGGCGCCGGGCCCGACGAGGCCGGGGAGCCGCCCCGTGGCTGAGCCCCGGCGGGCCGAGCGCCGGGCCCGGGCGAAGGTGAACCTCCGCCTCCGGGTGCTGGGCCGGGGGGAGGACGGCCGCCACGGGCTGGAGACGCTCTTCCTGCGCCTGGAGCTGGCCGACCGGCTGACCCTGGAGGTCGGCGGCGAGCCGGGGATCCGCCTGGAGCTGGCCGGCGAGGGCGCGGCCGCCGACGGCGTGGCGTCGGTGCCCGAGGGCCCCGACAACCTGGTCTGGCGGGCGCTGGAGCGCTTCCACGCGGCGGCCGGCGGCGAGCCCGCCGTCACCGCCCGCCTTCAGAAGCGGATCCCCGCCGGGGCCGGCCTGGGCGGCGGCAGCGCGGACGCGGCGGCGGCCCTGCGGGCGATGAACGAGCTGGCGGGCGGGCCGCTGTCGGAGCGCGAGCTGCTGCGGGTCGCCGGCGAGCTGGGCGCCGACGTCCCCTTCCTGGCGGCCGACCTGCCGGCCGCGCTGGCGTGGGGCCGCGGCGGGCGCCGGCTGCCGGTGCCGCCCGCGCCGCCGCGGCCGATGGTGGTGGCCGTGCCCGACGCCCGGATCGGGGCCGGCGAGGCCTACGGCTGGCTGGACGAGGACCGGGCGGCGCCGGACGCCGTGTCGTCGGCCGCGAGCGGGGCGGACGCCGACCGACCGCCCGGCGAGGAGTCGTCGGCCCCCGCGGTCCGCGCCGACCGCCGCGCCGGGCCCGCCCTCCTCCCGCCGCCGGGGGGCTGGGACGACTGGTCCACCCTGGAGGGGCTGGCCGGCAACGACTTCGAGGCGCCCGTCTTCGCCCGCTTCCCCGAGCTCGGCTGGTGGAAGGAGGAGCTGGAGGGCGAGGGCGCCGAGCTGGCGCTGCTGTGCGGCAGCGGCTCGGCCCTGCTGGGCGTGTTCGCCGACACCGACCGCCGCGACGCCGCCGCCCGCCGCCTGGAGGCCGCCGAGACGGTGCGGGTGCTGCGGACGCGGGGGCCGGAGTAGGGGAAGCCGCGTCCGGCGAGCCCGTCCGAGGCCCGCCCGCGGGGCCTCACCGAAGTGCGGCTGATCTCCGCGCCCGGGCGGCGGGTCGCGGCTGACCGCGGGGCGAGCTCAGAACCGGTAGTGCGCCCCGACGCCGAACATGAAGGTCGAGAAGTCGTACGCCACCTGGTCGAAGTTCACGATCCCGAGGCCGAGTTCGGCGTTCAGGAAGATCGGCGGGAAGTCCTCGTCCTCGAAGAGGCCCCGCAGGTCCCCTTCGATGCCCGCGCCGGCCCCGATGCCGGGGACCGTCTCCGAGACCCCGAGGGTCGAGTAGGACCATCCGCCGACCATGCCGTAGGCGTAGAAGTCGTGATGCTCCCTGCGCTCGAACCGGTACAGCCCCCGGGCGGCGAAGGTGTTCAGGGTCCCCAGGGGCCCGATCACGCCCTGGGCGGTGATCTTGTCCGTCCAGTCGTACATGACCGAGAAGCCGTAGGCGGGGAAGGAGGACTGGAACCCCACGCCCCACTCCAGCGACTCCGTCTCGGCCGCCTGATCCCCGCTCGTCTCCTCCGCGTCGGCCTCCTGCGCCGCGAGGCCGCCGGGCAGGGCGACCAGCAGGGCCAGGCAGAGCGCCAGCCCTCCGATGCGGTGCTCACGTGGTCGCATGCTCCGTCTCTCCCCCTTCCAGACACGGTGACGGAAGCTCCGTCGCGCCGACCGGGCCGGCGGGGCTTCGCGAAGCCCGGTGTCGACCGTGGAAAGCGTCCGTCATGATTCTCGGGATACGTTGAATCCGGCTGCCCAACCCTGTGAGCCACGAACCTTCCTGTCAAATCGACGGGGGGGCACGCTCGGGCGGGTCGCCGGCCGACGCTGGACGCCCGGAGCGGAGGGGAGCGCTGTAAAGCGGACGCTCGGTCTCGCCGTCGCGGTCCTGCTCGCGCTGACGGGGGGCTGGGGGGCGGGAACGGACGAGCGGCCTCCCTGTCCGGCGTCGCGGCCGCGGTGATCGAGGCGGCTCTCCGGAGCGTCCCCGGCGATCCGACGCGCTCCCGGGCTCGGCCCGCCGGTTGACGGGTACGGCCGGGGGGGAGCACGATGGGGACGCCCCGCCCAAGGCGCGGAGACGACGCTGGCCCCTGGTCTAACGGTAAGACCCCGGCCTTTGGAGCCGGAGATCCAGGTTCGAGTCCTGGGGGGCCAATCGCCGCCTAGGCCCGCCCCCCGCTACGCCACCGGCTCCCCGGCCAGCAGCTCGGCGGTCTCCTCGGCCGGGGCGGGGCGGGCCAGGTGGAAGCCCTGGCCCCGCGGGCACTCGGCCCGCTGCAGCCAGCGGAGCTGCTCCTCGGTCTCGACGCCCTCGGCCACGGCATCCACGCCCAGCTCCCGCGCCATCAGGAGCATGCCCTTCACCAGCGATTCCTCGCGCGGGTTCTCGCCCAGGCCCGAGATGAAGGAGTGGTCGATCTTCAGCTCGTCGGCCCGCAGCCGCAGGAGGTAGTGCAGGCTCGAGTAGCCCGTCCCGAAGTCGTCGATGGCCACCCGCATGCCGCGGCTCCGGAGGCCCTCCAGGCGGTCCAGCTCCACCACCGCCACCGTCTCGGTGATCTCCAGCGTGAGCAGGGACAGGGACGCGCCGGTCTCCTCCACGGCCGCCTCCACCGCCTCCACCAGGTCGTCCTCCCGGTACTCCCGCGCCGACAGGTTGACGTGCATCCGGAAGCGGTCCGCCTCGACGAGCCCCGCGTCCCGCCACGCGGCGGCCTGCCGCAGGCTCTGCCGCAGGACCTCGCGGCCCAGCGGCACGATGAGGCCGCTCTCCTCGGCCGTGGGGATGAACTCCGCGGGCATCACCAGCCCCCGCTCGGGGTGCTCCCAGCGCACCAGCGCCTCGGCGGCGACGACGCTCCCGGTGGCCAGTTCCTGGATGGGCTGGTAGTGGACGGTGATGTGGCCCTCCCGCAGCGCCCGCTCCAGCGCCGCCTCCCGCTGCAGCCGCTCGGTGATCCCGTGGTCGCGCTCGGGATCGAACATGTGGAACCGGGTGCTCCCGGGCTCCTTGACCCGGTACATGGCGGCGTCGGCCAGCCGCACCAGCTCCTCGGGCCGCCCGTCCACCGCCCCGCTCCGGGCGGCCCCCACGGAGGCGTCGAGGGTGAACTCGTTGCCGTCCACCCGGAACGGCGTCTCGAAGGCGCCCCGGATCCGGTCGGTGGCGGCCTCGATGTCCGACAGGGCGTCGACGTGCTCCAGGAGGACGGCGAACTCGTCGCCGCCCAGCCGGGCCACCGTGTCGTCCCCGCGCAGGGTGTCCTCGAGCCGCGCGGCCACGGTGCGCAGCACCTCGTCGCCGGCGGCGTGGCCGAGCGAGTCGTTGACCGCCTTGAAGCGGTCCACGTCCAGGAAGAGCACCGCCACCTCGGTGCCCTCCCGGTCGGCCCGCTCCAGCGCGTGCTCCAGGCGGTCCTGGAACAGGCTCCGGTTGGGCAGGCCGGTGAGCCCGTCGTGCAGGACCTGGTGCTCCAGCTCCCGCTCGTAGCGCTTGCGCTCGCGGATGTCCTGCACGATGGCGACCTCGTAGTGCTCGCCGGCCACCTCCACCGCGGAGGCCGAGATCAGGGCGTGGAACACCTCGCCGTCGGCGTCCCGCAGGCGGACCTCCCGGTTGCGGACGGGCCGGCCGGACAGGACCCGGTCCCGGACCCGATCCAGCTCGCCCGGGTCGACCCAGAGCCCCAGCTCGACCGGTGTTCGCCCGATGGCCTCCTCCTCGGTGAGGCCGTGCAGGTCGAGGAAGGCGTCGTTCACCTCGACGAAGCGGCCCTCGCGGGCGAAGACCAGCGGCAAGGGGCTGGTGCGGAAGATCGACCGGTACTTCGCCTGTGCCGCGATCCGATCGGTGATGTCGCGGGTCACCACCACCGGGCCCAGGTCGGGGTGCTCGGGCAGGACACCGGTGGACTCCACCGTCCGCCAGGTCCCGTCGGCCGCCCGGAACCGATACTGGAGCGCCGTCGTCTCGCCCGAGGTGGGCTCGAACTCGGTGAGGGCGCGGCGCACCTCCTCCCGGTCCTCCGGATGGATCAGCTCCAGGGCCGAGCGTCCCACCAGCTCGTCGGGGTCGTAGCCGAAGACGTGGCGGATGGACGGGCTCTCGTAGCGGATCGTGCCGTCCTCGTCCAGCAGGGTCACCACGTCCGAGATCTCCGTGAGCAGGGCCTCGTGCCGGCGCTCGCGGCGGCGCAGGTCCTGGTCGTAGGCGTCCCGGAGCCGACGGTCGACGGCCGCCGCCGCCAGGCCCACCCCGAGGATCAGCAGGCTGCCGCCGCCGACGCCCATGGCCAGGCCGTCGGTGAGGATCATCTCCTCGGCGGGCGGCGGGGCCGACGGCACGAGGTCCCGGAAGCGGACGGCGGCCATGCCGGTGTAGTGCATGCCGGCCACGGCCAGCCCCATGACGGCGCTGGCCGCGACCCGGAACCCGTGCTCCGAGGCCGTCTCCTCCCGGCCCCGGTGGCGCAGGAACAGGCCGAGCGCCGCCAGCGACACGACCACCGCGATGGCCACCGACAGGGTCACGGGGCCGGCCCGATAGACCATCTCCCCGGGCACCCGCATCGCCGCCATCCCGGTGTAGTGCATGCCGGAGATGGCCAGGCCCATGAGCACCCCGGCGCCGGCGAGCTGGACGCGGGTGGTCCGCTCGCGCTGCACCACGGCCAGGGCCAGCAGCGAGACCGCCACCGCGATGACCATGGAGAGGAGGGTCAGCCCCGGGTCGTAGCCCGCGTCGACGGGGAGGCGGAGCGCGAGCATGCCGGTGAAGTGCATGCTCCATATGCCCACGCCCATGGCGGCGCTGGCGCCGCCCAGCCACCAGGCGGTCCACCCGCCGTCGTCCCCGTCACGGCGCACCCGCTCCAGGAGCCGCAGGGCCACGTAGCCGGCGAAGGCGGGGATGACCAGCGAGACCGAGAAGAGGAGCGGGTCGTAGGCGTGGACCAGGCTCAGGTGGGACACGGTGGTCCTCCCCTGCGCGAGGGGAAGCGCACGAGCCGCCGCCGGCCGCGGCAGAACGATCAATATACGGGCTCGGAGGCCTGTTGTAGAGGTCTGTAAGCGCGGTCGACCCCACGGGTGTCCCCTGGCCGGAGACGCCGACATCTTCGGGGACGGCCGCCCCCGTGACGCGACCACGCCGCTACCGGAAAGGAGTTCGCCCGGTGCCGCCTCCCCCCGTCGGATCCGCGACTCCGCCCCGGCCCGACCCCGACGGCCGCGGCCCGGTCGGCCGGCTGATCCGGGTCGCGGCCGGCGTCCTGGCGGTCCTGCTGGTGGCGGGGGCCGGGTGGGCCGGCTGGCAGCACCTCCGGGACCCGGTGGCCGCCCTGGACCTCCGGGTCGGCGACGTACGGATCGTCCGGGACTCGGCCTACCGCGACACCACCCGCGCCGGCGAGCCCCGCCGTTTCCGGGACCTGGCGCTGGCCACGGCCGAGGCCGGGACGGTCCGGGTGACGGCGAGCCGACCCGCGTCCGCGGCGACGGACGAGCTCCCGCTGGTCGTCGTGCTGGGCGGCCTGCGGACCGGCCGGCGAGCCCTGGCGGAGATCCCGCGCCACGACGACAACCTCCTGGTCGCCTTCGAGTATCCCCTCGCCGGGGAGGGCCGGTACCGGGACCCGGGGCCGGGCGACGTGCCGGCGATCCGGAGGGCGATCCTGCGGGTGCCGGCCCAGGTCCGGGCCCTGGCGGAGCACTTCCGGCGCCGGGCGGCGGTCGACGCGGAGCGGACCTCGCTGCTGGGCTTCAGCCTGGGCGCCCTCTTCGTGCCGGCCGTCCAGCGGGTGGCCGACCTCCACGGGGTCCCCTTCGGGGCCGTGGTGATCGGCTACGGCGGCGCCGACCTGGCCCGCCTGGCCCGGGCGAACCTCGACGTCGGCCCGGCCCCCGTCCGGGCCGCGGCCGGCTGGCTGGTCGCCACCGCGATCCGGCCCGTCGAGCCCGCCCTCCATCTTCCCCACCTGCCGGGCGACTTCCTGATCCTGAACGGCTCCGCGGACGACCGGATCCCGACCGCCTCGGTCCGGGCGCTGGTCCGGGCCACGCCGGACCCGAAGGAGGTGATCCGGCTCGCGGGCGAGCACATGGGGCCGGGCCGGGAGGACGTGAACGAGCGGGTGGTCCGGAGCGCGCGGGCCTGGCTGGCCGGCCGGGGCCACATCGAGGCGACCGGCCCCGACGCCCGCTGAGCCGCCGCGGCCGCGCCGGCACCGGCCGCCGTCGGTCCGGGCGGGGCCGTCGATCCGACGCGCGAGGGGGGAACGCTCGGCGGGCGGCGAGGATCTTGCCCCGCAGTCGGGACGGACCGCCCGGGTGCCGGACGGCCGGGCGACGGAGGCCCCGACCGCCCGTCTCCCTTCCCGAGACCATGAGGTGTCCGCCGTGACCGAGACCTTCGAGGCCGAGAACCGCCTGGCGGCGTCCGAGAGCCCCTACCTGCTCCAGCACGCCGACAACCCCGTGGCCTGGCGGCCCTGGGGCGAGGAGGCCTTCGAGGAGGCCCGGCGGCTGGACCGGCCGGTCTTCCTGTCGATCGGCTACTCCACCTGCCACTGGTGCCACGTGATGGCCCACGAGTCCTTCGAGGACGAGGAGGTGGCGGAGCTGCTGAACGAGCGGTTCGTGCCGATCAAGGTCGATCG
The DNA here is from genome assembly GCA_964546375.1 of uncultured Gemmatimonadota bacterium. Taxonomy (GTDB): domain Bacteria; phylum Gemmatimonadota; class Gemmatimonadetes; order Palauibacterales; family Palauibacteraceae; genus CAYVFM01. The sequence goes on from CAZJJO010000049.1 coordinate 8,334, forward strand.
GGAGGAGCGGCCGGACGTCGACCAGGTCTACATGACCGCCTGCCAGGTGATGAGCGGCCGGGGCGGTTGGCCGCTGACGGTGGTGACCACGCCCGACCGCCAGCCCTTCTTCGCGGGCACCTACTTCCCGAAGGAGGACCGGGGCGGGCGTCCGGGGCTGCTGCGGATCCTGGGCCGGATCGCCGAGCTGTGGGAGGAGGACCGCGCCTCGGCCCTGCGGTCGGCGGAGAACGCCGTCGACGCCCTGGAGCGGGCCATGGAGGCGCCGGGGGGCGAGGCGCTGGGGGCGGCGGACCTGGAGCGGGCCTACCGGGACTTCGCCCGGCGGTTCGACGAGGCGGAGGGCGGCTTCGGCTCGGCCCCGAAGTTCCCCTCGCCCCACGACCTGCTCTTCCTGCTGCGCCACGCCCATCGCACCGGCGAGGAGCGGGCGGCCGAGATGGCGGCCGCCACCCTCCGGGCCATGCGCCGGGGCGGGATCTGGGACCACGTGGGCTTCGGCTTCCACCGCTACGCCACCGACGCCCGGTGGCTGCTGCCCCACTTCGAGAAGATGCTCTACGACCAGGCGATGCTGGCGCTGGCCTGCACCGAGGGCTGGCAGGTCACCGGCGAGGAGATCTTCGCCCGCACGGTGCGCCAGATCTTCGCCTACCTGGAGCGGGACCTAAGCGACGAGGCCGGGGGCTTCCACGCCGCCGAGGACGCCGACAGCGAGGGCGGCGAAGGCGCCTTCTACGTCTGGGAGGAGGAAGAGCTGCGGTCGCTGCTCGAGAAGGGGGACTTCGAGCTGGCGCGGGCGGTCTGGAACACCCGGCCGGACGGCAACTTCGCCGAGGAGTCCACCGGCCGGAAGACCGGCGAGAACGTGCTCCACCGCCGACGCTCGCTGGAGACGATCGCCGCCGAGCGGGACCTGGAGGTCGAGGCGCTCCGCGAGCGGCTGGAGGCGATCCGCCGGACGCTGTTCGAGGCCCGGGAGGAGCGGCCCCGTCCCCACCGCGACGACAAGGTGCTGGCGGACTGGAACGGCCTGGCCGTGGCGGCGCTGGCCCGGGCCGGGGCCGCCATGGACGAGCCGGCGTGGGTGGAGCGGGCGCGGGAGACCGCCGGCTTCGTGCTGGACGAGATGCGGGACGCGGAGGGGCGGCTGCTGCACCGCTGGCGCGGCGGGAGCGCCGGCGTCGAGGCCGGCGCCGCCGATTACGCCTACCTGGTGTGGGGGCTGGTGGAGCTGTACGAGGCCACCCACGAGCCCCGCTGGCTGCGCGAGGCGCTGGCCCTGCAGGAGGAGATGGACGAGCGGTGCGGCGCCGAGGGGGGCGGCTGGTACACCGGCCCGCACGACCGGGCGGACGAGCTGCCGGTGCGGGCCCGGGAGGGCCACGACGGGGCGCGGCCGTCGCCGAACTCGGTGGGCGCCTGGAACGCGCTCCGGCTCGCCCGGCTCACCGGCCGCACGGAGCTGGAGGAGCGGGCGCTGGCCGCCGAGCGGACCTGGGCCGACCGGGCCGAGCGCTCCCCGGGCGGGCACGCCATGCTCCTGGCGGCCGTCGACTTTCGGGTGGGCGAGGGCCGCGAGGTGGTGCTGGCCGGCGAGGGGGACGACCCGGAGCTGGCGGCCATGCGCCGGGTGCTGCGGGGCGCCTTCCGGCCCCGGACCGTGCACCTGCACCGGACGCCGGGCGAGGCCGGTCGGGAGGTCGACGAGCTGTCGCCGCTGGCCGCCGAGCACGCCGCCGGGGCCTCGGAGACGGCCGCCTGGGTCTGCACCGACTTCGCGTGCCGGGCCCCGGTCCGGGACGCGGACGCCCTCGAGGAGGAGCTGGACGGCTGAGCGACACGGGAGGCCCGCATGTTCTGGCGACGGTCCGACGACGACGGCGACGAGGCCCCTCCGCCCGCCCCGGGGGAGGGGAGCCCCGACGAGCTTCCGGCCGTCGGGGAGGAAGCCGTCCGGGTCGTGGTGGAGATCCCGAAGGGCAGCCGCAACAAGTACGAGTACGATCCCGGGCTGGGCCGCTTCGTCCTGGACCGGATGCTCTTCTCCTCGGTCCACTATCCCGCCGACTACGGCTTCCTGCCGGGCACCGAGGCGCGCGACGGCGATCCCGTGGACGTCCTGGTGCTGGTGGCCGAGGCCACCTTCCCGGGCTGCGTCATCGAGGCCCGGCCGGTGGGCGTCTTCGACATGCGCGACGAGAAGGGCCCGGACGAGAAGGTCCTCGCCGTGCCGGTGGGCGACCCCCGCTGGAACTGGATCGAGGAGCTGGACCAGGTGCCCGATCACCTGCTGAAGGAGATCCGACACTTCTTCCAGATCTACAAGGACCTGGAGGACAAGGAGACCGAGGTCCGGGGCTGGAAGGGGAGGGAGGAGGCCTGGCGCCAGATCCGGGAGGGGCGCGAGCGGGCGGAGGAGGGAGACGCCTGAGGGCCGGGCCCGCCGCCCGGGAGCGGCCCGGGGGGGTCGGCGGGGGCCGAGGCCGTCCGGCCGTCGCCGGTGGGGCGGGTCGGGGCTTCGCTAGACCGAGAAGCCGTGCCGCTGGAGGAGCTGCTCGAACTCCGGCTTGTCCACGGCGTTCCGCAGGGCCTCGTCCGGGGCCACGATCCCCTCCTGGACCCGCTCCAGCAGCGCGTCGTTCAGGGTCCGCATGCCCGCCGAGGCCCCGGTCTGCATCAGCGACGGGATCTGGAAGGTCTTGCCCTCCCGGATGAGGTTGGACACCGCGCTGGTGACCATCAGGACCTCCATGGCGGCGACACGACCGCCCTCCTGCCGCCGGCACAGCGTCTGGGCGATCACCCCCTCCAGGCTCTCGGCCAGCATGGTCCGGATCTGGTTCTGCTGGTCGGCCGGGAACTGGTCGATGATCCGGTCCACTGTCGAGGCGGCGGTGTTGGTGTGGAGGGTGCCGAAGACCAGGTGGCCGGTCTCGGCCGTCTCCAGGGCGATCTCCACCGTCTCGAGGTCGCGCATCTCGCCCACCAGCACGATGTCCGGGTCCTCCCGCAGGGCGGCCCGGAGGGCCACCTTGAAGCTCTCCGTGTGGACCCCCACCTCCCGCTGGTTGATGAGGCACTGCTTGTTCTCGTGGACGAACTCGATGGGGTCCTCGATGGTGATGACGTGGGCCCTGCGGTTGCGGTTGATGTAGTCGACCAGCGCCGCCAGGGTGGTGGACTTGCCCGAGCCGGTGGGGCCGGTGACCACCACCAGCCCCTTCTTCAGCTCGCACAGTCCGAGCAGGGAGTCCGGCAGGCCCAGCTCCTCGGCGGTCATGATCTCGGCGGGGATCTGACGGAAGACCCCGCCGGGGCCCTCCCGGTCGAGGAAGAGGTTGCAGCGGAAGCGGGCCAGCCCCCGGACCTCGTAGCCGAAGTCGGTGTCGTGGGTCTCCTCGAACTCCTTCCGGTTCCGCTCCGGCGCGATCTCCAGCAGCATCCGGCGGGTCTCCTCCGCCGACATCGCGGGCTCGTCCTCGATCCGGGCCATCTCCCCGTCCACGCGAAGGAGCGGCGGGTTGCCGGCCGACACGTGGAGGTCCGAGGCGCCCGCGTCCACCATCTTCCGGAACAGCCGCTCGATGGCGGGGCGGTCCCCCGCGGCCCCGGGCCCGGCCGACCGGGTCGAGGCCGTCGGATCGGGAGGCGGCTCGTCCGGCGACCCCTCCGCCGGTCCGTCCGGGCTCTCCGCGGCGCCCCCGGCCGTCCCGGCGGCGTCCTCCGCGGCCGCTTCCCCTGCTCCCGGGTCCGCGGCGTCAGCGGCTCGCGCGTCGGCCGGGGCCGTCGGGGAGGTGTCCGGCGGGGCCTCTCCCGCCGGGCCCGTGCCTTCGGCCTCCTCTTCCGCCGGCTGCATCTGGAGGCGGACGGTGCCGGGGCTGAGGAGGGCGCGGACGAGGACGGGGCCGGAGGGCGCCCGGTAGGTGAACTCGTGCCGCCCCTCCGATGCGGGGTCGTCGGATTCGGGCCGGAGCTCGGCGAGCATCGACCGGATCTGGTCGCGGCTCGCCGGGTCGTCGGTGAGCGCCCGGTCGTCGCCGCCCGAGGAGAGGACCACGGGGCGTCCCTCGGCCACGGTGAGACGGTCGGCGCCGGCGTCGTGGAGGAGCCGGATGAAGCGGTCGAATCGGGCCATCGGTTCCCGGGGCTGAGACGTGGACGAGGTCGCGTGCGAGCGGCCGGAGCGCGAAGCCGGGGCCGGAGCCGTCAGCCGGGCGCCACCCGCGCGATCCGTTCGAGGTTGGCCAGACGCACGCGGTCGCCGTCGCGGAGCCGGACGAAGCGGTCGGCCGCGTTGAGGAAGTCCTGGAGGCGGCGTTCGCCCGGCGGCAGGACCAGCGCCATCAGCCCCCGGACCTCGGTCCCGTCGTCCAGGGCCAGCCGGACCTCCTTCCGCTGGACGCCCTCCATCTCCGGGTCCACCAGGGCCCGGTCCTCGGCGTCCACGGGCTCGGCGCCCACCTCCGCCTCCAGGGCCACCGTCACCAGCGAGACCGACGGCTTGTGGATCAGCAGGAACCCCTCCTCCTCGTCCTCGACGGGCAGGAACGGGGCGTCGGTGCCGAGGAGGTCGGAGGGCCGCTCGGCGCCGTCGTGCCGCTCGGCGTGGTCCCCGGCGAACAGCTCCACCGATCGCACGGCGCCGTTCGCCATCCGCACGGTGGCGGGTACACGGTGCTTGGGCACCCGATATTCCTCGGTCATCGGTCCTCCTGCTTCGGGGTGGCCGCGCCTCCCGGAGGGGGGGAGGGACCGGCGCTCAGCTCCCCACGTGGGTGATCCTCCAGATCCAGCCGGCCTGGTCGTCGGTGACGTAGAGCGCGCCGTCGGGCCCCTGGGCCAGCCCCGAGGGGCGGTGGTCCGCCTCGCGGGGCCCCTCGCCCTCCTCGCGGAAGCCGAGGGCGAACTCCGAGGGGTCCCCGGTCGGGTCGCCGTCCTCGAAGGGCACGAAGACCACCTTGTAGCCCTCCTGGGGCTGGGGCGCCCGGTTCCACGAGCCGTGGAAGGCGACGAAGGCGCCGCCCCGATAGCGCTCGGGGAACTGATCGCCCGTGTAGAAGTGGAGGCCGTTGGGCGCCCAGTGGCCGGGGAAGGCCACCAGCGGGTCGTCCTTCTCGGCGCAGCGGCCCACCTCGTCGCCGTCGCCGCCGTACTCCGGCGCCAGCACCTTCTCGTCCTTCCGGTGGTCGAAGTAGCAGTACGGCCAGCCGTAGTCGTCGCCCTCCTCGACGCGGACGAGCTCCTCGGCCGGCAGCTCGGCGCTCTCCTCCTGCGTGTAGAGGTCCGGCCAGAGCTGGGCGAGCTGGTCCCGGCCGTGGATGGCCGCGTAGAGGTGGCCGTCCAGCGGGTTGTGGGCCAGGGCCACCGTGTTGCGCATCCCGGTGGCGAACCGACGGCCGTCCGACTGGCGCTGGCCCGTCAGGTCGGCGTCGAACCGCCAGATTCCGGCGTTGGTCTCGAGCTGCGGGCAGGGATCCAGGCCCGGCGACCGGCGGCTCCGCTCCTCCTCCTGGCAGGCGTTCGACGGGGAGCCGACGTTCACGTAGAGGTTGCCCTCGCCGTCGAAGGCCAGGGGCTTGGCGGCGTGTCCGCCCTCGTGGCGGAGGCCTCCGACGATGGTCTCGGGCTCGCCCGTCGGGGCCAGCTCGCCCGCCGGCAGCTCCCACCGCAGCACCGCGTCGTCGCGGCCGTAGTAGAGGTGGCCGTCGCGGACCGCCGCCCCGGTGCCGCCCATGTCGCTGACGATCCGGCGGCTGACGTCGGCCTTCCCGTCGCCGGTGGTGTCCCGGAGCGCCACCATCCCGCCGGGCTCGGCGTCCTCGCCCCGGCCCGAGCGGAGGGCCACGTAGAGGTCGCCCTCCGCGTCGACGGCCAGGTGCCGGGCCCGCCCGACCTCCTTCGCCACGACCTGGGCGCAGAAGCCGTCGGGCAGCTCCAGGCCGCCGTCGTCGGGGGCGCAGACCTCGGCGCTCGACGGGCCGTCGGCGGAGCCGCTTCCACCGGAGGCCCGGTCGCCGGAGGCCGCGGTCTCGCCGCCGCAGGCGACGAGCAGGGCCAGCAGGGGGACCAGGGCGAGGGCGGAGGCTCGGGGCGGGCGTCGTTCGTCCATGGCGCGGGGCTCCCGTCGCGGTTCACCGGTGGCGCGAGCCGGCGGCCTCGTCGCCGGGAGGGCCGGCCGCCGGGGCCCCCCGCG
>CAZJJO010000050.1:0-14341 GCA_964546375.1 uncultured Gemmatimonadota bacterium
GGCGGCGCGAGAAGTACGACGAGATGGGCGAGTGGGAGGAACCGTCGTGAGCGGCGACCGGGAGAGCGGCGCGCCACCGCCGCCCCCCCGCCCCGGCGACGCGGACGCCTCCGGCGGCGGACCGGGGAGCGACGGCTCCGGCCGTCCCCCGCGGCCCGGCGGCGACGGCGCCCCGCCCGCGCCGGGCGCCGGGGAGCCGGGCGAGGACGTCCAGATCGCCGAGGTGGAGTTCAAGGGGCTGAGGACCTCCCACTACGCGTTCCGCCATCCCCTGCCCCTGCGCGAGCACGAGTACGTGATCGTCGAGGCCGACCGCGGGCGGGACCTGGGCCGCGTGCAGCACGCGGTGAACGCGGCGGAGCACACCTGCGAGGGGGGCTGCGAGCACGCGGGGGACCATCCCGTCACGCCGCCCTCCAGCCGGATCCTGCGGCGCGCCGCCCCGGTGGACGTGGAGCGTCTCCGGGAGCTGCGCGACGAGGAGCCCGAGGTGCGGCGGAAGACCCGCGAGATGGTCCGCCGGCGGGGCCTCAAGATGAAGGTGAGCGAGGCCGAGTGGCAGTGGGACCGCAACAAGCTCACGGTCTACTTCACCGCCGAGAAGCGGGTGGACTTCCGGGAGCTGGTCCGGGAGATGGCCTCGGCCTTCAGGACGCGGATCGAGCTGCGCCAGATCGGCGTGCGCGAGGAGGCGCGCCGCGTCGGCGGGATCGGCCGGTGCGGGCGGGAGCTCTGCTGCCGCACCTGGCTGGAGGACGTGGAGCCGGTGACGCTCCAGCTCGCCAAGGACCAGGGGCTGTCGCTGAACCCGTCCCAGATCTCCGGCGCCTGCGGCCGGCTGATGTCCTGCCTGCGCTACGAGCACGGGGACTACCAGCAAGCCCGGAAGCGGTACCCCCGGGAGGGGCGGGTCCTGGAGACCCGCCGCGGCCGCGAGAAGGTGACCGGCTGGAACCACCTCAAGGAGACCGTCACGCTGATGGACGAGGAGGGCGAGGAGCGGACCGTGGGGCTGGAGGAGCTGAAGGAGGAGACGCGGACGGCCCGGGCCGAGGGGTGAGCCCGACCGCCGGCCGCGAAGGCCGCGGCCGGGCCTGGTCCGGGCCTTGCGAACGGGGACGCCCGACCCGGGAGGGCCCGCGTCCGGGACGGAGACGAAGACGAACACGCACGGGAGCGCCATGAGCGACCGCTGGACCGTACAGATCCTGCCGGAGAACGGCGGGCGGACCCGGACCTTCCGCCTGCGGCGCGGGGGCGTGGCGGCGGCCGTCCTCCTGGCGGCGCTGCTCGGCGCCGCGGCGGCCGTCGGGGCCGCCCTGGTGGCGAGCGGCGCCGTGGAGTCGGCCCGGATCGACCGGCTGGCCGAGCGCAACCGCCAGCTCGCGGACGACCTCCGGGAGGCCGAGCGCCGGACCGGCGAGCTGGCCCGAGCGCTGGACGGGCTGGCGGTGCAGGAGGAGCGCTTCCGCCTGCTGGCCGGGCTCCCCCTCATCGACCCCGAGGTGCGCCAGGTGGGCGTCGGGGGACCGGAGGCCGGCGACGGCCCGGCCTCGGCGACCCGCGAGCTGGACCGCCTGCTGCGGCGGGCCGACCTGGTGGCCTCCAGCCTCTCCGAGGCCACCGACTCGCTCCGGGTCCACCGGGAGGTCTTCCTGGCCCGGCCCTCGATCCGCCCCGTGGCCAGCGAGGACGCCTGGATCAGCTCCGGCTACAGCAACAGCCGGTACCACCCGATCCTGCTCGACAGCCGCCCCCACACCGGCATCGACATCTCCGCCCGGGCGGGCGCCCCGGTACGGGCGACGGCCCACGGTACGGTGACCTTCGCCGGCCGGTCGCCGGGCTACGGCAAGATGGTGGAGGTCGACCACGGGTACGGCTACGCCACGCGCTACGCCCACGCCTCCCGCGTCCGCGTCGCCGAGGGCGAGGAGGTCCGCCGGGGCGACGTGGTCGCCGAGGTCGGCCAGACCGGGCTCACCACCGGCCCCAACCTCCACTACGAGGTGCTGGTGGACGGGGAGCCGGTGGATCCCCGCCCCTTCCTGCTGGAAGACCGCCTGCTACGGTAGCCGGCCCGGGCCGGCCGGGACGTTGATTCTCCCCGATGGCGGATCTACCTTGCCGGAGATTCCCGGGTCGCATCTCGCGCCCTCCACGCCGCCGGACCCGCCGACCGGGTCCGGCCCACGACGGAGCGATCACCCGAAGAACCGGAGTCCCTCCATGCGCGCACGTCCCCTGACGCTCGTACTCGCGTTCTCGGCCAGCGTCCTCCTCGCCGCGTGCGGCGGCGGGGACGTCGTCGTGAAGGCCACCGCCTCCACCGAGGCCGGCGAGGCGTCGCCGGTGGAGGAGATGGTCGTGACCTTCCTCCCCTACGACCGGGATTCGATCTTCAGCGCCCTCGACCAGCGGGCCGACACGCCCCGCCCCGAGATCCCCCAGTCGCTCCGCGACCAGTTCGACCGGATCGTCGACATGCGGACCGAGTGGCGGCAGGCGGAGGACGAGTGGAGCTCGGTGCGCGACAGCCTCGAGGGCCTCTCCGGGCAGATGGAGGGGATGGACCAGACGAGCCGCGAGTACATGGAGCTGTTCGACCAGTTCGAGGCGCTCGAGGAGCGTGTCGGAGCGCTCGAGCGCCGCAAGGACCGGCTCTTCGAGCGCTACGACAGCCTGCAGCGGGAGGTCGTGAACCGCTCGGACTCGATCCGGGCGGAGATCCGGAACTGGGAGGAGAACGCCTACCACGGCTACCTCGACATCACCGACAGCATCGAGCGGGCCAAGGGCGTCGAGGTCCGGCGCGACACCACCGACAGCCAGGGCATCGCCCGGGCCTCCCTGCCCGGGGGCGACTGGTGGGTCTACGCGCGCACCGAGCCCGGCCCCTACGAGGAGCTGTACTGGAACATCCACGTCGTGCCCGGTCAGGTGGACACCCTCCGCCTGTCGCGCGAGAACGCGGAGCTGCGCCCCAGCCTCTGACGACCGCCCGCCCCGCGGCCGCTCCCGCGCCCGGCCGGGGAGGACTTCCGCGGAGGAGAGAGAAGCGCCGATGAGCGAGCCGAGCGAGGCGACGTTCCGACACGAGGTGGACGAGCGCGGGGTCGCCCGCGTCGTCATCGACCAGCCCGACGCCGGCGTCAACCTCCTCGACACCCCCACCATGGAGGAGCTGGAGGAGCTGATCCGGCGGCTGGGGGACGCCGCGGAGGCCGGGGAGGTCTCGGCCGTGCTGCTGGCGAGCGGCAAGGAGGACAGCTTCGTCGCCGGCGCCGACGTCCGGGAGATCGCCGACCTGACCGACCCGGAGGAGGCCGCCGCCAAGGCCCGCCGGGGCCAGGAGATCTTCCGACGCCTCGAGTCGCTCCCGGTACCGACGGTGGCGGCCGTCCACGGCACCTGCCTGGGCGGGGGCACCGAGATGATCCTCGCCTGCGACCACCGGATCGCCTCCGACGCCGACGCCACCGAGATCGGCCTCCCCGAGGTGAAGCTGGGCATCCTGCCGGGCTTCGGCGGCACCGTGCGGCTGCCCCGCCTGTGCGGCGTCCGGAACGCCCTGGACGTGATCCTGGCGGGCAGGTCGGTGGACGCCGGGAAGGCGCGGCGGATCGGCCTGGTGGACCGGGTCGCCGACGCCGGGGCGTTCGGCCGGGAGGTCGACGCGTTCCTGGACGAGGTCCTGGCCGGCGAGGCGCCGTCCGGGGGCTACGAGAAGTCGCTGCCGGAGCGCCTGCTCGAGGACACCCCCCCGGGCCGCTGGCTCCTCTTCCGCATGGCCCGCAGGCGGGCCGAGGAGCGCTCCGGCGGCCACTACCCGGCGCCGCTCCGGGCGCTGGAGGTGATCCGCCGGACGTACGGCCGGCCGCTGGACGAGGCGCTCCCGGTCGAGGCCCGAGCCCTGGGCGAGCTGGCCGTCACCCCCGAGTCGAAGAACCTGACCCGGATCTTCCTGCTCACCCGGCAGGCGAAGCGCGCCCTCCCGGAAGAGGTCATGGAGGGCCGGCGGGAGGTCGAGAAGGTGGGCGTCCTGGGCGCCGGGGTCATGGGCGGGGCCATCGCCGAGCTGGCCGCGGCCAACGACGTCCCGGCCGTGATGAAGGACATCGACCGGGACGCCCTGGACGACGGCCTCCGCCACGCGAAGGCGCTCCTGGACAAGGCGGCGAGGAAGGGCGTCTTCGACGAGGACGAGGCGGGCCTCAAGTACGCCCTCGTCGACGGGACGCTGGAGTACGACGCCCTGGCCGACGTCGACCTGGTGGTGGAGGCCGTGGTGGAGAAGATGGAGGTGAAGCGGCAGGTGCTGCGGGAGGCCGAGGAGGTCCTGCCCGAGCACGCCGTCTTCGCCACCAACACCTCGTCCCTCTCGGTGGACGAGCTGGCCGAAGCCTCCGACCGGCCCGATCGGGTCGTGGGGCTCCACTTCTTCAACCCCGTCCACAAGATGCCGCTGGTGGAGGTCGTCCGGGGCGAGGCCTCCAGCGACGAGGCGCTGGCCGTGGCCCTGGGCTTCGCCCTGGACATGGGCAAGAACCCCGTCCTGGTGAACGACGGCCCGGGCTTCCTGGTGAACCGGGTCCTGGCCCCCTACCTGAACGAGGCGGGCCACCTGCTGGCCGAGGGCGCCGGAGTCCGGGCGGTGGACCGGGCGCTCACCGAGTTCGGCATGCCCATGGGCCCCTGCCGCCTGCTGGACGAGGTGGGGCTGGACGTCGCCCTCCACGTGAGCGGGGTCATGGAGGAGGCCTTCGGGGAGCGGATGAAGGCCTCTGACGTGGTGGACCGGCTCCGGGACGACGGGCGCGTCGGCAAGAAGGGCGGCAAGGGCTTCTACCTCTACGAGGACGGGCGGGAGAAGAAGGTGGACCCCGACCTGAAGGACCTCCTCCCCCGTCCCCGGAAGGCGCCCCCCGCGGCCGCGGACGTCCGGCGCCGCTGCCTATACCTCATGGTGAACGAGGCGGCCCACGCCCTGGAGGACGGCATCGTCGACGACCCGGACCTGGTGGACCTGGCGATGGTGATGGGCACCGGCTTCCCTCCCTTCCGCGGCGGGATCCTCCGGTGGGCGGACGTCGAGGGACTGGATCGCATCGTCGAGGGGCTCCGCGGCTTCCGGGAGGAGATCGGCGAGCGCTTCCGGCCCGCCGACCCGCTGGTCGAGCGCGCCCGGGCCGGCGAGACCTTCACCGATCCTGTCCTCCGGTAGGGGGCCGTCCGCCCGGGGCCGGCCCGGCCCGGGACCCGAGGTCGAGGTCGTGGTCCGTCGCCCGCCGGACCGCCGGGCGCGCCACGTCCAGGAGCTGCTGCTGGACGAGGCCGAGCTGAAGATCACCCTCCAGCGCCGGCCGCGGACCGCCGATCCCCGGGAGGTGGCCGACGGGGTGGTCCTGGAGCCGGGCGCCTCCCTCCTCTGGTTCACCTTCCCGGGCCGCCCCTGGGAGGTGGCCGCCTTCCACGACCGGGCCGGCGACCTGTCGGGCCACTACACGAACCTGATACGGCCCGTGGAGATCGGCCCCGGGCGGTGGCGCCTCGACGACCTCTTCCTGGACCTCTGGCAGCCCTACGGCGGGGAGCCGCGCCTGCTGGACGCCGACGAGCTGGCCGAGGCCCGGGAGCGGGGCTGGATCGGGACCGACGAGGCCGACCGGGTGGAGCGGCTGGGCCGGGAGCTGCTGGACCGGGCCCGGGCCGGCGACTGGCCGCCGGAGCCGGTCCGCCGGTGGACCCTGGCGTCGGTGCCGAGCCTCCGGCTCCGCCGGGACGAGCCCGGCACCTACTGGGCCAGCCTCGTCGCCGGCCGGATCGTGGCGCTCGGCGTCTACTTCCTCGGGGCGGCCTCGGTCACCTCCCTGGGCTTCGCGCTGCTCACCGACGCCCTGGGGCGCCCCGGCGCGGCCCGGCGGGCGTGGGCGGCGGCGCTGGTCCTGGAGGGGGCGGTCCTGCTGCCCGTGGCGCTGGCGGGCCGACTGCCGGCCACCCGCCGCGTCCGGCCGAAGGAGGCCCTGTCGGAGTCGACCCTCTTCCTGGGGGCGGCCGCCGCCACGGGGGCGGTGCTGGTGGCCCACGACAGCTCGCTCTGGCGCTCGATGCTCACCGCCGTGTACCTGGCGCTGGGCGGCTTCCTGGGGATCTTCGCGTTCTGCCGCGTCCGGTTCGAGCGGCGCGTCCCCGCCCTGGCGCTGGCGGGGCTGGCGGTCTGCCTGGCCACCCTGGCCGTCCTGCTCTGAGCGTGGGCGCCCGACGGGGGCCGGGCGCGCGGCGGGCGGCCCTGCTCCTGCTCGGGGCCGCCGTCCTCCTGTGGCTGCTCTGGGGCCGGGGCGTGCTGGCCCCGCTCCGGCTGGTCCTGGTGCTCCTCCACGAGCTCGGCCACGCCGCGGCCGCCGTGGCCACCGGCGGGACCGTGCGGGAGATCGCCGTCACGGCCGGCGAGGCCGGCTGGTGCGCCTGCCCGGGCGGCGACGCCTTCGTCACCCTCTCGGCCGGCTACCTGGGCAGCGTGGCCTGGGGCGCGGGGCTGGTGGCGGCCGCCACCGCCGGCGCCGGGTGGGCCCGGGGCGCGCTGGCCGTCCTGGCGGCGGCCCTGGCCGCCGTGGTGCTCGTGTGGGGGAGCGGGCTGGTGACCGTGGCCGTGGGGCTCGGCGCCGGGCTGGTGCTGGCGGCCGTGGCGCTCCGGGCCGGCCCCGACCTCGCCCGGGGGACCCTGGCGGCGCTGGGGCTGGCGTCCTGCCTCTACGCCGTGCTGGACGTGAAGGCCGACGTGCTGGAGCGGCCCGGGGCGCCGTCGGACGCCGCCGCCCTGGCCGAGCTCACCGGGCTCCCGACCCTGGCCTGGGGCGGGCTCTGGTGGCTCGCCTCCCTGACGGTCTTCGCCTGGGCGGCCCGGCGCGCCTGGCGGCGGCTGTAGGCGCGGCCGACGCGGCGCGGAGCCGGGGCCCGGGCGGACCGCCGCCCTCCGCCGGCGCCGCCCCTCGTCGGCGCTACCCCTCGCCGTCGTCCCGCTCCTGCATGCTCACCGGCAGGAACGAGCCCAGGGGCCCGGGGAAGACCACGGGGCTCTCGTAGCCCTCCTCGGAGACCGAGGCGACCCCGAAGACGTAGTTGTCGATGACGACGTCCTCGAGGGTGTGCTCGGTGACGTCGCCCACGTAGACGCTCTTCTCCCACCGGGGCGACGCGGTCCTGCGCCAGTAGACCCGGTAGCCCGCGTGCTGCGGGTTCGCCTCCGGGTCCACCGGCTCCCAGGAGAGGGTGGTGCTGGGCTCGACGGCGCCCTCGACCTCCACCCCCGCGGGCGGCGCCGGCGCCTCCGCCAGCGAGGCCATCGCGGCCACGTTGAGCCCGGTCATCTTCGCGGCGAAGTCGAGCTCCACCTCCGACAGCACGTCGCCGTACTCGACGCCGTCCTCGGTGCGGAGGTCCTGGTGCTGGCGGCGGTAGTCCTCGTGGGCCTCCATGACCCGGACCGCCGGGTAGCCCTGGTCGTTGACCGGCGTGTGGTCGCCGCCGCGGCCGAAGCGGTCGAGCCGATAGATCAGCATGACGTCCAGGTTCCGCACGTAGCGGTCGGCGATCCGGTCCACGTAGCGGGCGAGGTTGCGGGAGGGCGAGTCGTTCTCGCCGCCCAGGTAGCGGAGGAGGCGGCGCATGCGATCGGTGGCGTCGGCCCGGATCGCCTGCGAGAAGACCCGGGCCACCGTGTTGTCGACGACCCCGTCCTGGCCCTGGATGTTGCCGATCATGTCGTTGTTCAGGAAGGCCTCGATCCGCCAGCCCCGCTCCTTCGCCCGCTCGGCGAAGTGGGTGGCGCCGAACAGCCCCTGCTCCTCGCCGGTCACGGCCAGGTAGAAGATCGAGGCGTCGAACTCGTGCTTCGAGAGCACCCGGGCGGCCTCCAGCACGCCGGCCACGCCCGAGGCGTCGTCGTTGGCGCCGGGGGCGCGGATGCTGTCGTTCATCACGTCGGACGCCCGGGAGTCCAGGTGGCCCGACATCCCCACGTAGCGGTTCGGGTCGGTCGCGCCCCGCTGGATCGCGACGACGTTGACCACGGTGGTGGTGTCGGGGATGCGCTCCTCGCCGCCGACCCGGAAGCGCTGGTAGCGGACCTCCAGGCAGCCGCCGCAGGCCTCGGAGATGCGCTCGAGCTCGGCGTGGACCCACCGCCGGGCCGCACCCACGCCCCGCCCGTCGGAGGCGGTGTCCGAGAGGGTGTGCCGGGTGCCGAAGCCCACCAGCGTCTCCAGGTCGGCCCGGATCCCCTCGGCCGAGGGGGCCTCGGCCAGCCGGCGGAGGATCGGCTGGGCCCCGGGCGGCGCCGCGTCCGGAAGCCCGGTCCGGACGGTGTCGTCCGCGCCCCCGCCCTGCTGGGCGGCCGCCGGGCCCGCGGCCAGGGCCACGGCCAGAGCGGCAGCGCAGAAGCCGGCCAGGGCGGCGCGCCCGCCGTCCGACCGACCGGGGGTCCCGGTTCTCTCCGTCCGGCCCGCCCCTGTATCTTCCCGCATCCGAGACTCCTTTCCGTCCGATCATCCCGAGGAGGCGACACCGATGGACGCGGCCTGGATCACCACGACCCTCGACGCCGGGCTCATGGTAGCCGTCTCCGCGCTGGGAATCTACCTGGCCCTGCTGCTACTCACGCGCGTCGCCGGGCTCCGGAGCTTCGCGAAGCTCTCGGGGTTCGACTTCGCCGTCACGGTGGCCATCGGCTCGCTGGTGGCCACCACGATCGTCGCCGAGGATCCACCGCTGCTGCAGGCCGCGGTGGGGCTGGTGTCCCTCTACGCCCTCCAGATGCTCGTGGCAATCCTGCGGCAGCACTCGTCCCTCACCCGCGCCGCCGTCGAGAACACCCCGCTGCTCCTCATGGACGGGGATCGGCTGCTCACGGAGAACCTCCGGCGCGCCCGACTGACCGAGGCGGACCTCCGGGCGAAGCTCCGGGAGGCGAACGTCCTGGATCCGTCCGAGATCCGGGCCGTCGTCATGGAGTCCACCGGCGACGTCTCGGTCCTGCACGGCGACTCCGACGGTCCGACCCTGGACCGGGGCCTCCTGGAGGGCGTGGAGGGCGTCTGAGCCGCGCCGGGGCGCCACCGGCCTCGAGCGCGGGCCTTTCCTCCGGTGGGCGTCCCCGTACCTTCGCAACCGTCCCGGGACCGGCGAGCGCCCGCCCGGGCCGCCGCCCGGCCGGGCGGGTGACGGAGAAGTCGACCGGAGGAGCCGCACCGTGACGTCGCCGTGCGACGAGCCGATCTTCGTCGTCGGACACGTGAAGTCCGGCACCACCCTCGTCCAGTCCCTGCTGGACGGCCACCCGGACCTGTTCGTGCTCCCGCTGGAGCTGAAGTTCCTCCAGCACGCCAACGTGCCCACCCTCCCGCCGGGCAACCGGGCCCGCGGCGACCTCCCCTCCCACCGGGTCCCGTACAAGGAGGCGGAGCTGCCGCCGGGACGGGTCCTGGAGGCGGTGCTCGGGGCCGCCGACCCCGCCGACTTCCTGGCGGGCCGACCGGTGAGCCGGAACCTGCCGCTGGAGGACTGGGCGTTCGACCGGGACCTCTTCCGGGACCGGATCGAGCGGGCCGACCGCTCGTCGCTCAGGGCGGCGTTCGTCGACCTGGTGGAGGCGTTCCACGACGCCCACCGGCGGGCGGCCGGGGGCGACCGCGGGCGGGGGAACGGCGGGGGAGGCGCCGGCGGGACGGAGGCCCGGGGGGCGGTCCGCCTGGTGGAGAAGACCCCGCAGCAGGAGGAGCACGCCCGCGAGCTGGCCCGGTGGTTCCCGAAGGCGCGCTTCGTCCACGTCCTCCGGAACCCGTACGCGGTGGTGAACGCCGAGACCCGCGACACCACGGTCCACCGCAGCCGTCGCCACCGGATCTACCGGCCCCTGGCCAAGTCCCTCTACTTCCTGGAGCGCAACCGGCGCCACCTCGACCGCTACCGGGTGGTGCGCTACGAGGACGTGGTGCTGGAGACGGAAGCCGCCACGCGCGAGCTGGCGGACTTCCTGGAGCTGCCCTGGAAGCCGTCGATGCTCCGGCCGACCATCGGCGGCCGGCCCTGGGGCGGGAACTCGCGCACGGTCGACGAGGCGTTCGAGGGGATCGACCCGCGGCCCGTCGACGCCTTCCGCGACCAGATCGCCCCCCTCGACGTCGCCGTGGTCAACCGGTACTTCGGGCCGATGCTCGAGCGCCACGGCTACGACCGGCTGCCGGACCCGGGGTGGCGGAAGTGGCTGCCGGTGGGCCTCGAGCCGCCCAACCTCTACGTCGACAACCGGGTGCTGCTCTACACCAGCTTCCTGTGAGCCCGACCCCCGGCCACCCTTCAGCCGCGGGCGTCCTCCAGGCCCCGCTCGACCCTCGCCGTCACCTCGTCCACGGTGATCCGCTCCATCCGGCCGTGCCGGGGGCCGCGCCGCGAGGGATCGGGCGCCTCGTCCGGATCGGTGTAGCGGTCGATCACCAGCTCCCGGCGGCGGTAGGGGCCCACCCGCCAGGGGTTGGTGTGGCCGAACAGCCCCACGACCGGGGTGCCCACCGCCACGGCGACGTGCAGGGGTCCGGTGTCGGGCGCCACCGCCAGGTCGCAGCCCTCCAGCAGCCAGACCAGCCGCCGGGGGTCGTCCCCGCGGGCGTCCACCACGCCCCCGTCGGTCGCGTCCAGCACCCGCCGGGCCGCGGCCTCCTCGCGCCCGGAGGGCCCGCCCACCAGCACCACCCGCGCGCCGAGCTCCGCCCGGAGGCGGCGGGCCAGCGCCGCCCACCGGTCCGCCGGCCAGTCCTTCTCGGGCCGGCCCGCCGCCAGCACCAGCCCCACCACGGGCCCGGCGTCCGCCGCGAAGAACGCCTCCTGCTCCCGCCGCTCCCGGTCGGTGGGGGCCAGCCCCCAGTCGGGCTCGTCCACGTCGACGCCCAGCCAGGCGGCGAACTCCAGGTAGAGGTCCTGGGTGTGGCGCTCGTCGCGCCGGGGCAGGCGGTGGTGGTGGAAGAGCCAGGACAGCTCGCGGGCCCGGGGCGGCCCGAAGCCGACCCGGCGCCGGGCCCCCGACAGCAGGCTCGGGGGCACGCCGCGCAGGTAGGTCTCCATGTTCAGGGCGACGTCGTGCTCCAGGCCGCGCGTCCGCCGCCAGAGGTTGACGACCCCGGCCAGCCCCCGCCCCCTTTCGAAGACCACCGTCCGGTCCACGGCCGGGTGGGGCGCCAGCAGGCGCGCCGGCGTGGGCATGGCGATCCAGGTGACCCGGGCCGAGGGATCCCGCTCCTTGAGGGCCACCGGCACCGCCATCGCCTGCACCACGTCCCCGATCCCCGAGAGCTTCACGATGCAGAAGGACGAGGCCATGTCGATCACCGTCCGTGCCGCCCGCCCCGACGACCTCGAGCGCATCGCGCGGTTCAACCGTGCGATGGCCCGGGAGACCGAGGGGCGGGAGCTGGAGCCCTCCGTCGTGAGAGCCGGCGTCGAGACCCTGCTGGCCGAGCCGGACCGGGGAAGGTACTGGATCGCCGAGCGCGGCGGCGAGGCCGCGGGCCAGGCGCTGGTGACCCCGGAGTGGAGCGACTGGCGGAACGCCGAGGTCTGGTGGATCCAGAGCGTCTACGTGGCCCCGGACCACCGTCGGACGGGCGTCTACCGGGCGCTCCACCGCCACGTCCGGGACCGCGCCCGGCGGGAGGGGGCCGCCGGCCTCCGGCTGTACGTGGACCGCGACAACCGGGCGGCCCGGGCCGTCTACCGGACGATGGGGATGGAGGAGGCCCGCTACGTCATGTACGAGGAGATGTGGCGGCGGGCGGGCGGCGGCTGAGCGGCCGGCGGGCGGGAGCGCCCCGCGTCACCGCCACTTGAAGAACTCGAACACCGTCCGGCAGGACCGGCACCAGTACTGGCTCACCGAGACCGCCGATCCGAAGGCGCCGTGCTGCTCGGTCTCGGTCCCCCCGCAGTGCGGACAGCGGGCGGCGTCCGGCAGCTCGTCGGTGCGGAGCGACTCGTCGGCGGGATGGCGGCCGCCGCCGTCGGAGCCCTCCCCGCTCCCGGGGCGGTCCGATCCGTTCCGGCGCCCCGCCCCGTCGTCGGCCATCAGTCCAGCAGGAGCGAGCGGTTGCGGTCGCCGCGCACCCGCTCCACGGTCCGCTCGTCCGGGCCGGGCGCGCCCTCCGTCCGCCGCGCCTCCGGCCGCCAGCCGGCCCAGTCGGGGGCCGCGTCGGTGGTCCAGCCCTCGCCGTCGTCGTCCTCGGCCAGCTCCAGGCCGGCCTCCCGCACGACCGGGCCCACGCGCCCGAGCCAGCGGCGGCGCAGCTCGTCCGGGCCGGCGTCGACGATCCCCGCCTCGGCCAGCGGCCCGTTGACGGGGTCCTCGGGCCGCCCGAACCAGCGGAGGCAGGCCTCCCAGGCCGGCCCGAAGGCCTCGGCCAGGCGCTCGCGGCCGCCGTCGCTCGAGGCCAGCCGCGCGGTCCAGCCGCGGCCGTGGGCGAAGTGGAAGCGCTCCTCCTCCAGCAGCTTGGTGACCTTGTGGTGGACCGGCTGGAAGCGGCTCTCCGACATGGCCTCGAACTGGACGGTCAGCGCCGTGTCCAGCAGGACGTTCAGCGCCAGCAGCTCGGGCCAGCCCTCCGGCTCCCGGTCCAGCAGCTCGCTGTTCCGGTAGTCCGCCGGCTCGCGGCCGTGCTCCAGGCGGTCGGGGTCGCGGCCGAAGTCCCGGAGCATGGCGTAGAGGATCCGGCCGTGGCCCCACTCGTCCTGGGCCATGGCCGAGCACGCGATGCCCGCCTCCAGGGCCGGCGCGCCCAGGATCCAGTCCGCGTAGCGCATCCCCAGCAGGCGCTTGTTGTCGGCCAGCACGAGCAGCAGATCGGCCAGCGGCTCGCGGAGCGCCTCGGGCACCTCGTCGGCGCCGCCGAACCGGCCCTCCCCCGCCGGGCTCACGCCGCCTCCCCGGGCTCGAGCGTGAAGGGGCGCTCGTCGCGGTTCACGGCGTGGAAGTCCTCCCGCCGGGCCACCACCATCTCGAACCAGGTGGCCTCGTCGTAGGTCTGCCAGGCGTAGACCCGGGCCAGCTCGGGCCCGGGCGCCGTGACGGCGCCCACGTGCTCGAGGCGGTCCTCCCGGTCGCGCCGGGCGAAGACTTCCCAGATCGCTTCCTCGTCCACGTCGTCCCTCGCTGGTGGTGTGCTCAGATCGAGACGCCGGCCTCGCGGAGGGCCTCCCGGCCGCGGTCGGTGATGCGCCCGGTGGTCCAGGGCGGGTCCCAGACCTCCCGGACCACCACCTCCTCGAAGCCGGGCTCCTCCAGCAGCCGCTGGCGGACGTCCCACTTGATGAAGTCCATGCAGGGGCAGGCGGTGGCGGTGAAGGTGAGGCGGACGGTGACCGTGCCGTCCTCGACCTCCACGCCGTAGACCAGGCCCAGGTCCACGATGGAGATGGGGAACTCCGGGTCGGCGACCTCGTGCAGCGCCCGCACGGCCCGCTCCTCGTCGTCGGCCGGCGGCCCCTCCCACTCGGGCACGGGCACGGCGAGCCGGCCCACGTGGTCGCCGCGGGTGGCGGCGGCGACCTCCGAGAAGTCGGTCCCCTCCTCCAGCGCGTCGCCCGAGAGCTCGCCCCCGGAGCCCCGCGCCCGCGCGGCCGGCGGCGCCTCCTCCGCGGCCGGCCCGTCGGCCCCCTCCTCCGGGGCCCGCTCCTCCTCGCCGGGGCTCCGTCGGGAGAGCTCGACCAGATCGCTCACGGCCGCCCCCCGGCCCGGACGCGGTCGGGCGCCATCAGTGCATCTCCAGCATGTTCTCGACGTCGAAGCGGCTGCGGCGCACCGACTCGACGTAGGCCTCGTTCATCGGCCCCCGGCCCTTCCAGCGCTCGAACACCTGGTCCCAGGTGATGGGCTCGTCGAAGAGCCACCGGCGCTCGTCGGCGTCCCAGGCGCAGGGCAGCTCGTACTCCAGCTCCACCTCGCCCGTCTCCTCGTCCACGTGGGCCGGCACCTCCAGGCCCAGCTCGTCGCACAGGGGGACCACCGCCTTCAGCCAGGTCTGGCGGAGCTGGTCGTTGGTCATGCCCTTGAGCTTGAAGTCGAGCTGGGCGCTGTGGCGTTTCTTGTCGTCGGGCATGCCGAACCACTCGACGCCCATCGGGAACATCCAGTCCACGGCGTCCTGCAGCTTGTCCCGCGCCTCGCCGCCCGCCTCGGCCAGCCGACGCATCCAGACCTCGCCGTGGCGGAGGTGGAAGTTCTCCTCCATGTCCACCTTCACCAGGGCCCGCTTGAGGGGGCCGTAGCTGGTGTTGCGGTAGACGTCGCCCAGCAGGGTGA
>CAZJJO010000051.1:0-14221 GCA_964546375.1 uncultured Gemmatimonadota bacterium
ACCCTCCCCGCCGCCCCCGCTCCGACGCCCGTGCCCGCGTCGATCGGCGCGGCCGCACGGGGCGCCGGCGGCGGGGGTGGCCCCGCGGGCCGCGTCCTGCCATTATGCGCGACGGCTTCCGAGGCCGTCCCCGCCCGGGGACGGCGGGTGGGGCCGGGCCAGAAACCTCGCGGCCGTCCGGGTGTTAAACGCATAGCACTCGAGGCGCCACGTCCGGACCCCCGTCGGGGCCGACCGGGTACACCAGGAGACACCCACGCGCCGCCGTGCCGTCCGGGAGCGGACGGCCGGCTTCCGTCGAACCGGAACCGGGACAACGATGAAGCTTCACGCCCGCACCCTCGTCTTCGCCCTCGTCGCGGCCCTCGTCGGGGCGCTCGGCGCCCTCGAGCCCGTCCTCGCCCAGGACGGGTCGGGCCGGGCCCGCGTGCTGGTGGCCACCTTCCAGACCAGCGGCGGGATCGACGACGACCTGGGGGAGGAGATCGGCGACCGCCTCACCGAGCGGGTGCGCGACTTCGACCTGCTGACGTCGGTGGACGAGGAGGAGCTGGAGGACGCGCTGGACCGCTTCGAGCTGGACCCGAAGGACATGGACCTCATCTCCTGGCGCCAGCTCGCCAGCCGCCTCAACGCCCAGCTCATCGTCTACGGCGAGGTCTCCCGCGGGGGCTCGAGCGGCAACCGGGTGGACGCGGTCTTCGTCGAGGCCAGCGGGGCGGGCGAGGAGACCGAGGTGCCCGAGTTCACCGTCCAGGGCGACGGCGGCGACGCCGCCGAGAGCGTCGCCGACGAGATCGCCACGAGGCTGGACCGCCTGGTGGACTTCCTCAGCGCCCGGTTCAACTGCCAGGACTACCTCTCCTCCGGCCAGCTCGACGCCGCGACCCGCACCTGCGACCGGGCGCTCGAGATCCGGCCCTCCAGCGCCGAGGCGCTGTACCTGCGCGGCCAGATCGCCCGCGAGCAGGAGAACTGGGACGCGGCCGTCGAGTACCTGGACCGGGCCGTCGAGGAGGACGCGTCGCACGAGGACGCCCTGCAGGCCGCGGCCTACGCCCACGCCCAGGCGGGCAACCGTGAGCGCTCGGTGGAGCTCTACCGCGAGTACCTGGAGTTCAACCCGGACGATCAGGACGTCCGCCTGAACGTGGCCTACAACCTGGCCAGCGCCGGGGCCTATCCGGCGGCCATGGAGATCCTCCAGGACGGCATCCGCCGGGACTCCTCGAGCGCGGCCCTCTGGAAGTACCTGGGGGACGTGGCCCTGCGTCAGGGCACGGAGGCCGACGAGGCCCAGGTCCGGGGCGGCAGCACCATCTCCGACACCTCGGCGATCCAGACCGCGCTGGACGCCTACCGGCAGTACGTGTCGCTGCGTCCCGACAGCGCCGACGCGTCGCTGTACCGGAACATGACCAACGTGCAGCAGACCCTGGGGCGGGTGGACGAGGCCCTGGAGCTGGCGAACGAGGCGCTGCAGCGGCTCGAGGACGCCGCCGGCTCCGCGCGGGCCTCCCTCTGGTCGAAGAAGGCCGACCTGCTGGCGAGCCAGGAGGATCTGGGCGGGGCGGTGACCGCCATGGACTCGGTGCTGCTCAACGACAGCACCTACCAGCGCGCACGCTTCAAGCGGGGCCGCTTCCTGCTGCGGCGGGGCGAGGGCGAGGCGGCCATGGAGGACCTCCGCGCGGCCGAGGAGGCGGGGACGCCGCCGAACGACATCGCCCAGTCGCTGTTCGCCACCGGCTACCAGCGGTACTACCAGGAGGATCGGTTCCGCCGGGCGGCGGAGATGTTCGAGAGCGCCCTCGAGTTCGTCGAGGAGCCGCAGCTCGAGCGCCAGATCCATTTCTGGGCGGGCTATTCCTGGTACCGGCTGGCGCGCAACATCGACGAGGACAACCAGGAGGAGGCCTGCGAGCCGGCGCGTCGGGCGCAGCGGATCCTGGAGCGCGTGCCGGACCACGTCGAGCAGGCCGGCGACGTCCAGGCGGAGAGCCAGCAGCAGATCACGCAGGCCACCGACGGCCTGCTGTACCGCCAGGAGCAGATCCAGCGCGCCTCCTGCGAGGACTGAGCGAGAGATACGAGGACACCGCCGGCCGGGCCGGGCGGGGCGGCCCGGCCGCCCCGCCCCTTCTCCCGTAGCCGGGCCCGACCGGAGGTCCGGACCGCCGGGCCCCCGCCTCCCCACCCGGTAGCGCCCGGGACGACCTCCCGGACGAAGCGACCCGAGCCCGGCGGACCGCCCGGTCCGCCGGGCTCGTCGCGTTTCCGGCCCTCCTCCTTCCCGGGATCCGCGACCGCCGGTTCCGCCCCCTTCCCGCCGCGGGCCGCTTCCGCCCGGGGCTTTTCAATCAGCGCGCGCTCGCGCGATCCCCCGTCCCCGCCCGGGATCCGGTCCTCCGGGAAGCTCCACCCCCCGGACGGCGCCCGCGGACCGGATCGTCCGATCGGCCCCGGGCCCGGGGGCGTGCCGCGCGTCTGGCGACGGCCGCTCCGCGGGCGGATCCGGCACCACCCCTTGACGGGGCGGGGCGGGCGGGGCTACAATGGGGCAGCGTGGGGAAAAGTGGGAAGAAGTGGGCAACCCCCGGAATCCCCGCCCGGTCCCGGGACCCGTGCCCGAAGGCGGCTCCCGGGGCCGGACGCGGTGGCGCGACGAAGCGCCGGAAAGGTGAGCGGTGAGCGGCTTCCTCGGCAGGTACCGGTACTCGCTGGACGAGAAGGGCCGGGTCAGCCTCCCCGCGACGTTCCAGCGGGAGGCCGACGCCGAGCACTTCGTGCTGGTCCGGTTCCACGCCCGGGCGCTCACCCTGTACCCGGATCCGGTCTGGAAGGACGTCGAGGAGCGGCTCCGGGAGATGCTGGAGCGGCGACCGGACGTCCGGCCGCAGGTGCTGCGGCTGACGGGCAACGCCGTCCGGACGTCGCCGGACAGCAAGGGCCGCATCCTGATCCCGGACCGCCTCCGCGAGGAGGTCGGGCTGGAGGAGGAGGCCCTGATCGTCGGGGCGCTGGACAAGATCGAGATCTGGGACCCGGATCGGTTCGAGGACGCCACGGCGGTCGAGGACGAGGAGTTCGAGCGGCTGGCCGCCTCGATCTTCGCCTGACCCGGAGGTGACCGGCGGCGGGCGGGACGACGGCGGAGTCCGCGGGGGCGACGAGCGGAGCGGAGACGAGGGGTTCCACCACGAGCCGGTGATGGTGGACGAGGTGCTGGAACACCTCGAGCCGGAGCGGGGCGGGACCTGGCTGGACGGCACGGTCGGCGGCGGCGGCCACGCCCGGGCGCTGCTGGAGCGGGCGCCGCCGACGGCCCGGCTGATCGGGCTGGACCGCGACCCGGAGGCCCTGGAGGCCGCCCGGGACGCGCTGTCGGACTTCGAGGACAGGATCGAGCTGCTGCGGGGCGACTTCAGGAACGCGCCGGAGCTGACGCGAGGAGCGAGAGGCGACGAGACAGACCGTCTGGCGGGGGCACTGCTCGATTTGGGCGTGTCGTCCCACCAGATCGAGGACACGGCTCGCGGGTTCTCCTACCGTCCGGGCACACCGTTGAACATGCGGATGGGCGGGACAACCGGCGGTAGGGTTCCCGCGGCCGTTTTTCTGAACGAGGCGTCCGAGGAGGAGCTCGGGCGCGTCTTCCGAGAGTTCGGGGAGGAGCGCCGCTGGCGCCGGCTCGCGAGAGCGATCGTGCGCCGCCGGCGCGAGGACCCGATGGAGACCAGCGACGACCTGGTGGCCGCCCTGGAGCGGGCCCTGGGCCGACCGCCCTCGGGGCGGGAGAAGGCCCGTGCCTTCCAGGCCGTGCGCATCGCCGTGAACCAGGAGCTGGAGGCCCTCGAGGAGGGCCTTCCGGCGATCCGGGACCTGCTGGAGACGGGAGGCCGCCTGGTGGTGATCGCCTACCACTCGCTGGAGGACCGGATCGTCAAGCACGCGTTCCGGGACTGGAGTCGGGCGTGCGTATGCCCCCCCGACTTTCCGGTGTGCCGGTGTCGGGGCGAACCGCTGGGCGAGGTGCTGACCGGGGGGCCCGTGACCCCCTCCGAGGAGGAGGTGGAGCGGAACCCCCGGTCCCGGAGCGCGAAGCTCCGGGCCTGGGAACGGGCCTGAGGGGCGCGGCTCCGATGGGTCGGGGACGCGAGCGCTGGCGGCTGAAGCTCCGCCGGTGGGGCCGGCGTCTGGCGGTGGCCGCGAGCGCGGCCGCGCTGGCCGGGGCGATGCTGACGTCGGTGGAGCGCAGCTCGCGCGCCCGGGCGCTGTCGGAGGAGATCACGCGCCTGGAGCGCGAGGAGGCCCGCGCCCGCTCCCGCACGGCCGCGGCGATGCGACGGCTGGATTCGCTGACCTCGCGGGACCGGATCGCCCGCGAGGCGGCCGAGCTGGGCCTGCGCCCGGCCAGCGACGAGGAGATCACGTTCCTCCGCGAGGCCGCGGACGGCGCCGAGGGGAAGGGGAGCCGATGAGCAGCCGAGCGTCCGGACAGACCGAGGGGGACCGCCGCCGGCGGCGCCGCCTCAGGCGCCGGCTGCTGGTCGGCTTCTGGGTGCTGGTGGGCCTCGGCTGCGTGGCGAGGGCGGGGCAGCTCCAGCTCGCCGAGGCGGAGGACTGGCGCCGGGTGGCCGAGGAGCAGACGGCCGCCCGCGAGGAGGTGCCGGCCCGGCGCGGGGGCCTCTTCGACCGCGACGGAACCCCGCTGGCGCTGGCCAGCCGGAAGTACCGCGGCTACCTGGCCCCCGCCGAGACCCGCGATCCGGGCCGCGCCGCCGCCGAGGTGGCCCGGCTGCTGGGCCTGCCGGACCGCCAGGAGCGCCGGCTGGCCGAGGGGGACGGATGGAACGCCCTCCCGCGCCTGCTGGACCTCTCCGAGCGGGACCGCCTGCAGGCCTCGGTGCGGCGCGGCCTCCACTTCGAGCCGGTCACCGACCGGGTCTTCCCCCAGGGTCCGCTCGCCCGACCGCTGCTGGGCGCCGTCGGCTCGGACGGCCGGGGACGCGGGGGACTGGAGATGGCCCTGGACTCGCTCCTGGCGGGCACCCCCGGCTCGGCCGTGCGCCGCCGGGACGCCCTGGGCGGGGAGTATCGCCTGCCCGACGCCGAGATCGCTCCCCCGCGACCGGGCCACGACGTCCGGCTCACGCTGGACGCCGAGCTGCAGCGCATCGCCGAGGACGCCCTGGAGCAGGCGCTCCGCGAGACGGGGGCCTCCGGCGGCGACGTCCTGATGATGGACCCCGCGACCGGGGAGGTCCTGGCCCTGGCCAGCCGCCGGATGGACGCCGGCGGGGGCGGGGTGCCCGCGCTCGGGTCCCCCTACGAGCCGGGGTCCACGCTGAAGCCGTTCCTGCTGGCCAGCCTGCTGGCCGAGGACACGGCCGACCTCTCCGAGGTGATCGACACCGAGGAGGGGGTGCTCCGTCGCCACGGCCGCACCATCCGGGACGTCCATCCGTCGGACTCCCTCACGGTGGCCGAGGTGGTCCAGCACTCGAGCAACGTGGGCGCCGCGAAGCTCTCGGAGCGGCTGTCGCCGGGCCTCCAGCACCGGTACCTGCGGGACTTCGGCTTCGGCGTCCCCACGGGCGTGACGTTCCCGGGCGAGTCGGCCGGGAAGCTTCGGCGCCCCGACCGGTGGTCGGCGCTGAGCCAGGCGTCGCTGGCGATGGGATACGAGATCTCGGTCACCTCGCTCCAGCTCGCCGCCGCCTACGCCGCCCTGGCCAACGGCGGCGTGCTGATGCGGCCCTACCTGGTGAAGGAAGTCCGGGATCCCGCCGGCGACCTCGTGACGCGCAACCGGCCCGAGCCGGTCCGGCGGGTGATCCCCCGCCGGGTGGCCGATCGGGTGACGAGGGTGCTGGGGTCGGTGGTGGAGGGCGGCACCGGCACCCGGGCCGCCCTGGCGACGCTGCCGGTGGCGGGCAAGACCGGCACCGCGAGGGTGGCGGAGGCGGGTGGCTACCGGGACGGCCGATACGCGGCGTCCTTCGTCGGGTATACCCCGGTGGAGGACCCGAGCCTGGTCGTCCTGACGAAGCTGAACGACCCGCAGGGACAGGTCTACGGCGGGCTGACGGCGGCGCCCATCAGCCGGTCCACCCTTCAGGCCGCCCTGGCCACCCGGGGCGTGACGCTGGACCGGGGAGGCTCGCCGGCGACCGAGCGGCGGCTCCGCTGGAGCGACGACCGGCGGACGTCCCGCGACGACGGGCCGTTCGTCTTCGCCGTCAGCGACGGAGCGGCCGAGCGGCCGCCGGGGGATCGGGCCGAGGAGGCCGACGGACATCGGGTCCTGCCGGACCTGCGCGGCCTGCCGCTCCGGACGGCGGCGTCGCGGCTCCACCAGCTCGGGCTCCGGGTCGCGGTCCGCGCGGAGGGACGGGTGCGGGGACAGGACCCCTCTCCGGGCCAGAGGGTGCGGCCCGGGGCCACGGTGGTGCTCCGCTGAGCGGGGCCGCCGTGGAGCCGGGAGCCGCGTCCCCGGAGTCCGCCGCCAGGATCGCCCGTCGGAAGGTGGAGCGCGTGACGAAGCACGAGCCGCTGGTGTCGACAGACGAGGTCGAGGCCCGGCTGGCCGGGGCGGGCCTCGAGCCGCGCTGGACGGGCTCGCCTCCGGCCGGCTTCGCGGCGGTGACGCAGGACTCCCGCCGCGTCGAGCCGGAGAGCCTGTTCTGCGCCGTGCCGGGCCTCACCGTCGACGGACACGCGTTCGTGGGCGAGGCGGAGGCCGCCGGCGCCGCCGCCGCGGTGGTCGAGCGGGAGGTGGCCGGGGCCGGGCTCCCCCAGCTCGTGGTGGCCGACGCCCGGACGGCGCTGGCCCACCTGGCCGCCCTCTTCCACGGCGACCCCGGGCGGACGGTGGAGCTGACGGCCGTCACCGGCACCGACGGGAAGACCACCACGGCCTGGATCCTCCGGCACTTGCTGGCCGAAGCGGCGCCGTCGGCGGCGATGGGGACCCTGGGAGTGGTGGGCCCCGAGGGCGAGCGCCGCCCGGGGGATCTGACCACGCCGGGGCCCGTCGAGACCTGCCGCCGGCTGGCGGCCCTGCGGGACCATGGGGTCCGCCACGTGGCCATGGAGGTCTCCTCCCACGCCCTGGACCAGCGGCGCGTCGACGGCCTCCGGTTCGCCGCCGTCGTGCTCACCAACCTCAGCCGCGAGCACCTGGACTACCACCGGGACATGGAGGCGTACCGCGACGCCAAGCTCCGGGCGCTGGACCTGCTCCGTCCCGGCGGCGCGCCCGTGATCAACGCCGACGAGCCGGCCTGGGCCGGCGCGGACGTCGCGGACGCCGTCACCTACGGCCGCTCGCCCGGGGCCGACGTCCGGGCCCGGGAGGTCCGGCGGGAGGAGGGGGGGAGCCGCTGGATCCTCTCGGCGGGCGGCGAGGAGGCCGAGGTCCGCCTCCCGCTCCCGGGCGACTTCAACGTGCACAACGCCCTGGCCGCGTCGGCGGCGGCGCTGGCGGCGGGGCGCCCGCTCGGGGCGGTGGCCCGCCGGCTGGGCGAGGTGCCCCAGGTCCCCGGCCGCATGGAGGTGCTGAGCCGCGGGCCGTGCCTGGTCGTGCGGGACTACGCCCACACGCCGGACGCGCTCCGCCGGGCCCTGGCGCAGCTGCGCCCGGCGTCGGGGCGGCTGATCGTGGTGTTCGGCTGCGGCGGCGACCGCGACCGGGGCAAGCGCCCCCTCATGGGCCGGGCCGCCGCCGGGGCGGCCGACCTGGCGGTGGTGACCGCCGACAACCCCCGCTCGGAGGACCCGGCCGAGATCGCCCGGCAGGTCGTCGAGGGCATCGAGCGCGCCCGGGGCGAGGGGGCGGACGGCCGGCACGAGGTGGTGCTGGACCGACGGGAGGCCATCGCCCGGGCCCTGGAGGTCGCCGGCCCGGCGGACGTCGTCCTGCTGGCCGGCAAGGGCCACGAGGACTACCAGCAGTACGGCGAGGAGCGGGTGCCCTTCGACGAGGCCGAGATCGTGAGGGAGCTGACGTCCGGGGAGGCCCCGGCGTGACCCCCGCGATGACCTCCGCCCGGATCCGCGACGCCCTGGGGCTGGAGCCCGGGGCCGGGGAGCGGCGCTACACCTCGTTCGTGGTCGACAGCCGCGAGGCGGAGCCGGGGTCGCTCTTCTTCGCCCTGGAGGGCGAGCGCCGGCACGGCTTCGACTTCCTGGACGACGCCGCCGAGCGGGGGGCCCGGGGCGCCGTGGTCCCCGACGACCGCCGGCCGCCCGAGCTGGAGCTGGAGTGGTTCCCGGTCCCCGAGCCCCGGACCGCGCTCCTGGAGCTGGCCGCCGGGGTGCGCCGGGACGCCGACGCCCGGGTGGTGGGGATCACCGGCAGCTCGGGCAAGACGACGGTGAAGGAGATGACGGCGGCCGCGCTCGGGTCGAGCCTGGACGTCCACCGGACCCGCGGCAACCTCAACAGCACGGTGGGGCTGCCGCTCACGATCCTGGAGGCCCCCGGGGACGCGGACGTCTGGGTGCTGGAGATGGGGACCAGCGAGCGGGGGGAGATCGGCCGGCTGACGCGGACGGCCGCTCCCGACGACGCCGTGGTCACCACGGTGGGGCCGGCCCACCTGGAGGGCCTGGGCGACCTCGAGGGCGTCCTCCAGGAGAAGCTGGACCTGGTGCGGGGCGCCTCGGAGGAGGGGAGCGTCGTCGTGGGCGAGCGCCCCGCCGAGCTGCCCGCCGCGGCGCGGTCGCTCCGGCCGGACACGGTGGTGGCGGGCCTCGGCCGGCGGGCGGACCTGCGGCCGGAGCGCTGGAAGGTCGGGGCCGAGCGGGTGGCGTTCCGGGTCGGGGAGCTGGACTTCCGGGTGGCGGTCGGGGGCGAGCACCACCTGCGGGACGCCCTGCTGGCGCTGGCGGTGGCCCGCTCGCTGGACGTCCCCGACCGGGAGGCGCGCCGCGGCCTCGCCGACTTCCGCCCCCTGGGCCACCGGGGCGCGCTCCGCCGCGTGGGAGGGCTGGCCGTCCTGGCCGACTGCTACAACGCCAACCCCGAGTCCTTCGGGGCCGCCGTCCGCTGGTGCGTGGACGGCTTCCCGGACCGGCCCCGGGCGGCGGCGGTGGGGTCGATGCTGGAGCTGGGCGACCGCTCGGCCGAGGCCCACCGGCGCGTGGCGCGCCGGCTCCTGGAGGCCGGCTTCGACCCGATCGCGGCCACCGGGGCCTTCGTCGGGGCCTTCGACGGGCTGGACGCCGGCGGGGCGCGGGTGCTGGAGGCCGAGGGGCCCGCGGAGGCCGGCCGCCGCCTGGCGGACGCCCTGCGGGGGGACGAGGTCGTGCTGGTGAAGGGGTCGCGCGGGGCCCGGATGGAGGAGGTCGTCGGGGTGCTCGAGGAGCGCTTCGGGGCCGGGGACGGGGAGGACGGCGGCCGTCGCCCGAGCGGCGCCGCCGCCGGACGGGGGGAGGGGATCGACTGATGCTCTATCACCTCCTCTTCCCCCTGGCCGAGGAGCACATCGTCTTCAACCTCTTCCAGTACATCTCCTTCCGGGCGGCCGGCGCCATGGTCACCGCGCTGCTCACCGCCTTCCTGGTGGGGCCGCCGGTGATTCGCTGGCTGGAGGATCGGGGGTGGGGCGAGGTGGTCCGGCTCGACGGCCCCGAGGGGCACCTCCGGAAGGCCGGGACGCCCACCATGGGGGGGCTCATCATCCTGGCCGCGGCCCTGCTGCCGACGCTGCTGTGGGCGCGGATCGACGAGCGCTACGTCCAGCTCGCCTTCCTGGTCACCGCCGGCATGGGGGTGCTGGGCTTCACCGACGACTACCTGAAGGTCGTGCGCCACGAGTCCCGGGGCCTGATCGCCCGCCACAAGCTGGTCTGGCAGCTCGTCCTGGGGCTGGCGCTGGGCCTGATCCTGCTCTGGGAGCCGCTCTCGGCGCACGATCCGAACCGGACGATGCTCCCCTTCTTCAAGGACCTCCAGATCGCCTTCTGGGCGCCGGCCTTCCCGGTCTTCGTGGCGCTGGTGGTCACGGGCAGCTCCAACGCCGTGAACCTGACCGACGGGCTGGACGGGCTGGCGGCCGGGCTCAGCGCCATCGCGGTCCTGACCTTCGGCTTCTTCGCCTACGTCATCGGACGGGTCGACACGTCGGCCTACCTGGGGGTCTTCTACCTGCCGGGGGCCGGCGAGCTGACGGTCTTCTGCGCCGCCGTCGCCGGGGCCGCCATCGGGTTCCTCTGGTTCAACGCCCCGCCGGCCCAGGTCTTCATGGGCGACACGGGGTCGCTGGCGCTGGGCGGGGCCATCGGGGTCGTGGCGGTGCTCCTGAAGTCGGAGTTCCTCCTCCTGCTGGTGGGCGGGGTCTTCGTGGCCGAGGCGGTCTCGGTGCTGCTGCAGACGGGCTGGTTCAAGGCGACGCGCCTGCGGACGGGACGGGGACGGAGGCTCTTCCGGATGGCGCCGCTCCACCACCACTTCGAGAAGCTGGGCTGGCCGGAGACGCGGGTCGTCGTCCGCTTCTACATCCTGGCGATCGTGTGCTCGCTGGTCGGCCTGGCCACGCTGAAGATCCGATGAGCGGCCGCGAGCCCCCCTTCGAGCCCGGCGACCGGGTGGCGGTGATCGGGCTGGGCCGGTCCGGGCGGGCGGCCGCGCGGCTGGTCCACCGGCGGGGCGGGGAGGTCTACGCCAGCGACCTGGTGGCGGGCGAGGACCAGGTGGCCGCGGCCGAGGCGCTGCGGGAGGAGGGGATCGACGCCGAGGCCGGCGGGCACGACGTGGACCGGGTCCTGGCCTGCGACCTGGTGGTCGTGAGCCCGGGGGTCGGGCCCACCACCGACATCCGCCGGGAGCTGCGCGAGGCGGGCGCCCGGACCATCGCCGAGATCGAGCTGGCCTACCGCTACCTGGAGAGCCGGATCGTGGCGATCACCGGGACCAACGGGAAGACCACCACCACCGCGCTCTGCGGGCACGTGCTGGAGACCGCCGGGGTGGACGTGGGCCTGGGCGGCAACATCGGCCGGCCCCTCTCGGAGCTGGCCCTGGAGGAGGAGCATCCCGACTGGGCCGTCGTGGAGGTGAGCTCGTTCCAGCTCGCCGACATCGAGCGGTTCCGCCCGGACGTGGGGGTCCTGCTGAACCTGGCCCCGGACCACCTGGACCGGTACCGCAACATCGACAGCTACTACGGGGACAAGCGGCGGCTCTTCGACAACGCCGACGAGGACGCCCGCTGGGTGCTGAACGCCGACGACCAGGACGTGCTGGGCCTGGTGAACGGCACGCCGGGGGTGCTCCACCACTACTCGACCGAGCGGCGGCTGCCGGAGGGGGCCTACCTGGACCCGGATCAGCGCCTCCGGCTGGAGGTCGGCGACCGCTCGGAGACGTGGGCCTCGGTGGAGGAGCTGCAGCTGGTGGGGCGCCACAACGTCTCCAACGCCCTGGCGGCGGGGCTGGCCGCGGCCCTGGTGGGCTGCGACGCCGAAGCGATCGGCCGGGGGCTGACCTCGTTCGAGGCGCTCCCGCACCGCCTCCAGCCCGTGGCGCGGGACGCGCGGGGCGTCCTCTGGATCGACGACTCCAAGGCCACCAACGTGGCCGCCACGTCGGTGGCCGTCCGGGCCTTCGACGAGCCCTTCGTCCTGCTGATGGGCGGCCGCGGCAAGGGCGAGCCGTTCGACAGCCTGGTCCCGCTGATCCGGGGCCAGGCCCGCGGGCTGGTGGCGTTCGGCGAGTCGGCGCCCCAGATCGTCGCCGACCTCGGCGACGCGGTGCCCGAGCTGCGGACCGAGACCGGTATGAGGGGGGTGGTCCGGGCCGCCGCCGAGGTGGCCGAGCCGGGCGACGTGGTCCTCTTCTCGCCCGCCTGCTCGAGCTTCGACATGTACCCGGATTACGAGGTGCGGGGCGAGGCCTTCGGGCGGTCGGTCGACGAGGTCCTCGAGGACCGGGGGGAGGCGGCGTGAGCACTTTCGCCGCCCGCGCCCTGGACGTGCAGGACGACGCCCGGGCCGCCCCGTGGGCCGGACGGGTCCTGCTGGCCCTGACGGGCCTGCTGGTGGCCTTCGGCCTGCTCTCGATCTACAGCGCCAGCTCCTTCCTGGCCGCCTCGCGCGGCCTGCCCGACACCCACTACCTGTTCGAGCAGGGGGTCCGGGCCGCGGTGGGCGGCGTGGTGCTGCTGGCGGCCCGCTTCGTCGACTATCGCTGGTGGGCCCGGCTCTCGTGGCCGCTGGTGGCCGTGACCGCCGCCCTGCTGGCGGTGCTGGTCGTGCCGGGCACCGAGGCGATCGCCCCGCGGATCAACGGCGCCCGCCGGTGGCTGGTGGCCGGGCTGGCGTTCCAGCCCTCCGAGCTGGCGAAGTTCACCGTGGTGGCGTGGACGGCGATGCTCGCCGTCAAGAAGCAGGACCGGCTGCACAGCTTCCGCGACGGGATGCTGCCCTTCCTGGTGGTGATCGGCCTGCTGTGCGGGCTGGTCCTCCTCGAGCCCCATCTGTCGGCGGCCGCCCTGCTGGCGGCCCTGGCCGGCGTGGTGCTCTTCGCCGCCGGCGCCCGGCTCGGCCACTTCGTGCTGCTGGGCGCGCTGGCCGTGCCGATGCTGTGGGACCAAGTCGTGAACACCGGCTACCGGATGCGCCGGATCGTGGCGTTCCTGGACCCGGGGACGGCGGCCTCCGAGGCGGGCTACCAGCTCCGCCAGTCGCTGGTGGCCGTCGGCTCGGGCGGGCTGTTCGGCGTGGGCTACGGCGAGAGCCGGCAGAAGCTCTACTACCTCCCCGAGCCCCAGAACGACTTCATCTTCCCCATCATCGCCGAGGAGTGGGGCTTCGTGGGCTCGGCCCTGCTCGTGGCGCTCTTCGTGGGGTGGACGGTGGCGGGCCTGCGGATCGCGTCGGCGGCGCCGGACCTGTACGGACGGCTGCTGGGGGTGGGCCTGACCTCGGTGGTGGCCTTCGGCGCCTTCGCCCACTTCGGCGTCACCCTGGGGCTGCTGCCCACCACCGGGGTGAACCTGCCCTTCATCAGCGCCGGCGGGACCCACCTGGTGCTGGTGCTCGGCTGCACCGGCGTGCTGCTCAACATCGCCGGCCAGAGGGGCGCCTGACCGTGGGGACGCGGGTCCTGCTCACCGGCGGGGGCACCGGGGGACACCTGTATCCCGCCCTCCACCTGGCCGACGCGCTGCGGCGGGCGAGGCCGGGGGTGGAGCTGCTCCACGTGGGCGCCCGCCGCGGCGTGGAGGCCGACGTGCTGCCCGGGCGGGACCTCGAGCACCGGCTGCTCCCGGTCCGGCCGCTGCGTCGCCGCCGGCCGTGGCGGAACTGGCGGCTCGCCGTCCGGGCGCCGGGCGTCGCGCTGGGCGCGCGGCGCATCGGCCGCGCCTTCGACCCGGACGTCGTGGTGGGCACCGGGGGCTACGCCTCGGGCCCGATGGTGCTCTGGGCGCGCCTGGCGGGCCGGCGGCTGGCCCTCCAGGAGCAGAACGTCCGGCCGGGGCTGGTGACCCGCTGGATGGCCGGCGGGGCCGACCAGATCCACCTGGGCTTCCCCGAGGCCCGGGAACACCTCTCGGCGCCCGCGGGCGCCGAGGTCCACGCCTTCGGCAACCCGGTGGCGCCGCCCGGCGAGGGGCGGGCCACCTTCGACTGGCCCGAGGAGGGACGGGTGGCGCTGGTGGTGGGCGGCAGCCAGGGGGCCCGGGGCCTCAACGAGCGTCTGGCCCGGGACCTCCGGGAGATCCGCGCCTGGCCCACCGACCTGACGCTGGTCTGGATCGCGGGCTCCGAGCACGTCGACCGGGTGCGGGAGCGCGTGGAGCGCCTGCCCTGGTCCGATCGCGTCCGCGTGACGCCGTGGATCGAGGGGCTGGGACGCCAGCTGGACCGGGTGGACCTGGCCGTGGGACGGGCCGGGGCGATGTTCGTCTCGGAGCTGGCGGCCGCCGGCGTGCCGGCGCTGCTGGTCCCCTACCCGTCCTCGGCGGGCGGGCACCAGCGCGCCAACGCGAGGGTCCTGGAGGAGGCCGGCGCGGCGGTGGTCCGCGAGGAGGAGGCGCTGGGCGAGGGCCAGCTCTGGTCCGAGGCCTCGCGGATCCTGGCGGACGACGAGCGACGCGCGGCCATGGCGGCCGCGGCCCGGGAGCGCGGCGCCCCCGACGCGGCCGACCGGATCGCCGCGGCGGTGCTCCGGCTGGCCGGGGACGACGGCGCCGACGTCCGCCGGACCCGGGAC
>CAZJJO010000052.1:0-14111 GCA_964546375.1 uncultured Gemmatimonadota bacterium
TGGAGACCAGGTCGCCGAACTGGAAGATCCGGTCGTCGTACCAGAGCTCCTCCTCGCCCACCGTCACCAGGTACTGCAGCTCCGGCAGCTCGAAGAGGAAGGACTCGAAGAGCTGGAGGTAGTCCGTCCCCCCGTGCCGCTCGGGGGCGACCACCACCACCGACTCGGAGTTGCGGAGCATGAACTGGAGCTCGCGGGCGGTGTGGCCCGGGTTCAGCGGGACGACGACGCAGCCCAGCCGGGCGGCCGCCAGGGCGGCCACCACGAACTCCGGCCAGTTGGGGAGGTCCACGGCCACCCGGTCCCCGGGCTCCACGCCCAGGTGATGGAGGGCCGCGGCCAGGGCCGACGCCTCCTCCTCCAGCTCGGCGTACGTCTTCGAGCCGTCGCCGGACACGAGGGCCGGCGCGTCGGGCCGGCGGTCGGCCTGCCGTCGGAGGAGCCCGTCCAGGCGCAGGGGCGCCGTGGCGTCGTCGGTCCCGGTCATCGCTCTCCCGTGCCGGCCCGCCGGGGGCGGGCGCCCCGCGCGACGAGCCGGGTCCCGCTCGGATCCGGCTCAGTCGCGGCTCGAATCTGCACGCTCTCCCTCCGACCGTAAAGCGGTCTCCAGCAGCTCCTCGCGGCCCTCGGCGGGCAGGGATCGGGACCAGGCGCCCCCGTCGTCGCGGGCCACCTCGCCGACCGAGTCCAGGAGCACGAAGCGCACCCGCCCGGCGCGGGCCTTCTTGTCCGTCGCCGCCGCCTCCATCAGCTCCGACGGCGACAGCCCCGCCTCCGGCCGGCCCCGGTGGCCGCACGCCTCGAGCAGGTCGGCCAGCCGCCGGGCCGTGCCGGCCTCGGTGACGCCGAGGGCCTCGCCCAGCCGGGCCTCGGCCCGCATCCCCGCGGCCACCGCGTGGCCGTGGGGCAGCTCCCATCCCGCGCGAGCCTCCAGCGCGTGGCCCACGGTGTGGCCGAAGTTCAGCACCTGGCGGAGCCCGGCCTCCCCGGGGTCGCGGGCCACCACCCCGGCCTTGATCTCCATGCACCGTTGCACGAGACGGGCCATCGGCTCGTGCTCGCCGGCGGCCAGCTCGCCGGCCCGCCGCTCCATCCACCCGAACAGGTCGGCGTCGGCCACCGCCGCGGTCTTCACGGCCTCGGCCAGCCCCGCCGCCCGCTCCCGCTCCGGGAGGGTGTCCAGGACCTCCGGGTCGGCGGCCACCAGCGACGGGTGGTGGAAGGCGCCCACCAGGTTCTTCCCGTGGCGGGTGTCGACGGCCGTCTTGCCGCCCACCGAGGCGTCGACCATGGCCAGCAGGCTGGTGGGCACCTGGACCACCGGGACGCCCCGCAGGTAGGTGGCCGCCACGAACCCGGCCAGGTCGCCGGCCACCCCTCCGCCCAGCGCCACCACCGCCCCGTCCCGCCCGATGCCGGCCTCCAGCATCCGGTCGGTGAGGCGGGCCCACGACTCGCGGCTCTTGGAGGCCTCGCCGGGCGGGAACGTCAACAGGTCGACCGGGACCCCGGCCCGCTCGAGCGACGCCGCCACGTCCTCGCCGTACAGATCGGCCACCCGGCGGTCGGCGATCACCGCGGCCCGGTGGGGCGAGACCGCGTCCGCGCACAGCTCGCCCACCCGGTCCAGCAGGCCCGGCTCCACCCGGATCGGGTAACCCTCGCCCCCGGGGACCGGGACCCGGACCCCGCCGCTCACCCTCCGCCCTCCAGGCGGAAGCGGAGAGTCCGGTCGGCCGCGATCGGCGCCGTGCCGGCGGGCCCCTCGCGGACGGTGACCACGGGGCGGCCGTCGACGGTCCGCCGGCGGATCCGGTGGCGGCGCCCGGCCCGGTCGGCGCCCAGGCGGTCCCAGGCCTCGCCGGCGGCCCGGCGGAAGGCGTCGGCCTCGGCGGCGTCGTCCCAGACGGTCACCCAGGTGATCGCCTCGCCCCCCTCCGGTCCCCTCAGCAGGCGGTACCGGTCGCCGTCCCAGCCGGCCGCCGCCCCCCGCGCCCGGGCGGAGTCGGCCAGGTGGGCCTCCAGCCAGATCCGCGTCTCCAGCTCGCCCAGCCCGTCGGCGTGGACCTCGCGCCAACCCTCCGGCGTCGGGCCGGGCCGGATCTCCGTCGGCTCGTCCGGCGGATCGGACAGGAGCCGGCCGGGATGGAGGACCTGCTCGGTGGACGCGGGCATCCAGCGCCCCAGCGGCGCCGGCCGCCCCGGGCGGGACCGCCAGAGCGCGTGCACCATCCCCAGGCCGCCGACGTACGGGAAGACCATGGTTTCCCGGATCACCTCGGGGGCGCCCGAGAGGGCGGGCATGCCGGCCAGCGAGGTCAGGTCGGCGCCCCCCAGCAGGGACGAGAGGTCCGGCAGGCGCGTGAGGTCGACGTCCCCGCCGGTCTGCCGCTCCATCATCCACTCCACCATCACGTAGGTGGCGTGGCCCTCCAGCGCCGAGCGGGCGGCCGTCGCGCGGTCGTTCCGGTCCGACAGGGCGTCGGTGAGCGAGTCCAGGTCCAGGTGCTGGTCCTGGAGGGCGTGAACCAGCTCGTGCACCAGCACCGGCCGCACCAGCGCCGTGTCCACGTCGGACCGGACGAAGAGCGTGTCGGCGTCGGGATCGTAGTAGCCCACCACCTGCTCCAGGTACAGATCGCGGAGCAGGCCCCGCAGGTCCAGGGTGTCGGGCATCAGGCCCAGCCGGGCGTAGGCGTCGCGGACCGCCCCGGCCCGCCCGGTCGGCCACTCCTCGTCGAGATGACCGAGCAGGAACGACTCGAGCGTCTCGCGCGAGCTGACGCCCAGCCGCGGCGGGCGCCGGAAGGGGAGCGCGGCCAGCGATTCCACCGCCGGGGCGAGCCCGCGGGCCAGGACGCGCAGCGCGCTGTCGTCGACCGCGCCCCCCGCCGCGGCCCGGGCCCCGTCGACGTCCCCGCCGCCGGCCGCCTCCGCCCGGTCGGCCGGCGCGCCGCCGGCCCCCTCCTCGGGCGCTCCGCCGCAGCCGCCCGCCGCCAGCAGCACGGCGGCCGCCAGCAGCAGCGCCCGCCCGCGCCGTGCCTCAGGTGCCCGCGCCATCCGCTCCCTCCAGCAGCTCGTCCAGCTCGCCCAGCGCGTCGATGCCCTCGTCGTCTGCGTCCCTCGCCAGCTCGCCCACGCTCCGCCCGGTGCCCGGCACCGCCGCGTCCGGGATCAGCTCCGCCAGCGGCCGGAGCACGAAGGCGCGCCCGGCCATGCGCGGATGGGGCACCTCGAGCCGCGGCGTCGAGATCCGCCGGCGGCCGTACAGCAGGAGGTCCAGGTCCAGCGTCCGGGCCGACCCCCCGCCCGGACCGTCCCGGGCGCGGCCCGCCCGGCGCTCGGCCGCCAGCAGCCACGCCAGCAGGTCCCCCGGACGGTCCGTCGTGCGGCCGACACAGCACATGTTCAGGAACCGTCCCCCCGCCACCGCCCCCACCGGATCGGTCTCGTACACCCGCGATGCGCGCAGTTCCGAGAGCCGCCCTGCCAGGGCCTCCCGGCCGGCGCGCAGGTGCTCCGCCCGATCGCCCAGGTTCGAGCCGATGCCCACGGCCACCTCGACCGGCGTTTCCGCCGCGGCCGAGCGCGGCTCCGACGCTCGCTCGTCGCTCATCGACCGATCCCCCCGGTCCCCGGCGGCCGGACGGCCGCTTCGGGAACGCCCCAAAAAACCGGAGGCCCGCCGGGCGGCGGGCCTCCAGCCTTCCTTCTCGCTATGCTTGATCAGGCTCGAACGGCCCCGGGCCGCGGGAGCACGAAGCTCCCGGGCCGCGGCCGGTCGCCGGCGCTCGCGTCAGGGCGAGCCGCCGATCTCCTCCTGCTCGGGCACCGGCCAGCAGATCTGGTCGCCCTCCTTCTCCGGGTACAGATCCATCTGGCCGCCCGCGCCGAACTCCTCGACGAGCCGCCGGAGGTTCTCCTGGCGGGTGCCGGTGAGCCACGTCTCACGCGCGTACTCGCCCATGAGCGTGACCAGGTCGTCCTGCATGTTGCCCGTCAGGGTGACCTCCTCCAGCTCGACGCCCGGGATGCCGAACCGCTGCACCGTCCAGCGGTCGGGCCAGTCGGAGCGGAGGTCGTTGATGATGTCCTCGGCCGTCCCGGTGTTGCCGTTACGGATGGCCACCTCCGCCTCGATCAGCCGGGCGTGCTTGCCGCTCGAGATGACGATGTTGTCGTCCGGGTCGTCGTAGATGAGCGGCGCCTGGACGGCGATCGAGCTGTTGAAGGCGCAAGTGGAGCAGAAGTCGGGATCGATGATGCCCCACTCGACGAAGTCGTCGAACTGGGCGAACAGCTCCTCGTCGCGCTCCGGCTGGGTGCCGTCCCCGACGGTCCAGCGGATGACCTGGTTCTGGGAGCCGAAGTTCAGGTCGAAGACCTTGTTGAACTGCTCCGGGTTGTTGACCGAGTGCTCGGACGTCACCCGGTGCTCGCGGGGCACCTGGCTCGCGATGTCCGCCGCGTCGGTGAAGTGGGTGCCGTCGCCCGTGAGGCTGCCCAGGAACAGGTGCGCGCGGGCCTGGCCGACCCGGGCGGCGTCCGCCCAGTTCTTGCTCAGGTCGGCGGCGTTGTCCTCGGCCAGCGTCTCGGCCTCCTCGAAGGTGGAGAGGGCCTGGCTGACCGCCTGCTGGGAGCTGAGGAAGTCCTCCGAATCGGGGTCGATCCGCACGTTGCAGTACAGCTCGCCCAGCTCCATCAGCGCCAGCGCCTCGACGTACGTGCCGATGGTGATGCCGCGGCGCAGGTCGCTCTGGTTGAAGTCCTCCTCGCCCAGCAGGTCGTTGAAGTCCGCCTGCATCTTGACGGCCTGCTGCCGGGCCGTCTGCAGCCCCTCGTTCACCTCGCCGGTGGTGGTGGCGTTGGAGGCGAGGATGTCCCGCGAGTCCACCTGGACGCGGGTCGGGAACGTGCCGGCGGCGATGAACTCGTCGGTGAACAGCCCCGAGTAGAGGACGTAGTGCTCCGTCATGTTGTTCAGGTCCCCGATCACGCCGTTGATCGTCGTGGGCACGGCCGACGGTCCGGAGACCTCGTCCGGCTGGATCACGTCCGGATCGGAGACGTCGAGCTCACAGGCCCCGGCGACCAGGGCGATGGCCGCGACGGCCGACACCCACCGGAGCTTCGTCGTCATACGACTCAAGAAAGACATCTCGAACTCCTTCGGTTGCTGGTTCGGGGCGATCGGCGGGCCCCGCGGCGCGGGACCCGCCTCACCCCGGTCATTTCGGGCGTCCCTAGAAGGTCAGCGACAGCGTCGCCAGGAACCGCTGGTTCGGCGGCAGGGTCAGGAAGTCCGCCCGGATCGCCTCGGCGCTGCCGCCGAAGTTGATCTCCGGATCGAGGCCCGTGTAGCCGGTGAAGGTCGCCAGGTTCTCGCCGACGACCGAGAGGCTGGCGCCGCTGGCCCCGATGGGCCCGACCCAGCTCTCCGGGATCTGGAAGCGCAGGGAAACCGTCCGCAGCTTCGCGTAATCGGCGTCCTCGATCCAGGGCGACTGCTCGCCGGCCACCGCGGTCCTCTGCTTCAGCTTGGCCTCGTCGGTGAACTCGCCGGCGTCGTTGCGCTCGAAGATCGAGCCGCAGATGCCGCCGTCGACGCCCTGAGGCGTCGGCTGCAGGAAGGTGCACTGGAACTCCTCGGTGGAGTTGAACTGCTGGTGGCCTCCTGCGAAGTCCACCAGGCCGTGCACCGTCACCCGCTCGAAGAGCGTCATCGTGGTGCTCACCGAGCCCTCCCACTCGGGCGTCGGGTGCCCGTGGAACTCGGCGGTGTCGCTGGCCACGACGTCACCGTCGTCGCCGATCTCGAAGGTGTTGGTGAAGTAGCTCCCGAAGGGGAAGCCCTCCTTGTGCTGCTGGCTGGAGCCGCCCAGACCGAAGACGATCGGGTTCTCCAGCTCGGTGACCTCACCGTCGTTCGTGGAGAGGTTGACCCTCCAGTCCCAGGTGAAGTCGCCCACGTCGACCGGCGTCGCGTCCAGGCCGAACTCGAAGCCCTTCGACCTGATCTCCGCCACGTTCGTGGGCTGCTGGCCCGGGAAGCCGAAGGACGGGCGCAGGTTCTGAAAGACGATCGCGTCCTCGGTCGTCTGGTGGTAGTAGGTGGCCTGGAGGCTGACCCGTCCCTCCAGCACGCTCATGTCGAAGCCACCCTCCCACTCGGTGGTGGTCTCAGGCGCCAGCTCCGGGTTGCCGGGATCGGTGACCGTCACGCCGGCGGAGTTCTGGTTCTGGAAGACCACGCGGCTGGGCGCCAGCAGCTCCAGCGCGTCGTTGGGGCCGGGCTGCAGGCCCGCCTTGCCCCACGCGCCTCGGAGGCGGAACTGGTCGAAGGTGCCCGGGAACCAGTCCTCCTCGCTCATGATCCAGCTGAAGCTGACGCTCGGCAGCTCCTGGACGTCCAGGTTCTCGCCGAAGGCGCTGTTGTCGTCGAAGCGGATCGCCGGCGTCAGGAAGATCCGGTCGTTCCAGCCGATCTGCTCCTGGACGAAGAGGCCCAGGGTCCGCTCCTCGCTGAACGTCTCGCCGCCGGTGGTGGTCACCGCGCAGGAGACGGTCGTGCAGCCGGCCGGCAGGGTCTGGCCGTTACTGAACGTGCCCTCGGTGACCTCCTTGAACCACTGGCCGCCGAGCGTCGTCTGCGAGTTCAGGTTCTCGGTCAGGTCCAGGTTCAGCGTCGTGGTCGCCTCGAGGGTCAGGTTCCGGCTCTCCTCCTGGAAGGAGAACTTGGAGCCCTCCGAGGCGGCCCCGAACGGCTGGTCCGGGTTCACCGGCACCAGCTGGGGCACGTCGTTGGTGACCTCGTCGTAGCCCACCGTCACCCGGTTCGTCAGGAAGTCCCAGGGACGATAGGTGCCGGTGGCGCTGCCGGTGTAGCGCTCGATGTGCTGCCCGTTCACGAGCGTGGCCACGTCGTCGAATGTCCGACCGCCGAAGCCGGGCGCGGCCGGGCAATCACCCGCGGTGGCCGAGGCCGGAAGCCCGAAGGCCCGCGCGATCTCGAACTGCAGCGGGCAGGTGTCGACCTGGTTCCCGGTGGCCGGGTCGTTCACGGTGATCGGCGCGTTCCACGGGAAGCCCAGCATCCCCACGCCGATGTAGCCGAACCCGTTGTTGTCGTTGTCGGGCAGGGTCAGGAAGTTGGACGTGAACCCGTTCGAGACCGAGATGTCGACCTTGTCCGAGGGGCTCAGGTTGAAGTTCCCCCGGGCGTTGTACTTGTCGAACTCGTTGTTCGGCAGGTTGCCTTCCTCGGCGTTGAACTCGCCCGACAGGTAGTAGGTGAGGAACTCGCTTCCGCCCCGGACGGTGCCGCCGTAGGTCTGGACCAGCCCGTTGCGGAACGGGTCGGCGTAGCCCGGCGCTCGCTCCGGGCTGGGCGCCCGGCCCGGCTCCATCAGGTTCATCTCGTAGATGGTGTCCTTGCCGAGGCCGAACGCGCCGGCCACGTCGACGAACCCGCTGGGGAAGGTGGTCGTGGCCTCGCGGTTGAAGCCCGACTCGACCCGGAAGGAGTACTGGGTGTCGCCGGACGAGGTGCCGCCCTTCGTCTCGATCCGGATGACGCCCGCGGCCGCCTCGGTGCCGTACAGCGCCGCGGCGGAGGGGCCCTTGATGACCTCGATGGACTCGATGTCCTCCGGGTTGAGGTCGTTCAGCCGGCTGGCGTTCTGGCCGCCGACCCCGGGCCCGGTGGAGTTGTCGTTCTCCACGCGAGCGCCGTCGATGTAGATGAGCGGCACGTTGGAGAGGCCGATCGTCGTGTTGCCCCGGATCTTGATGGCGTCACCGGTCCCCACCGACCCGGAGCTGCGCTGCACCGAGACGCCGGTGCTGCGGCCCTTCAGCAGGTTGGTGAGGTTGCTCGGGGAAGACTGCTCCACCGTCTCCGCCGCGTCCACCGTGGAGATGGCGCTCCCCACCTCACGCTGGCGGCGCTCGCCGGTGGCCGTCACGACGACCTCCTCCAGCGCCACGGCCGAGACCGAGAGCTGGAAGTCCACCGTGGCCGTCTCGCCGCTCTCCACCGTCACGGTGTTGGTGGCGGGCCGGTAGCCCAGCAGGCGCACGCGGACCTGTTGCTGGCCCTCGGGCACGCCCGTGATGCGGTAGCGGCCTTCCTCGTTCGTCAGACCCCCGAGATCGGTGCCCGGGAGAAACACCTGGGCGCCCACGACGGGCTCCAGGTTGGAGGCGTCGACGACCTGCCCCGTGATCGCACCCTGCTGCGCCTGGGCGTCACCGGCCCAGAACAACAGCGCGAGCGCGGCCACGGCGGTCAACGCCGTACGCCCCGCGCGGTTCAACAACTCAGAGAACATGGAACACCCTCCTGTGGCGTTCGGGAGTGGCTCCGAGGACTCCCGCCGCTCCGGGGCGGCCGCTGAGCGGCCCGTCCGGCCGGCAGTGTCCTCTCGCTTCGACCCGGAACGCGAAGGTGCGACGGCTGCCCGTCCACCACAAGCGTCCCGCGTCGGATCCTAGCGATCGCCTTTCGTCGATCCTGCTCGGTGCTGCGCGGCGACCTCCGCTCGTTCGGGTCCTTCCCGGCCGGATGCGGCCGGAGCCCGAGGGGCGTCGCCCCGTCGGCGCCCGCCGGAGGCGTCCGCCGAACCCGGGGGTCCGGCGGCGCGCACGCCCGGCCGCGCCGATATGATCGCAACACCATTGTTACGGGCGCGTTTCGGACGTGTCAAGTCGAGGGGCGACCGGCCGCGAGGGGGTCGGCGCCCGCCGCCGGAGGCCGCAAGGCGGACCGCGACGCCGGCCGACCGCCGGCCCGATCGTGCCCGCGACGCCGGCGTCATCCTCCCTTCGTCACCTCCAGCCGGGCGAACGACCGCTTGCCGCGCTGGAGCAGGTACGCCGCGCCGGGAGCGAGCTGGAGATCGTCGTCCTCGACGGCCTCGCCGTCCACCCGGACCGCCCCCTGCTCCAGCATCCGGAGGGCCTCGGAGGTCGAGTCCACCAGCTCCGCCTCCTGCAGGGCGTAGCCGATCCAGAGGGTGCCGGACTCGGGGTCCGCGTCGGCCTCGTGCTCGGGCA
This sequence comes from uncultured Gemmatimonadota bacterium, assembly GCA_964546375.1. GTDB lineage: Bacteria > Gemmatimonadota > Gemmatimonadetes > Palauibacterales > Palauibacteraceae > CAYVFM01. Next base: position 9,055 of record CAZJJO010000052.1, read on the forward strand.
CGTCGTCGGGGACGCCGCCCTCCCGGTGCACCCGGTCGAACGCCTCCCGGGCCCGGCGGGCCGCCTCCTCCCCGTGGTACTGCTCCACCAGGTCGGCCGCCAGCCAGCGCTTGACGGCCAGCGGGTCCTCGGCCGCCCGCCCGGTCCGGCGCTCGGCCTCCGGTCCCCGGGCGGTGGAGGCCAGCCGGATCCACTCCTCCAGCAGGTCGTCGGGGATCGACATCGTCCGCCCGAAGATCTCCTCCGGCCCCATGGTGAGGCCCACGTAGTTGTCGCGGGACTTGGACATCTTCCGCGTCCCGTCGGTGCCGCGTAGGAGCGGCATGATCACGCACGCCTGCGGGGGCTGGCCGTGCTTCTCCTGGAGGGTCCGGGCCAGCAGCAGGTTGAAGCGCTGGTCGGTGCCGCCCAGCTCCACGTCGGCCCCGAGCACCACCGAGTCGTAGCCCTGCATCATGGGATAGAGGAACTCCGACAGCGAGATCGGGCGGCCCTCCTCGTGGCGCTCGGCGAAGTCGTCCCGCTCGAGCATCCGGGCCACGGTGTACATGCCGGTGAGCCGCAGGACGTCGGCCAGGTCGAGGTCGGCCAGCCACCGGCTGTTCCGTCGGATCTCCGTGCGGTCCGGATCGAGGATCCGATGCACCTGCTCCTCGTAGGTCGCGAGGTTCTCCTCGATCTCCTCCTCCGAGAGGACCGGGCGGGTGGCGTCCCGGCCGGAGGGATCGCCGATCCGGGCCGTGAAGTCCCCGATGACGAAGACGACCCGGTGCCCCAGCTCCTGGAAGGTCTTCAGCTTGCGGAGGGAGACGGCGTGGCCGATGTGCAGGTCCGGGCGGGTGGGGTCGAAGCCCTGCTTCACCACCAGCGGCCGCACCTCCTCGCGGGCCGACGCCAGGCGCTCGGCCAGCTCCTCGGCGGGGAGGACCGCGTCGGCGCCCTCCCGGATCCGCTCCATCTGCTCGTCGACGGGGGGAAACATTCGGCTCCGGTGGCTGGTACAGTTAGCGTCGCGGACGAGGCGGGGCGCCGGACGGCCTGCTAGGATAGGAGGGGGGTGCGGGGTGGGCAAGAGCCGCCCCCGCCCCGGCCGCGACGCGTCCCCGCCCGCCGCGACCGGGCGTCCGGGCGCCGCCGCCCCGTCGACGGTCGCCCGACCTCGATCGCCTGCGCTCACCAGCCCCGGAGACCTCCTTGGGATTACCCGACAGCCCCCGGCGCATCGCCCGACGGATCGGGCCGCGGCGCCTCCGTCGGGCCCTCCTCGTGGTGGCGGCCGCGGCGGCCCTGGGCGCCGGGCTGGCGTGGGGCGCCTGGACCCACGTCTGTGACGACTGCCCGTCCATCGCCCAGATCTACGCCTTCGAGCCGAAGGAGGCGACGCGGATCTACGCCGCGGACGGATCGGTGCTGGACCAGCTCGCCGTCGAGCGCCGGACCGCGGTGCCCCTCTCGGCCCTCCCCGGCCACCTCCCGCAGGCCTTCGTGGCGGTGGAGGACAAGCGGTTCTGGGACCACCCCGGGATCGATGTCCTGCGGACGGCCCGGGCGGCGGTCGAGTTCCTGTTCCGCGGCTACGACGTGGCGGGCGCCAGCACCCTCACCCAGCAGCTCGCCGGCAACATGTTCTCGGGGGCGGTGAACCGCCGGGTGCTCTCGGTCCGGCGGAAGCTGAAGGAGATGCGCGTGGCGATGGCCCTGGAGCAGGCCTACACCAAGCGGGAGATCCTCCAGGCCTATCTCAACCAGATCAACTTCGGCGACGGCCACTACGGGGTGCAGAGCGCGGCGCACTACTACTTCGGGAAGGACGCCCGCGAGCTGAACCTGCCGGAGGCGGCCACGCTGGCGGCCCTGCCGAAGGCCCCGCAGACCTACTCGCCGATCCACGCCCCCGAGCAATCGCTGCAGCGGCGGAACCTGGTGCTGGAGCTGATGGCCGACCAGGGGATGATCACCCGGCGCACGGCCGAGCGGGCCAAGGCCTATCCCCTGGCCGTGCACACCGGCTCCCGCGAGGCCGGGCGCGCGCCCTATTTCGTGGAGTGGGTCCGCCGGCGCCTGCTGGACCGCTACGGGCCGGAGATCTACGAGGCCGGCTACCGAGTCCACACCACCCTCCGCCCGGAGCTGCAGGCCGTCGCCGACAGCGCCCTGCACGCCCGCCTCCGCTGGGTCGAGGAGCAGCCGGGCTTCGACGCGCCGACCTACGACGAGACGCGGGAGTGGGACGAGGAGCGGCTGGCCGGCGCCGAGACCCCCTACGTCCAGGGCGGGGTCCTCGCCCTGGATCCGGAGACCGGCGACGTGCTGGCCATGGTCGGGGGCCGGGACTTCGACGACTCCGAGTTCGACCGGATCACCCAGGCCCGCCGCCAGCCGGGCTCGGTCTTCAAGCCCTTCGCCTACACGGCGGCGCTGGACACCCGGGCCCTGACGGCCTCCGACGTCATCTACGACAGCCCGGTGGAGATCCTCCTCCCCGACAGCACCATCTACTCGCCCAGGAACTTCGGCGGGGTCTTCCACGGCCCGGTGACGGTCCGGAAGGCGCTCTACAACTCCATCAACGTGGTGGCGGTGAAGGTGGGCCGGGAGGTGGGGGTGGAGACCGTCGCCCAGTACGCCCGGAGGATGGGGATCGAGACCCCGATCCCCCGCGTCCCCTCGGTGGCCATCGGCGCCGCCTCGGTGATCCCGCTCCAGGTGACCCGGGCCTACACCACCTTCGCGAACCTGGGCGTCAAGGTCGAGCCCCGGCCGGTGGTGCGCATCGAGACGGCCGAGGGGCGGGAGGTCTGGCGGAGCCGGCCGCGGCGGGAGGAGGTGCTGAGCGAGCGGACCTCGTGGCTCATGGTCGACATCCTGCGGGACGTCGTCCAGCGCGGCACGGCGGCGGGCGCGGCGGCCCGGGCGGGCGTGCCGTCCGACCTCCCGGTGGCGGGCAAGACGGGCACCACCAACGACGCCACCGACGCCTGGTTCGTGGGCTTCACCCCCGGGATCGTCACCACCACGTGGGTGGGCTTCGACGAGCCCCGGAGGCTCCACGTCAACGCCCAGGGCGGCCGCGATGCCGCGCCCGTGGGGCTGGCCGTCCTCAACCGCTTCTACCGGGACCGGCCCGCGCCCGAGCCCTGGCCCGAGCCCTCGGAGATCACCGAGCGCGAGGTGGACGGGACCAGCGGCGGGCTGGCCACCTCCTGGTGTCCCGCCGACTCGGTCTACGTGGAGCACTACCTCCCGGGCACCGAGCCGCCGTCCCCGTGCGACCTGCACGGACCCTGGTCGGGGGGCGAGATGACGCCCGGGGCGGCGCCCGACAGCGCCCGGGAGGGGGCGACGCCCTCGGCCGGCGGGGCCGACGGGGGACGCTAGCCGGCCCCTTCGCCCCCCGGCCCGGGGCCGTCCCCCTCCGGGTCGCCCGCGCCGTCCACCCGCTCCCGTCCGTCGGCGTCCACCCGCCAGCGGACGCGGTCCCGCTCCCAAGCGGCCGCCGGCGTCTCCGGCGGCCGGTCGACGATCGAGACCGCGCCCTCCAACCGCCGCCGGGCCGCCTCCGCGTCCGCCTCGCCGGCGGCGTGGATCCGGACCAGCGGCCGGCCCGCCTCGACCCGCTCGCCCGGCCGGGCCAGGATCTCGAAGCCCACCGAGGGGTCGATCTCCGCCCCCCGGGTGCGGCGGCCCGCCCCCAGCTCCACCCCGGCCAGCCCCACCTCCCGGGCGTCCAGGGCGGCGATCCAGCCCTCGCGACCGGCCACGTGCTCCCCGGTGAACGGGGCCGACGGGAGGCGGTCCGGATCCTCCAGCACGGCGGGGTCGCCGCCCTGCCGCTCGACCAGCCGGGCGAAGCGCTCGGCCGCCGAGCCGTCGTCCAGCAGGGCGGCCAGCCGCCGGCGGGCCTCCGGGCGCTCCTCCCCGGCCGCGAGGGCCAGCAGCTCCGCGCCCAGCGAGAGCACCACCGCCCGCAGGTCGCCGGGCCCTCCGCCCCGGAGGCAGGCCACCGCCTCGCGGACCTCCAGCGCGTTGCCCACCGTCCGGCCCAGCGGCGCCTCCATGCCCGTGACCAGCGCCGCCGTGTCCACGCCCTCCGCCTCGGCCAGCCCCACCAGCGTGTCGGCCAGCCGGAGGGCCTCGTCCTCCTCCCGCATGAACGCCCCCGCCCCGCACTTCACGTCCAGCACCAGGGCCTCGATGCCCTCGGCCACCTTCTTGGAGACGATGCTCGAGGCGATGAGCGGCACGGAGGGGACGGTGCCGGTGACGTCCCGCAGGGCGTAGAGCTCCCCGTCCAGCGGGGTGATCTCCTCGGTCTGCCCGATCATGGCGCAGCCCAGCTCGTCCACGACCCGGCGGAACTCCGCCAGCTCGAGGTCGGTCCGGAAGCCCGGGATCGACTCGAGCTTGTCCAGGGTCCCCCCGGTGTGGCCGAGGCCCCGCCCCGACATCATGGGGATCCGGAGGCCGGCCTCGGCCACCAGGGGCGAGAGCACCAGCGACACCTTGTCGCCCACGCCCCCCGTGGAGTGCTTGTCCGCCGCGGGGGCGGCTCCGCCCGAGAAGTCCAGCCGCCGTCCCGAGTCCACGATCGACCGGGTCAGGACGGTCAGCTCCTCCGGGGTCAGGCCGCGGAAGTAGACGGCCATCAGGAAGGCCGACATCTGGTGGTCGCGGACCTCGCCGTCCCGGTAGGCGTCCAGGAACGCCCGCAGGTCGTCCGGGTCCAGCTCCCGGCCGTCGCGCTTTCGCTCGATCAGCTCCGTCGCTAGCATGGTCCTCCGTCCGTCCTGTCTTCCCGGAAGGCGGGACGGCCCGGGCCCTCGGCGAGGTTCGCCCGGGGGCCGGCCCCCGCGTCCGCGCTCGTCGAACCCCCGGAGCCGCCATGGACCCCCGAAGCTCGCTGCCTCCGATCCTGCTGGCCGCCCTGCTGGCCCTCGCGGCCGCCCCGACCCCGGCGCCGGCCCAGGAGGAGCCCGCCGCCGCGGCGGCCGCGGCGGCGGGGGCCGCCGCGGCGGCCGCGGAGGGGGCCGCCGTCGCGGCGCCCTCCGTCGGCCCCT
>CAZJJO010000053.1:0-14016 GCA_964546375.1 uncultured Gemmatimonadota bacterium
ATGTGTTAGGCACGCCGCCAGCGTTCGTCCTGAGCCAGGATCAAACCCTCCAATTTTTGAAGTGGTTCGTCGGGTGACGAGGCGCGGTCGAAGACCGACCTCGACACCACGGTCCTGGCCGGAACGCGTGGTCCGAGCCACGAGGGCTCGGTTCGCGCCCGGAATTGATTCGCTTTGGTTCCCCATGGACCACGGGAAGCGATGCCCGTAGCCCGTCGGGGCCCCACACGTCACGCACACCTTCTTTTCAAAAAGCAGTCGCGCGACGAATCGGCCGTGAGGCCCGTCGCGCGAGGACATGAATCCTACCCTCGACGGGGGTCGCTGTCAAGCTGTCCCCTCGAGGGGATGGGACCCGGAACCGACCGTTCGGTCCCGGCCCCGGCAGGCCGTCCTTCGCCTGCTCGCGTCCCCAGTCTACACGCCCCGCGAGGGGGATGTTCCGCCGGGGGGGCGCCGCCGCCGGGTCGGCCGGCTCCGCCCCCGGCCGGGCCCGCCGGCCGGCCTCACTCGATCCCGACCAGCTCCACCTCGAAGACGAGGGTCCGGCCGGCCAGCGGGTGGTTGAGGTCCACGGTGATGGCCTCCTCGCCCACCTCGGCCACCCACGCCGCCATCTCCTCGCCGTCGGCGCCCTCCACCGCCAGGGTCTGTCCGACCTCGGGGTCCAGGTCCTCGGGCAGGTCGCCGCGCTCGACGTCGATGACCAGGTCGTCGCTGCGCTCGCCGTAGGCGTCGTCCGGCTCCAGCTCCACCTCGCGGCTCTCGCCCACCTCCAGCCCGGAGACCGCCCGGTCGAAGCCGTCGATCACCTCGCCCGAGCCGAGCTGGAACTCGATGGGGTCGCCGTCACGGGAACTGTCGAAGACCGTGCCGTCGTCCAGGGTGCCCGTGTAGTGAACCCGCACCGTGTCCCCCGACTGCGCCTCACGCGCCATCGTCGTCTCTCCCCGTGGGTCGCCGTTCACGATCTGCGTCTGTCCCGCCGGGACGGTCCCGGCGCCGAGCCCAACATAATCGGCCCCGCGGGCACGTGCGAAACGCGGCCTTGATGCGGGTTGCCGACGGGCCGAAAACGGCCGGCGGGGGCGGAGGGAGAGGTGCAGGGAGATCGAGGGTGAGCGACCGGATTCGAACCGGCGACCTCCAGGGCCACAACCTGGCGCTCTCACCTGACTGAGCTACGCTCACCACGCGCGACGCCCCACAATCTAGGTGCGGACCCGAGGCGGGCAACCGGCCGGGCTCGCCCGCGGGCCGCCCTTCCCTACGCTCGGCGGGACCGGGACGTTCCGCCGCGGAACACCGCCGCCGGCTCCGGGGTGAAGCAGTCGCACGTCGCGCCGTCGCGGGCCGCGTGCGCCCCGCGCTCGACCGTCCTCGTCCACCCCGAACCCGTTCCCCATGGCCTCCCGCCTCTCCATCGGCATCGTCGGGCTGCCCAACGTCGGCAAGTCCACCCTCTTCCGGGCGCTGACGGCCGTCTCGGTGCCGGCCGAGAACTACCCGTTCTGCACCATCGATCCCAACGTGGGCGTGGTCGAGGTCCCGGACCCGCGGCTGGATCGGCTGGCCGAGATCGTCGACCCGGACGAGGTGAAGCCGGCGGTGGTGGAGTTCGTCGACATCGCGGGCCTGGTGGAGGGGGCGTCCCGGGGCGAGGGGCTGGGCAACCAGTTCCTGGAGAACATCCGCGAGGTGGACGCGGTGGCCCACGTGGTCCGCTGCTTCGAGGACGACAGCGTCGCCCGGGCCGGCGGCGGGGGCGACCCGGTCTCCGACCTCGAGATCGTCCGGGCGGAGCTGGCCCTGGCCGACCTCGAGCGGGTGGAGCGCCGGCTGGAGGCGGCCGAGAAGCAGGTCCGCTACGGCGAGGAGGGCGCCGAGCGGGAGCGGGATCTCCTGGCGCGGGTCCACGAGCGCCTCTCCCGGGGCGAGCCGGCCCGGCGCGAGGAGATGGACGAGGACGATCGCAAGCTGCTCCGCGGCTTCAACCTGCTCACCGTCAAGCCGATGATGTACGTCCCCAACGTGGGGCTCGGGGCGGTGGAGGCCGGAGGCTCGCCGGAGGTGGACCGGGTCCGCCGGTGGGTCGAGGAGCACGACCCGGGCGAGGAGGTCGTGCCCATCTGCGCGCGCCTTGAGGCCGAGGTGGCCGAGCTGCCCCCGGACGAGCGGGCCGAGTACCTGGAGGCGCACGGGCTGGAGCGGAGCGGCCTCGACCGGCTCATCCGCGCCGGCTTCCGGCTGCTCGGCCTGCACACCTTCTTCACCTGGAACGAGACCGAGCTGCGGGCCTGGACCCTGCGGCAGGGGGCCCGTGCCCCCGAGGCCGCCGGCCGGATCCACACCGACTTCGAGGAGAACTTCATCCGGGCCGAGACGATCCACTACGACGACTTCGTGGAGATCGGCTCCATGCAGGACGCCCGCGACCGGGGCCAGGTCCGCTCGGAGGGGAAGGACTACGTGGTCCGGGACGGCGACATCCTGATGATCCGGTCCGGCGCCTGAAACCCGTGTCCGATCCGGCCCGTAGGGGAGGACGAGCCGGAGGGTGAACCGGCCGGCGGGCAGAACGCCGGCCCGGACATGGAGGGATCGCGATGTACAGGAACAGCGTCGGCTACGGCCTGTGGTGCCTCTTCTTCCTCGGGCTGGCGGGCATCCACCGCATCTACCTGGGGAAGTACGGCACCGGGATCCTGTGGCTGCTGACGGCCGGCCTCTTCGGCATCGGCCAGTTCGTCGACCTCTTCCGGATGAAGAAGCTGGTCCGGGAGGCCAACGTCCGCGACGGCCACCTGCCCCACCCCCGCTACCGCCACCTGGTGGCCGGCGAGACCGCGCCGGCTCCGGAGCCGAACGGCGCCGCCGACGGCGACGCCCCGGGGACCGAGGAGGACGTCATGCAGGAGCTGCTGCGGGCCGCCGAGAAGCGGGACGGCTCCCTGTCCGTCACGCAGGGCGTGGCCGCCACCGGCCTCTCCTTCTCCGAGGTCGAGGACCGGCTCCGGGAGATGGTGGCCTCCGGCTACGTCGACGTGGACAACCACCCCGAGACCGGCGTCGTCGTCTACCGCTTCACCGAGCTGGCCTGAGCCCGGAGCCGCCCGCCCCCCCCGCGACGACGGGCGAGGACCGGGGCGGAGGGTTCCGCGAGCGAACCCTGCGAGTGCTCACACTCGGGGTGAGCGATGAGCGACCGCCCCCCGGCCAGCCGTTCCGCCGTTCCCCCGGCCTTAGCCGGAGCGGCCCGGCGCCCCCCCGCGACGACGGGCGAGGACCGGGGCGGAGGGTTCCGCGAGCGAACCCTGCGAGTGCTCACACTCGGGGTGAGCGATGAGCGACCGCCCCCCGGCCAGCCGTTCCGCCGTTCCCCCGGCCTTAGCCGGAGCGGCCCGGCGCCCCCCCGCGACGACGGGCGAGGACCGGGGCGGAGGGTTCCGCGAGCGAACCCTGCGAGTGCTCACACTCGGGGTGAGCGACCGGAGCCCTCCGCCCCGGTCCTCGCCCCCCCCACTTCACCGCCCCGGCGCCGGTGTCCTCCGGCGCCTCACGCCGCGGCCACCTCCAGCCGCCGCACCAGCTCGTCGGACACCTCCCCCTCGAGGTTCCATTCGTCCAGGTACGGGTTCGCGTCCCGGCGCTGGAGGTACTCGTTGAGCAGCCCCCGCAGGTGCGCGTCCGTCGGCCAGGGCCGCTCGCCCTCGAGCGCGCCCACCAGCGCGTCGATGGTGTAGTGGCCCTCCACCTGGGGGGCGATGGGGTCGAGGGCCCAGAAGTACCGGGCCACCACCTCCAGCTCGGCCTCCCGCACCGCCGGCAGCAGCTCCTCGCGGACCTCCCGCCGCGCCTCCATCACGTCCTCGTGGGTGATCCGATCCGCCATGGCCTCCTCCGACGTCGTGGGGTCGTCGGCGGGCCGCGTCTCGGCCCCGCCCGTCCGCCGGGACGCGGCCGCAAGTCCCGTTCTCCGGGGGAGGCGTTGCCCGTCCGGAGCCGGCCGCCCAGCTTGCCGCGCGAGCGCACGAGACGTTCCCCCACGACGGAGTCGCCCATGCCCGACACCCGCCTCGCCCCCCTCACCGTGGAGGGCTGGTACGTCCTCCACCAGGGCCTGCGCGTCGCCTGGCCCCGCCTCCGGGAGCTGCCCGGAGAGGAGCGCCGGGCCCGGGCCGAGCAGCTCGCCGACGTCCTGGACGGGTGGAGCGACCTCGGCGAGGAGGGATGGTCGGGCGCCTACCGGGTCGCCGGCGGGGGGCTCGACCTCCTGCTGGTCCACTTCCGCGACGACCTGGACGGCCTCCTGTCCGCCGAGCGCCGGCTCCGCCGCACCGCCCTCTGGGACCAGCTCTACCGGGAGATGGACTACACCTCGGTGGTGGAGCTGGGCCTGTACCGGGCCACGCGGGAGGCGGTCGAGGAGCTGCGCGACGACGGAGTGGATCCCCGCTCGGAGGAGGGCCGGGAGCGCCTCCGGGCGGTCGCCGAGGAGCAGCGGGCCCAGCCCTACGTGCGGGACCGCCTGCACCCCCGGCAGCCGGACGACATGCCCTACGTCTGCTTCTATCCCATGGACAAGCGGCGGGCGCCCGGGCAGAACTGGTACACGCTGCCCCTGGAGGAGCGGAACGAGCTGATGGTGGAGCACGGGAACATCGGCCGGCGGTACGCGGGCCGGGTCTCCCAGGTCATCACCGGCTCGGTGGGCTTCGACGACTGGGAGTGGGGCGTCACCCTGTTCGCCGGCGATCCCCTGCTCTTCAAGGAGCTGGTGACGGAGATGCGCTACGACGAGGTCAGCGCGGTCTACGCCGAGTTCGGCCCCTTCTGGGTCGGCCGGCGCGTGGGCCCCGCCGACCTGGCCGACGAGCTGGCCGAGGTCTGAGCCCGGCCGACCCTCAGGCCCAGCGGACGTCCAGCGCCAGGGCCGCCAGCACGGTGGGGAGGTAGGCCAGCGAGACCAGGAACAGCCGGCGGGCCGCCGCCTCGGTCGACGACCGGGCGAAGGCCATCGAGACGGCCAGGTAGACGGCTCCGGCCAGGCCCGCCGCGGCCGCGAACCCGGGGCCGGCGACGCCGCCCCACCACGCCGCCAGGCTCACCGGCAGCAGGCCCGCCGCCGAGAGCACCGCCGAGCGCCCCGAGAGCACGCCCTCCGGATCCTCGACGGCCAGCACCGAGAAGCCGGCCCGCCGGTAGTCGTCCCGCAGCAGCCATCCCAGGGCCAGGAAGTGCGGCAGCTGCCAGAGGAAGAGCACGCCGAACAGCGCCAGGCCGGTCGCCCCGACCGAGCCCGTGACGGCGACCCATCCGCCCAGCGCCGGGAGGGCGCCCGGGACGGCCCCCACCAGCAGGGAGATCGGCGACCGCCGCTTCATCGGCGTGTAGGCCGCCACGTACAGGACCGCCGCGGCCAGGCCGAGCAGCGCGGTGGGCGCGTTCGTGCCCGCCGCCAGCCACGCCGCGCCCGACCCCACCAGGGCCGTCCCCCAGAGGGCGGCCTGCCGGCTCCGCACCCGCCCCGCCGGCAGCGGCCGGGCCCGCGTGCGCTCCATCCGGGCGTCCGCCTCGCGCTCGAGCCACTGGTTCAGGGTGTTGGTCCCCCCCGACAGCAGGAGGGTCCCGGCGGCGAGGTGGACCAGCGTGCCCGCCGAGCCCGCCCCGGCCGCCAGGGCGGCGGCCACCGCCGTGAAGGTGACCAGGAGGGTGATCCGCGGCTTGGTGAGCCGCAGCAGGTCCCCGGCGCCGGGGATCGCGGGGGCGGGCGCGGCGCCCGCTGTCGCCTGCGGGGGGATGCGGCTCATCGCGGCGATCGCCTCTCTCGGGGGGATCCGGGGACCTCGGACCGGCCTCGTCTCGGACGTCCGGCCGGGCGCACTAGGATCGGCCCGCGGGGCGGTCGTCGCAAGTGGAGGACCGACCGGCGGCCGGGGGGGCGGCGCCGGGTCAGCGCGGGCCCCCGGACCGGGCCTCCCCGCCGCCCCAGGCGGCTCCCGAGCGGAGCTTCTCCCGGAGGACGGGGTGGCAGCGCCACAGGTAGCCGCCCATGGCGGCCGCCGCCAGCAGGTTGCCCGCGAAGACCGCCCACCAGGCGAGGCTCTCCAGGATCCACTCGCCCAGGGCCACCGTCAGGCCGATGAAGAAGACCTCGAACACGACCACGAGCAGGAGCAGGGCGAAGACCAGCGGCGGGAACTTCTCCACCTGGCCCACCAGGCCGGCCGCCACCATCCCGGCCAGCAGGAAGCCGCCCACGTGGAGCGCCGTGTAGCCGAGCACCGGCGCCAGCGTCACGCGGACCTCCTCGGGGCCGGACGCGCCCTGGAAGAGGGCCGAGCCCAGCGCGGCCGGGGTCCAGAGCGGCTCTCGGGCCACCAGGTCCACCGCCAGGAACCAGACGGCCACGGCCACCGCGCCCAGCAGGCCGGCCACCAGCCCCTCCCGGACCACCGGATGCTCCTTCAGCTCCTCGTGCAGGCCCACCACCCCGGGACGGGGCCCCGCCCAGTGCAGGTAGCCCCCCAGCACGAGCCCGGCGACGAAGTTGCCCGCCAGGGCGGCGGGCCACCACGTGGCCGGGAAGACCCCGGTCCCGGTCACCAGCAGCGACACGTAGAAGATCAGCGAGAAGACGAACAGCCCGTAGAGGGCCCCGCTGACCAGGTTCTGGGGGAGGCCGGCCCAGCGGAACAGGACCACCGCTCCGGCCCCCAGCCCGGCGAAGACCGCGAAGTGGAGGCCGGTGAAGAGCACGATCATCCCCGTACCGACCGCCGCCGGGTCCTCGCCGAAGACGGCGGCCGCCAGCCGGGACGGCGTCCGGAAGAGCTCCCCGCCCGCCGCGTCCAGGACCAGGAAGAAGAGCGCCACCGCGGCGCCCGCCAGCAGCCCCGCGACGACGCCCTGCCCCGTCGTGGGCGAGCCCTCTTCCCCGCTCTCGGCCTTCGAACTCATCTCCGCCTCCCGTCGATGATCGCTGCCTGCCGACCCGCCGCCGCGCCGCCGCCGGCGTCCACGGACGGCGGCCCCGTCCCGATGGCGGCCCTCCCCCGCCGCCTCAACGGACGTGCACCGCCCAGTAGACCGCCAGCCCCGTCACCGAGACGTAGAGCCACACCGGGAAGGTCCACCGGGCGACCCGGCGGTGGGCCGCCTCCCGCCCGGACAGGGCCCGGGCCAGCGTCAGCAGCGCGGCCGGGACGACGGCCACCGCCAGCACCACGTGGCTGGCCAGCACCGCCAGGTACACGGTCCGGGCCAGCCCCTCGCCGCCGAAGGGCACGGAGCCGACCCGGGCGTGATAGACCAGGTAGGAGGCCAGGAAGACGGCCGAGGCCGCGGCGGCGCTCAGCATGCACGCCCGATGGGCGGCCCTCCGCCCCCTGCGGATCATCCCCACCCCGGCCGCCAGCGACACGGCCGCCCACCCGTTGAGGCCCGCGTGCAGGTGCGGCAGGGCCTCGGGCGCCGGCGCCCGCGTGTCCAGCAGCCCGACGTCCGCCGCCAGCGCCCCGGCGAGGACGGCCAGGTGGAGGACCGAGCGCCGTACCCCCGATCCCCGCCCCGGCGCGCCGATCGAAGGGCGGGCGCGCACCGCCGCGGCCAGGTGGGTGACCCCCGCCGCCAGCGCCGCCGCCCCGTAGGCCCATCCGGCCAGGCCGAGGAGGACCGGGAGGAGCCCCGCCGGGAGCAGGGCCAGCGCCAGGAAGACCGGCAGGCCGGCGGTGCGGTCCGGGTCCGTCCGGGTCGCCGCCGGCACCGCGAGGCCCTCGGCGCCTGCGGCCATCAGTACTCCTGGAGGACGGCCACCACCAGGATCGCCGCCACGGGCAGCGGGGCGATCGCCAGCACGATCAGGCGAAGGGGCTCGAACTTCAGGTGCATGTAGTAGAGCGCCACCAGGGCGGCCTTCCAGATGGCCATGCCGATCAGCAGGGCCACGATCAGCGACTTGGCCAGGCCGGTGCCGGCCACCCAGACCTCCAGCAGCGTGAGGACGGCCAGCCCCCCCCAGACCGCCATGTAGCGCGGCTCCTGCTCCTCTTCCTCCGCCTCGGGCTCCGGCTCCTGCCGCCCGCTCTCGTTCGCGTCCGTCATGGTCGCCCCGCGCTCTCGCTCAGATCAGGTAGACGATGGTGAACAGGATGATCCAGACCAGGTCCACGAAGTGCCAGTAGAGCCCCAGCGTCTCGACCCCCCGCAGGTTGAAGGAGCCCGCGAAGGCCTTCACCGAGGTGAAGGCCAGGCAGCAGACCCCCAGGAAAACGTGGAGGCCGTGGAACCCGGTCATCGTGTAGAAGGTGGACCCGTACAGGTCGCAGTTCGTCACCGAGGCCGCCAGCTCCTCGGAGCAGGTCGGCAGGAAGCCGTGGCCGATCAGCTCGGCGTACTCGTAGACCTGGATGCCCAGGAAGACCATCCCGAGCGCCAGGGTCACCGTGATCCAGAGGCGGACCCCGCCCAGGTCGTCGTCCTCGGCGGCGGCGAACGCCTTCACCATGCTCACGCTGCTGCAGATGAGGATGAAGGTGTTCAGCGCCGTGATGTCGATGGCCAGCACCTCGCCGGGCGCGGCCCAGCCGCCCGCGGCTCCGAACCGGAGGATGATGTAGGAGCCGATCAGGCCGGTGAAGAACATCACCTCCGACGCCAGGAAGACCCACATGCCCACCTTGGCGTCGTGGACGCCGATGGCCTTGTCGGGCGTCCGTCCCGTCGCCGCCGCAGCCTCGGTGCTCATGCTCCCCTCCTCCCGCTGTCCGGCCGCGCCGGCGCCCGCCGGCCCGGTGATGGTCGTCGTCCGCTCATGCCGCCCCCCCGGCACCGGCCACCGCGCCTGCCCCGGCCGCCTCGCCGCCCTCCCGCGCGGGGCTCGTGACGTCGGGGCGCTCGTTCTGCGCCAGCCAGTCCTTGTCCATGGCCGGGTGGCTGTACTCGTAGGGCGGGTGGTAGACCTCGGGGATCTCCTCCCAGTTGCCGTGCTTCGGCGGCGAGGGCGTCTGCCACTCCAGGGTGTTCGCGTTCCAGGGGTTGGCCTCCGCCGGCTCCCCGGCGAACAGGTGCCAGATGAAGTTGCCGGCGAAGACGACCCCGGCCAGCAGGAGCCCGAACGCGCCCCAGGTGATGAGCACGTTCGTGTCCTGCATGGCGGCGAAGCGCTCGTACTCGGTCGTGTCGTAGAGCCGCCGCATCGTCCCGCCGAGCCCCAGCCGGTGCATCGGGAAGAAGGCCACGTTGAAGAAGACGAAGGTCAGCGCGAAGTGCACCTTCCCCCAGAACTCGTTCATCACCCGGCCGAACATCTTCGGATACCAGTGATAGATGCCGGCGAAGATCGCCATCATGCTCCCGCCGAAGAGCACGTAGTGCAGGTGGGCCACGATGAAGTAGGTGTCGTGGATGTAGACGTCGACGGGGGTGGAGGCCATGAAGACGCCGCTGAGGCCCCCGATGACGAAGAGCGCCACGAAGGCGATGGCGAACAGGTTCGCCGTGTGGAGCTGGATGTCCCCCTTCCAGAGCGTCCCCATCCAGTTGAACGTCTTGATGGCCGAGGGCACCGCGATCACCAGGGTGGCGATCATGAAGCTGGTCCCCAGCATCGGGTTCATGCCGCTCTGGAACATGTGGTGGCCCCAGACGATGAAGCCCAGGAAGCCGATGGCGATCATCGCATAGACCATCGACTTGTAGCCGAAGATCGGCTTGCGGGAGTCGGTGGCGATCACCTCCGAGGTGATCCCCATGGCCGGGAGGATGAGGATGTAGACCTCGGGGTGGCCGAAGAACCAGAACAGATGCTGCCACAGCAGGGGCTGGCCGCCCTCGGCCACCAGGAAGAAGTGCGTCCCGATGGTCTGGTCGAAGAGCAGCATGATCAGGGCGGCCGACAGCACCGGCATGGCCAGCAGGGCGAGGATCGCCGTGATGAAGAGCGCCCACACCGATAGCGGCAGGCGGAACCAGGTCATTCCGGGCGCCCGCATGTTGATGACCGTGGTGATGTAGTTCACCGACCCGGCGATGGAGGAGAACCCCAGCACCACCAGGCTCACGCACCAGAGCTGCTGGCCCAGGTGGACGCCGCTGGCCTCCGGCAGGGCGCTCAGCGGGGCGTAGGCGGTCCAGCCCGCCCGGGCAGCCCCGCCCTGCACGAAGAAGCTGGCCAGCATCAGCACGCCCGCCGGCACCGCGAGCCAGAACGAGGCCATGTTGAGGCGCGGGAAGGCCATGTCCCGGGCCCCGATCTGCAGGGGGATCAGGTAATTCGCGAAGACGCCGACCAGCAGGGGCATGATCGCGAAGAAGACCATGAACGTGCCGTGCATGGTCACCAGCGACGTGTAGCCCTCCGGCAGCAGGACGCCGCCCGGCGCCATGCCCTCCCCCAGGAGGCTCGCCCCGGGGATCGCGTCGCCCGGCCACGCGAGCTGGTGCCGCATCACCATGGCCAGCAGGCCTCCCAGCAGGAGGAAGAGCAGGCTCATGATGAGGAACTGGATGCCGATGACCTTGTGGTCGGTGGAGAAGACGTACTTGCGCAGGAAGCCCTGCTCGTGCGCCTCCCGGACCGGGGTCCCGGCTCCGTCCTCCACGATGGTCGCCATGTCGTCCTTTCCCGTTCAGCGTTCCTTCGGCGTCTCGTCGACGGGGGGCGTCCCCGGGCCGGCCGGCCCGCCGGCGCGACGGCCGGCGCCCGGGGCCGTGCCGATCATCCCTCGGTCTCCGCCTCCGCGCTCCGCTCGTCCCTCCAGGCCTCGAAGGCGTCGTCGGAATGGACCGTCACGTCCGCCTTCATCCGGTAGTGGCCCAGCCCGCAGAGCTCCGCGCAGCCGAGCTCGACCTCGGCCGGCTCGGAGACCTCGAACCACGTCGTGGTGGTCATCCCCGGCACGACGTCCTGCTTCACGCGCAGCTCGGGGATGGAGAAGGAGTGGATCACGTCCTCCGAGGTCAGGTTCACCACCACGGGCCGATCCGCCGGCAGGTGCAGGTGGTTCCGGACGCTGAAGTCGTCGCCCGTCCCCTCCTCGCCGTCGGCGCCGTCGTAGTGGAAGTGCCACTCGAACTGCTGGGCGCGGACGTCCACCACGACCGCGTCCTCGTCCGCCGGGCGGGCGTCCGGGCTCTTGATGTCGCCCCAGAGCATCCCGCTGCGGATCCCCAGCAGCACCACGACCACGGTCGGGATCGCGGTCCAGATCACCTCCATCCGGGCGCTGCCGTGCGTGTAGCGGGCCTCGTGGCCCTCGCGGCTGCGGTAGCGGAAGACGAACCACAGGATGCCCGCCTCCACCAGCACGAAGGCCAGCCCCGTGACGGCCAGGATCACGTAGTACATCTCGTCGATCCCGCCGCGGTGGACGGACAGGTTGACGGGCAGCGTCCAGTCCAGCCACTCCAGGCCCATCCTCTACCTCCTCCGGTGGAAGGGGGTCGGGGACCCGCCGTCCGGCCCCCGCCCGCGGTCACCGGCCGTGGGCCGCCCCGAGCCGGGGCGGCGCCGATCTCGTCGGGTCACCGGCCGCCCCGCTCGGTCTCGAGGCCGTCGGGCCCGTGGTAGACGACCAGGGGCTCGGCCAGCGGCACCTCGGCGCCGGCCATGTCGGCGCTGTAGGTGAAGCCCGCCTCGGCCGACCCGCCGGCGGCGACCTCCACGGTGTCGACCATGGTGCCGTAGCGCTCGTGCCAGGCCTGCAGGACGTGCTCGCCCGGCGGCAGCCCGGTGATCTCGTAGGAGCCGTCCGCGGCGGACACGGCGTGGAAGGGATGGTCGACCACCCCGACGTAGGCGTTCATCCAGCCGTGGACGTCGCACTGGACCGGGATCATCACCTCGGGGATCGTGAACTCCCGGGTGGTGCGCATCCCCGCCTGCGGCTGGCTGATGTTGAAGCCGCGGTTCTCCTCGGGCTGGGCGTTGATGTTGTGCAGGAGCGAGTCGCTGTTGAGGATGGCCAGCGCCTGGCCGGTCTGGACGCCGAGGACGTGGGGCCGGTAGCGGCAGTCCTGCTGGTCGAGCTCCACCGCCTCGGAGGGCGCCGGGAACGACCGGTCCAGCTCCGACTTCACGTGGACGAAGACGTTGGCCAGCCCCCCGTCCTGCACCTGGACGTGCTGGGTGGTCGGGCCCTCGTCCCCGTAGGCGGCCGCGCACGCCTCCTCGGCGGACATGTCGATGGCCTCCGGCTCGGGCGGGGTCCCCTCGAAGCTCACCATGCCCGAGACCGTGGCCTGGGAGTCGGGCGGCACCACGGGCCCCTGCTGCTCGGCCCGGTCCGCCGCCTCCCCGTCGGCCGCCGGCTCCTCGCCGCCGCCGCAGGCGGCCACGAGCATCATCGCCGTCACGGCCACGGCCGTGGTCGCTCGTCCCCGGATGCTCCGTCGTGTCGTCATCTGTCGTCTCCCTCGTCGTCCGAGTCTCGGTGCCTCGCTTCGTCGGTCGCTTCGTCGCTCGCCTCGTCCTCCCGCCGCCTCCGAGCGCGCCGGGTGAGGAACACGCCCAGCCCGCCGGTGAGGAGGACCGCGGCCAGCGGGACCGCGTAGACCGCCGGCCCCGTCGGCTCCTCCAGCACCAGGAAGTACCAGCTGCTCACCGCCCCCCGGGTCTCGTCCTCCCCGTTGTCGCCGTCCCAGGCGAAGAACGCCGTCGGGACGGCCACGCCGGCCGGGAAGCCGATCCGGCGGTCCCCCTCGGCCGTGAGGGAGCGCCGGAAGGTGACGCTCCACCGGCCCGCCTCCCAGACGGCCGAGCCCTCCAGCCCGTTCCCCTCCAGCTCCGAGGCGGTCCCCAGGCCGCTGGCCACCGCCTCGCGGTGACCCGATTCGCTGTTCCACCGCCACAGGTACACGGGCCGCTGGGAGCTGCCCATCAGAAAGTAGGGGCGCTCCCGGCCCTCGGGCACGCTCGTGGGGAACTGTACGGCCAGGCGGTCGGCCAGCGGCTCCGTGGGGATGGGCGTGCCGTCGTCGAACATGACGTCCGCCACCTTCCGCCGCCACTCCCGCCAGGCCGAGTCCGGGCTCGAGGACGGGTCGTTCCACGCCACCCGCAGCACGATCTCGCTGCCGTCGTGGACCCCCTGCACCCAGATCCCGTCCACCCTCGGCTCGAACTGCCGGGGACGCTCGATCACCTGGCCCGCCAGGGGGAACCAGAAGCGCCCGACCTCCGACCACGCCGGGTCGCCGGGGCCCTCGGGCAGGGAGCCCTCGACCCGCTCGACCCGGACGGCGTCCCGGACGCGCGGCGGCGAGCGCTCGGGCCCCAGGCTCCGGACGTAGTGGGCCAGGTTCCAGAGGTCCTCCTCGTCCACCACGTCCGAGGCGACCGCGTCCGCCTGGGTCGGCATCGGCGTGCCGTCCAGGCCCGTCAGGAAGCGGGCGTGGATCTCCTCCACCGAGCTGCCGCCGTTGAAGGTCCAGGGCTCGGTCAGGTCGGCCGCCCGGATCGGCCGCTCCCGCCAGTCCTCCAGCGTCGGCGCCGAGGCCCCGTCCCCGCGGCCGGCCTGGCCGTGGCATCGGTAGCACTCCAGCTCCTCGTAGACCTGGCGGCCCGCCTCGATCGCCTCCTCGCCGCCGCCGGGGTCCTCGCCCAGGTCGACGGGCTCGGGCGGATCGCCGCGGCCGAAGAAGCGGGAGAAGGACTTCAGGTAGGCGATCAGGTCGTCCATCTCCGAGCGGCTCAGGTCGGGCCACCCGGGCATGGTCGTGCCGGGGACGCCCTCGCGGATCACCTCCCGCAGGTCCTCGTCGGTGGGGAGCCGTCCGCTGGACGTGGTGCGGATCTGATAGCGGGCCTCCGTGAAGTCGCGCGGCCGGGGCAGCATCCGGTCGGCCGCCGGCCCGTCGCCCTCGCCCTCGGCCCCGTGGCACTCCTGGCACCAGCGCCGGTAGATCTCCTCGCCCCGCTCGGCGTCCTGGCCGGCCAGCCCCGCCGGGGCGACGGCCAGGAGGAGCCCGCACGCGGCCGCGGCGGCGAGCCGGCCCGGCCACCCGCGGCGCGCCCCG
>CAZJJO010000054.1:0-13808 GCA_964546375.1 uncultured Gemmatimonadota bacterium
AGGCGATGTCGTGGGCCACCACCCCGCGGATGAAGAACTCGCCGTAGCCGGTGGCCGAGACGGCGACGGTCTCGTTGTCGGCGTAGGTGCCCGCGCCGATGATGGGCGAGTCGCCGATCCGGCCCCACCGCTTGTTGGACGTCCCGCCGGTGGACGTCCCGGCCGCCAGGTTCCCCCGCCGGTCCCGGGCGGCGCAGCCGACCGTGCCCAGGTGCCCCGCGGGCGGGACGGCCCCCTCGCCGGCCGGGCCGCCGGCCGCCGCGTCGGCGGAGCCCCCGTCGTCGGCGGAGCCGTCGTCCCCCTCGGCGTCCTCCTCGCGCTCCTCGGTGATGAAGGTCTCGTTGGGCACCATCTCGAAGCCGTGCTGCTCGGCGAAGGTCTCGGCGCCCTCCCGGGCCAGCATCACGTGCCGCGAGGAGTCCATCACCAGCCGGGCGGCGGCGATGGGGCTCCGGAGGTGCTTGACGCCGGCCACCGCCCCCGAGTTCCGGGTCCGGCCGTCCATGATGGAGGCGTCGTGCTCGACGGTGCCCTCGCTGGTCAGCACCGCGCCGACCCCGGCGTTGAACAGCGGCGAGCGCTCCATGACCTGGATCGCCGCGATGCAGGCGTCCACCGCGCCGCCCCCGTCCGCCAGGACCCGGTCGCCCGCCCGGAGGGCCTCCTCCATCGCCGAGCGGTAGGCCGCCTCCTCCTCGTCGGTCATGTCGATCTCGCGGATGCTCCCGGCGCCCCCGTGGATCACGATGGCGGTGGCCTTCGCCTTCCGGTCCTCCCGGTCACCGTCCTCCTGGGCGCGGAGGACGTCGTCGCCGGCGTCGACGGCCAGCAGGCCCACGGCCACCAGCAGGGAGACCAGGATCGGTGCGGCGGATCGGCTCGGTCGGCGCTCGTGTGTCATGGGACCTCTTCTCCGTGGATTCCGGTTCCGTGGATTCGGGTGTCGTGGCTGCCCGCGCGGCCGGGGGCGGGCGGGCGGCGGCGGTTCGGGAGCCGGCGGCGGACCGGTCGGCGGCCTCAGCCGCCCGCGTTCTCCTCGCGGGAGGCGCCGGGCTCGTCCCCCGTGTCTCCGTGCCCGTCCCCGTCCCCCGCGCTCGCCTCGCCGGCACCCTCGGGCTCGCCCCCGTCGTCTTCGGGTCGGTCCCCGGCGCCTCCGGCCTCCCCGGACCCTCCGCCGGGCTCCTCGCCGGGCGCCCCTCGGGACGCCTCCCGCCCCTCGGGCAGGTGGAGCTCCAGCCGGTCCACGCGCCGGTCGCGGGTCTCCAGCACCTCGATCTGGGCGCCGTCCAGGGCCACGCGCTCCCCGTCGTCCGGGATCCGGCCCAGCTCCCCCATGACGTAGCCCGCGACGGTGTCGTAGTCCAGCGCGTCCAGCCCCTCCAGCTCGAAGCGCTCGGCCAGGTCGGAGAGGCTCGCCGTCCCGGCCACCAGGACGCGGCCGTCCGCCTCCACCCGGACCTCGGCCCGGGCGACGTCGTGCTCGTCGTAGATGTCGCCGACGATCTCCTCCAGCAGGTCCTCGAGGGTGACGATGCCGTCGGTGCCCCCGAACTCGTCCACCACCACGGCCATGTGGACCTTCCGGCGGCGCAGCTCGGCCAGCAGGTCGTCGACCGGCTTCGTGTCGGGCACGAAGACGGCCTCCCGGGCCAGCGTCTCGGCGTCGAAGGGCTCCTCGGGGGGATCCTGGATCCACGGCAGGACGTCCTTGACCAGGAGCACCCCGGCCACGTCGTCCAGCGACTCCCGGTAGACGGGGAACCGCGAGAAACCCGACTCGGCGGCGGTGGAGAGCACCTCGTCCACCGGGGCGTCGGCCGGCACGGCGACGATGTCGGTCCGGGGGGTCATCACCTCCCGGGCCACCGTCCGCGTGAGCTCGAAGACCCCGTGGATCATCGCCTCCTCGTCCTGCTCGACCACCCCGCCCCGGAGGCTCTGCTCGAGCAGCATCTCGATCTCCTCGGGGCTGTGGACGTGGCCCTCGGCGATCCCGGTGCGGTCCAGCCCCATCAGGTCCACGATCAGGTTGGCGGTCCCGTTCAGGAACCAGACCGCCGGGCCGGTGACCCAGTTGAAGCCGTTCAGCGGCATCGCCACCGCCCGGCTCACCGCCTCCGGCCGGACCAGGGCCGCGGTCTTGGGCGCCAGCTCGCCCAGGACGATGTGGAGGAAGGTGATGAACAGGAAGGCCACCGCCACCGCGGTGCCGTGGGTGAGGAAGGTGCTCCAGGCGCCCGGCAGCGTCGAGAAGAGGTGGGAGAGGGGCTCGGCCACCGCCGGCTCGCCGATCCAGCCAAGCCCCAGCGACGCCAGGGTGATGCCGAGCTGGCAGCCCGAGATCGAGCGGTCCAGGTTCTCCACGGACCGCTCCACCGAGCGCGCCAGCCGGTCGCCGCTCGCCGCCAGCTCCCGGACCCGGGTGCGGCGCACCTTGACCAGCGCGAACTCCGCGGCCACGAAGAACGCGTTCGCCCCCAGGCACACGAGGGCGATGACGATCTTGAGCGGGAGGGCGGGGTCCATCAGGCGGAGCGCCTCCCGGCGGGCCGGGCCTCGCCCCGTGGTCCGGACCCGGGGGGCGCGTCGGGGCCGCCGCTCGACACCGGTGCGCGGCGGGGGGGCGCGCCGGACGGAGGGAGCGGGGAGAGCCGGAGTCCGGGTCTCAGCTTGGGTTGACCTCGGGTTTCGTGGTCGTCTCGTGCGGGGCGGCGCGTCGGCCGGTCAGGACGAGGGGACCTCGGCGTCGGGCGCCGGCTGGGCCTCGACGGCCTCGGCGTCCACTGCCTCGGGCTCGACGGCCTCCTCCGGCTCCTCGGCCGTGGCCGTGGGGGCGTCCTCCGCCCAGTGCTCCCGGGCGTCGACGTCTCCGTGGGGGACCGGCGGCCGGCAGTAGCGGTCGCCGAGCTGCCGCAGTTCGGCCAGGTCCTTCCGGTCCAGGGCCGGGTAGCGGTCGGTCAGGTACTCGATGGTGTCGTCCAGCCACTCCTCCTGCTGCTGCGGCGTGGCCTGGAGGACGTCGCAGCGCCGGATGTGGCTGAACAGCTCGTCCCGCGCCCGCTCCAGGTCCGTCGGCTCGTACTTGCCCTTGCCCAAGTGATCCTCCTCGTCGCCTCTATGGGATGTGCGTCGGTGCCGCTCCGTCGTGCGTCGGCGTCGCTCCGTCCCGGTCCTCCCGCCCCTCGCCGGTCGCGGGGGCGGCTCGTGCCGGCCAGGACGGCAATCTACGGCCGGACCCGCAACCGATCAAAAACCGGATTCGTCCCAGGGGTCCGCCCGCCGGTCCCGCCCGCGCCCCGGCCGCGTCGCGGGTCGGGGGCCGACGGCCGCCCCCGGATCGCGGGCTCGCCTCGCCCGGGAGCGGGACCTCGCCCCCCGACCGCGAGGACGCAGGCTCAGCCGCCTCCCGAGTCGCCCGGCTCGTAGGAGCGCAGGTACATGTCGACGCGGCCCACCTTCATGCTGCTCTCGATCTTCACGATGATCCGCCGCTCGTCGTCACTGAGCCAGACCCGCGCCCGTCCCCCCTCGGCGAACAGCCCGTCGGTCTGCAGGACCGGCCGCACCACCACCGTCTCGAACCGGCCCGCCGGGACCCGGACCTCCTCCCGTCCGAGCACCTCGATCTCCACCGGGTTGCCGTCGGCCTCGAAGAAGCGCTCGTAGCGGTAGGTGTCGCCCGGCTCCAGCGGCAGCGAGCGGACGAAATAGAGGAAGGAGACCTCGTCCAGCGCGTTCGCCGGCATCGCCACCTCCGTCTCCTCCTCCACCCGGCGCCACGCCCCGTCGGCGCGGTCGTAGCGGGTGTACGCGCCCCGGGCCTGGTCCAGGCGATAGCGGCGGTGGCGTCGATAGTCGCCCTCGCGCAGGCGCTCCAGGTAGCGCAGCGAGCGGATCGGGTCGGGGGCGATCCAGCTCACCTGGCGGTCGTCCATCCGGTAGACCATCGGGATGCCCCCCTCGACCTCCAGGGAGGTCCGGTAGGTGCGGGTGCCGTCGATCCGCTCGGTCCCCTCCACGCTCAGCCGGGCCTCGCCCAGCGGCCGCGGGGAGGGCACCGATCCCAGCGAGACCCGGACCTCGTAGACGGCGCGCTCGCCCACCGGGAAGCGCCACCCGCGGCTCCCGGGGGAGCGGGCCCCGGGTCCGGACGACGCCGCGCCGGCGGTGTCGACCGCGGCGGTGTCGACCGCGGCGGCGTCGGCCGCCCCGCCGCCCGAGCCTCCCCCGGCCTGGGCGACCGCCGGCCCGGTCGCGGCGGCCAGCGCGCCGCACGCCAGCAGCAACCCCCACCCGAACAGCGGGAGGAGGGCCGGGGAGGGCACGGGGACCGCGGAGGACACGGGAGCCGGGGAGGAGCGGCGGCCGGCGGCGGGACGGAGAGAGCCGGAGCGGATCACGGGTTCAGCCCCCGCCTTCCATCCGCAGCTCCGCGCCGCGGCGGCGCAGCGTCTCGTCGCGGCCCGCCCGGAAGACGTTCCACAGCTCGCCGAGCAGGCGGAAGCGGCTGTCGCGGTAGCGGCGGGAGTAGTCCAGGTCGAAGTCGACCTGGTCCACCTGACGGGCGTGCGGCAGGGCCTTCACCAGCAGCTCGGCGTTGGCGGCCCAGCCGTCGTAGCGGAGCATGGGCTCGTCCTCCCCCACCTCCTCCAGCACCCGGCGCAGCACGAAGAGCCGGTGGAGACGGAAGCCCGTGAAGGGATCGTCGATCCCGTCGGGCAGCGGGAGGTCGCCCGTCAGCAGGGAGACCGCCCGGCGGGCCCAGCGGACGGTCCGGGGCAGCGCCCCGCGGCGGCGCGGGACCCCGTGCACCAGGTCCGCGCCGCTCTGGAAGCAGCGCAGCATCTCGGGCACCGCGGCGGGGTCGTGGGTGAAGTCGGCCTCGAGCGTCAGCAGGGCGTCGCGCTTGTGGTAGCCCGAGGCGTCCAGCACGTGGCGGACGATCCGCTCCAGCGAGGCGGCGTAACCGCGCCGCCGGTCGTGGGTGAGCACCTTCAGCGGCAGGATCCGGCGGTAGGGCTCGAGCACCTCGGCCGTGCCGTCGTCGGAGGCGTCGTCCACCACCACCATCCGGAAGTCCTGGTCCTCGCGGACCATCTCCTTGCGGATGCGCCACATGAGCACGCCGACGGTGTGGCGCTCGTCGTGGACGGGGAGGCCGACGTAGATCAAGGCTCTCGGGGCTCTCGTCGCGGAATGGGTTCGGGGGGACGGCCCGGCGGCGGCGTCCGGCCGCCGGGGGCTTCCGGGGCTCGCGCCCTCCGGCCGCCCGCCCGGCGGCGCCCGGGATCGGTGCTCGACTCGCGTCTCCGGTCTACCCGGCCGGTTGGCCACGGGTCCGGGCCGGGCGGGTCGGGCGGGCGGCTCAGCCCTCCGCTTCCGGTCCCGCCCGACCGCCGTCCCGGCCCCCGTCCGGCGGACGCGTCTTCCAGCGCCGATGGAACCAGAAGTACTGGGCCGGCCGCTCGCGCACCTCCGCCTCCAGCCGGGCGACCCAGGCCCGCGTCAGCGCGCGCTCGCCGCCCGGCGCCCCGTCGCCTCCCCCGTCCGCCCCCGCCCGGGACGGCCCGTCCGATCCCTCCTGGGACGGCCCGTCCACCCGCTCCAGGAGCAGGCGATAGCCCTCGCCCTCGCGGACGAGGCCGCCGAAGAGCAGCGGCGCGTCGTGGCGGAGCGAGAGGCGGGCCGGCCCCCGGAAGGTGGAGGCCGGCCGGCCCAGGAAGGGGACGTGGACGCCCCGCGGGCCGGCGTCCTGGTCGGCCACCAGCGCCACGCCCCGGCCCTCCTCCAGGGCCCCGGGGAGCCGCCGGCCCGCGTCGGCCATGTCCACCGGCTCGATCCCCAGCCGACGCCGGAGCCGCGCGAGCATCCGGTCCACCCGGGGGTTGCTCTGCCGCTTCACCACCGCCGAGACCGGGATCCCCAGCGCCGCCATGGTCGCGCCGGCCAGCTCCCAGTTGCCCAGGTGGCCGGTGACCAGGAGCGCCCCGCGGCCGTCGGACGTGGCCCCCTCCCACACCTCGCGGGCCGCTCGCGTGCCGGCCGTCCGGTCGAGCAGGGCCTCCGGCTCGAGCCGACCCATCCGGGCCACGGCGGCGAGCTCCGCGCCGAAGTGCTCGTAGCAGGCGGCGGCCGTGGCCTCCACGCGGTCCCGCGGCCAGCCCGGGAAGGCCGCCCCGATCTGGCCCTCCACCACCTCCCGGCGGACCCCGAGCGGGCGCCGGGCGAGCCGCCCCAGCGTGCGGCCCGCGGCCCGGGCGGCGCCCCCGGGCAGGGCCGAGAAGCCCGCGGCCAGGGCCCGGGCGCCCAGGTGCTCCAGGGCCTCCCTCATCCCGCCCCCCGGCCCCCGGGAGGCCGGGCCCGCCGCAGCCGGCCCAGGCGCTCCCTCGCCCGCTCGTGCTCCCGGCGACGCCGGCGCGCGGCCGCCACCGTCCGGTAGGCCGCCAGCGTCGACTCCGCCATCCGCCGGGCGGTGAAGCGCTCCTCCACGCGGCGCCGTCCCGCCCGGCCCAGCTCGCCTCGGGCCTCCGGGTCGTCCAGCAGCCGGCCGATCTCGGCCGCCAGGGCCGCCGGGTCCTCCGGCGGGACGGCCGGCAGGAGGTCGCCGGCCACGTCGGCCAGCCCCCCGGCCCGGGTCACCACCGTCGGCACGCCGGCGGCCATGGCCTCCAGCGCCGCCGTGCCCAGCCCCTCCTCCCGCGAGCTCATCACGAACAGGTCCAGGTCGCCCAGCGAGCGCGCCACGTCGTCCACGTGGCCCGGCAGCGCGAACCGGTCCGCCAGCCCGCGCTCCCGCACCTCAGCCTCCAGCTCCGGCCGCAGGGGCCCCTCGCCGGCCACCAGGAAGCGGACGTCCGGGCGCCCCTCGGCCACGCGGGCGGCGGCCCGGACCAGGGTGCGGTGGTCCTTGTGGCCCACCAGCGCCCCCGCCGAGCCCACCAGCACCCGGTCCGCCCCCGCCCCGGCCGCCGAGCGCAGCCGGCCCGGCTCGGCCGGGCGCAGCTCGTCCGGGTCGATCCCGTCGTGGACGACCCGGATCC
Organism: uncultured Gemmatimonadota bacterium; assembly: GCA_964546375.1. Lineage (GTDB taxonomy): Bacteria > Gemmatimonadota > Gemmatimonadetes > Palauibacterales > Palauibacteraceae > CAYVFM01. The sequence goes on from CAZJJO010000054.1 coordinate 7,041, forward strand.
GGGCCGGCGCCAGCCCGCAGCCCTCCAGCACCCGGGCCACCGGCGTCGAGACGGCCAGGATCAGGTCGGCCCGCCGCCACACCGCGGGCGACGAGAGCGGATAGTCCAGCCGGCGGGCGGCCACCAGCCCCGCCGGCGCGCCGGACGCCGCCAGCGCCAGCACCGCGGCCTGGAGCGCGTGCGAGCTGTGGGCGTGCAGCAGGTCCCACCCGCGGGCCCGACGGGCGATCGCCGCCACCGCCCGGGGGTCGAGGCCGGGGCCCCAGGGCACCCCGACGGTCTCCAGGCCGAGCGCCCGGCCCTCCCGGGCCAGCCGCGAGCCGCCGCGGGCGAGCAGCCCCTGCTCGACCGTCGGGACGTCCCCCAGCTCGCGGGCCAGCAGCCGGGCCTGGTTCTGCCCCCCGCGCCACTCGCGGGCCGAGTCGACGTGGAGGACCCGGAGCGGGGGCTCGCCGGCCGGCCCGGAGGACGGATCGCCGTCCGCGCCGGGAGCCTTTCGCGGGGCGTCGGACGCCCGGCTCACCGGATCAGCCGGTAGTTGCGGTGCTCGAAGAGCCGGTGGCCCGTCCACCGCTCGACGGCGTCGGAGATCCGGACCTTGAGCGTCCGGAGGTCCCGCGGCGGGGGCTCGGCCTCCTCCGGGTCGAAGGCGAAGCTGCGCTCCTCCAGCCAGGGGCGGACCGCCTCGGGATGCTCCCCCTCGAACCGCCGCAGCCCCCGGTACCGGTAGAGCGTGAGGCCCCGGTCCTCGTCCGGCTCCTCCCCGAACCACCGCATCCAGAGCCGCCGCTTGCGGTCGAGCCCCTCCCGGCTCTTCACGTACCCGTAGTGGAAGATTCGGGCGCCGGAGCGGATCACCCGCGGCTTGCGGCCGTCCGGCCCGCCCACCCGGAAGCCCTGGGCGTCCCGCACCGACCGGACCCCCGCGCTCCGCCGCACCACCCGCACCTCGCGGCGGTAGCGGCGCCGGCCCTCCAGCACCCAGTCCGGCGACCCGTGGAAGTGGAGGTAGTCGAACAGCAGGCCCTCGACCCGGTCGTCGGCGTCCGCCCGGGCCAGGGCCCGCCGGAGCGGGGGCACCTCCTCCTCGTGCAGCAGCTCGTCGGCCTGCAGGTAGAGCGCCCAGTCGTGCTCGCAGGCCTCCAGCGCCCGGTTGGACTCGGCGGAGAGCTCCTTCAGGTGGTTGTCGAACTCGTCGGGCCACTCCCGCCGGAGGAGGCGCACGTCGTCGCCCGACGCCGCCCGCACGCGCTCCAGGGTGTCGTCCTCCGAGGCGCCGACGTTGACCACCACCTCGTCGCACACCCGGCGCAGGGTGCGGAGCACCGCCTCGACCGGGTACTCCCGGACGGTGGCGTTCTTGATCAGCGTGAAGCCGGAGAGGGGCGGGACGTCGTCGGGGCTGGCCATGGCTCGGTTCGGGCGGCGGCTCGGCGGACGTCCAAGGTATCCCGCCCGCTCCGACCCCCACAACGCGAGGGCCCGGCGCGCTCGGGCCCCGACCCCGGCGCGTCCCGACCCGCCCCCGGTCGTCCCGGCCGCGCTCCGGCGCTTCCCGTCCCCGTCGCGGCGCGTCCGTCGCGTTCGGCCCGTCCGCCCGGCCCGGCTCGCGGCGACGCTTCCCTCCCTCCACCTTTCCCTCGCCATGGAGGTCGAGCTGCCCGGATGGATGGAGGAGACGTGGACGGCGCGCCGCGGCGACGGCGCCGCCGCCCTCGTCCTGCGGGACTTCCTGCCGGCCTTCGAGAAGCTGGGGCTGATGGAGGCCGCCGACCGGCCACCCGAGGAGCTGGCGCCCGGCGCCCGGCCCTTCGACCCCGGCGGCGGCCGCGGCGGGCTCGCGGCCGTGCCGGCCGGCGCCCACGGCGAGGCCGTGATCCGCCCCTACCGGCGGGGCGGCCTTCCGGGGCGGTTCGTCGAGCGGGCCTACCTGCTGGGCGACCGGGCCTTCGACGAGCTGGAGGCCACCGAGCGCCTGCGGCGCGCCGGGGTCCCGGTGCCCGACCCGCTGGCCGCCGTCCAGTCCGACCGGGACGGATGGGGCTACCGGGCCGCCCTGGTGACGCGCCGGGTCACCGGCGCCGACCCGGCCCCCGACCGCCTGGCCGGCGCCGACCCGGAGACCCTGCGCCGCGAGCTGGCCCGGATGGGCCGGAGCGCCGGCCGCCTGCACGGGGCCGGCGGCATCCACGCCGACCTCAACGCCTACAACTTCCTCCTGCCCCGGGGGGAGGACGAGGCGGTGCTGCTGGACTTCGACCGGGCCCGGGTGGTGGGCGGCCGGGTGCCGAAGGCCGTGGCGTGGCTGAACCTCCGCCGGCTGCGCCGGCACCTGGACAAGCTGGGGCTGGCGGCGGCCCTGGAGGCGTGGGACGCCTTCGAGGAGGCCTACGAGGCGGCCGCGGCCGAGCAGGCCCGGGACGACGACGGGGCGTGATCCGGCCCGCCGCCCCCCGGTCGGCTCATCGCCCCGGCGAAGGCCTCCCGGTCCCGTCGGTCCGCCCGGCGCCGGCCTCCGCCGTCCCGTCCGCCCGGCCCCGCCAGAGCACCGCCAGGGCCGCGGCCACAAGAGCCGCCGCCGACCAGGTGATCACCCCCCAGCGCTCCAGGGCGTCGGCGCGGCCGCCCCCCACGATGTCGGTGGCGCTGAGGTTCATCGCCAGACCGGCCACGACCAGTACCGCGCTCAGCCGACGGGCGCCCCGCTCCCCCAGCGTCGGGAGCCCCCCGGGGAGCGCAGTGTGCCCGCCGCCGGCCCCGAGCCCTCCGCCGCCGACCGAGTCCTCGGCCCGCACCCATGCTGCCGACGCCGGCAGCGCAGCACATAGGGCGACCGCCAGGGGCGCCAGCCCCACGTAGTGGAACTTCCAGGCGATCGGCGATACCAGCGCCGCCAGCGTCAGGACCACCCCCAGCTCCAGCGCCTCCCGGCGGGCCGGGACACGCCGGAACGGACGCCCGAAGGCGAGCGCCGTGCCCAACCCCAGGAGCACCAGGACCGCCACCGTCCAGGGCTCCGCGCCGTACGCTCCCAGGAGTCCATCCCGGGGGGGCGCCACCGCGGTGCCTCCCGGAGCCGCCAGCCGCGTCAGCGTGGCCTGGAGGGACTGGTTCATCGCGTCGGTCGGCAGGTGGAGGGAGCCCGTGTGCTCCCACCATCCCCGGTACCAGCGCGCGAGCCCTCCGGGGCCCACCGTGAGCGCCGGGAGCACCCCCCAGGCGAGGAGGCAGCCGCCCAGGGCTGCCCCCAGGTCCCGCCAGCGGCCCCGCCACACCAGGTACGGCAGCGCGAGGAGGGGCGTACCCTTGAATGCCGTGGCCAGGCCGAGCGTCACGCCCCCGCCCCAGCGTCTTCCCCGGCGGAACAGATCGAAGGCGACCACGGCCAGACCCAGGAACAGGAGGTTCGACTGGCTGTGCTCGAAGTTCCCCAGCAGGACCCGGGCCGGCACCAGGATCCCCGCCAGCGCCGGCAGGGCGTAGAGCGGGAGCCGGCCGCGCGCCGGACGGAGCGAGAGTCGACGGCCGTAGAGCCACCGGACGAAGACGGCCAGCATCAGCCCGAGGCCCGCCAGGTTGGCCCCCTGCCACAGCATCACCGTGGCCGCCGTCCCCGCCACCGCGTCCAGCCGGGCCAGCAGCGCCGCCAGCGGAGCGAACGAGGGCGGCCAGGTCGCCCACTCGCTGACGTCCGGCAACCAGGCCGCCTGTACCGTCTCCAGGTAGGGAAGCTGACCGTTCAGGGCCGACAGCCCGAAGGGCAGGAAGTTCCGGTAGTCGCCCGAGCCGTCCAGGTTGCGGACCAGCACCCAGACCGCCGCCGCGGCCAGCAGGCCGTACAGTGCCCACGCTCCCCACCGTCGCCAGCGGCCCTCCGGCCATCCGCCGCTCGCCGCCGAAGACTCGTTCGTCATCCCGCCAGCTCCTCGATCCGGTCCCAGCAGTGCTCGCGGAAGGGGACGGCGCAGGTGAAGCCCGGCGAGATGGCGTTCAGCACGTGGAACGACCGGTCGTCGCCCTCGACCCGGAAGTCCGTCACCAGCTCCCGCTCCTCGACGTCGACGAGCTGGGCCCGCACGCCGGGCCGGCCCCAGCGCCAGTCGTCGTCCGGGTCGAGCCCGTCCGCCAGCTCGGCGGCCCGCCGCACCAGCACGGGCCGAAGGTGCTTCTTCAGCTCCTCCGCCGCCAGCGACCGGAAGCCGAAGGCGTCGCGGAGGAAGAGGTCGGCCTGGCGGGCCAGGATCCGGAGGAGCTCGCCCGCCCGGAAGTTCTCCAGCCCGCGGTAGTGCTCGCGCCAGAAAGCCGGCGTGGCGGTGGGACCGATCTCGAGCCGCCCGTCGACGCCCGCCGTGAGGTGCACGCCCAGGAAGGTCTTCGAGAGGTCCGGCACCGGATACACGTGCGTCCGGAGGGCCCCCGGCGGCTCCGGCGAGCGCAGGTAGAGCCCCTTGAAGGGGAGGATCCGGCAGTGCTCGGAGAAGCCGAAGTCGCGGGCGACGCGGTCGGCGTGGAGGCCGGCGGCGTTGACCACGTAGCCGGCGTCGATCGGACCCCGGTCGGTGGCCACCGTCCCGTCCGGGTTCCGGCCGCGACAGGCGACGCCCGTCCGGACCTCGGCCCCCGCCTCCCGGGCCGCCCGCCCGAAGGCCCGGGTCACGGCCACCGGGTCCACCGAGGCGGTGGCCGGCGACCACAGCGCCCGGCCCGCCGTCCGTGCCCGCGGCTCGCGCTCGCGGGCCTCCGCCTCGCTCACCGCCTCCACCTCCACCCCGTTGGCCCGCCCCCGCTCCAGCAGCCGCTCCAGCCCCTCGTGCTCGGAGCGGTCCCGGCAGACCACCAGCTGGCCGCACTCCCGCAGCGGCAGGTCCCGCTGGCGGCAGAACGCCTTCATCCGGCGGTTGCCCTCGCGCGTGAACCGCGCCTTCAGGGTGTCCGAGGCGTAGTAGAAGCCCGCGTGCAGGACGCCGCTGTTGCGCCCGCTGGCGTGGGCGGCCAGCCGGTCCTCCTTCTCCAGCGCCACCACCCGGGCGTCGGGGTGCCGGCGGCGGGCCTCCAGGGCGAGGTTCAGCCCCACGATCCCCGCACCCACCACCAGCACGTCGCAGGTCTCGGAGCGCAAGCGGTCGCCTCCCCGGCAGGAGCGAGCGTCGGCGTCGGGCCGCCGGCACCGGCGGGGGAGCCCCCGATCCCCGCGGTCCGGCGCATCCGAGGGGTCCGGCCCGTCCGGCCGGTCCGCCCCCATGATGGCGGCCGACCGGCCCCGGCGGGAGGGGAGGTGTGGGAGCCCCCGTCCGGGGCCCTGCCCCGAGCCCCTCTTCAAATCGATTTGAAGAGGGGCGTTGAAGAGGGGTCCTCGCGGGGGCCCCGGTGGACCGATTCCACCCCCCTCGCGGTATCGGAGCCCCCGACCCCCTCTTTTCTCCCTGCGGGAGCGGCCACCCCCATGGACCGTGCCGAGATCGACCGCGTCCTCACCGACCCCGACCGCCTGGCCGTCCTGGAGGAGACGGGCCTGCTGGACGACCCGCCGGCGGAGGCGCTGGGCCGGCTCACCCGGCTGGCCGTGCGCCTCCTGGACGTCCCCGCGGCCTTCGTCACGCTGGCGGGCGCCGAGGAGGAGCACTTCGTGGCCTCCGTCGGCCTCGCGGAGGGCCGCGAGCCGGTGCGGACGGCGCCCGTGGGCGACTCCTTCTGCCGGCTCGCCATCACCTCCCGGGAGCCCCTGGTGGTCCGGGACGCCCGCGAGGACGACCGCGTCCGCGAGAGCCCCCTGGTCGCGGAGCTGGGCATCGTCGCCTACCTGGGCGTGCCGCTGATCACCCCGGGCGGGCACGCCCTGGGCGCCTTCTGCGTGACCTCGCCCGAGCCCCGGGCCTGGTCGAACGACGACCTGGAGCTGGTCGACGACCTGGCCGCCTCGGCCGCCTCCGAGATCGAGCTCCGGATCGACCGGACCCGGCGCCGGGAGCTGGAGGACGCCCTCCGCCGACGGGAGGCCTGGTTCCGGGGCATCGTCGAGAACGTGGGCGACGTGATCACCGTCCTCGACGACGAGGGGCGCTTCGTCTTCACCGCCCCCTCGGTGGAGCGGGTGCTCGGATGGAAGCCCGGCGAGCTGAAGGGCGACCGCGCCCTCGAGCACATCCACCCCGAGGACCGGGAGCGGATCGCCGGGGCGCTGGAGGAGATCGGCTCCGGCGGCGGCCGGGTGCGGACCGAGGAGTACCGGTTCCGGCACGCCGACGGCGACTGGCGGACGCTGGAGGCCACCGGGCACGCGATGCCCCGGGAGACGGACTTCGACGGGGTCGTGGTGACGGCCCGCGACGTCACGGATCGCCGCCGCCTCGAGGAGCGGGTCCGCCTGCTGGCCACGGCGGTCCATCACATCCGGGAGGGGGTGATGATCACCGCCGAGGAGCCCGACGATCCCTTCGGCCGGATCGTCTACGCCAACCCCGCCGTCACCGACCTCACCGGCTGGGACCGCGAGGAACTCGTCGGCGAGTCACCCGAGATCTTCGACGCGCCGGCGACCGATCCGGACACGATCGAGGAGCTGGAGCGCAGCGTCCGGAGCCGCGAGCCCTTCAGCGGGGAGGTCGTGAACCGCCGCAGGGACGGCAGCTCGTACGTGGCCCAGATGACGATCGCCCCCGTCCGCACCGGCGACGAGGAGGAGGTGACCCACTGGGTCGGGATCCAGCGCGACGTCACCGAGCAGCGCCGCTACCGGGAGCGGCTGGAGGAGGCCGTGGCCGAGCGCAC
>CAZJJO010000055.1:0-13447 GCA_964546375.1 uncultured Gemmatimonadota bacterium
CACGGCGGCCACCGCCGCCGCGGCGCGCGGCCGGCTCCAGCGGATCGGACGGTCGGACGTCAGCGCCCGCCGCCCTCCTTCTTCTCCTTCTCCTCCGTCTTCTTCCCGTCGTGCTTCTCCATCATGCCCTTCTCCGACATCCCGCCGTCCTTCATCATCTTCCCGCGCTCCATCCGGTCGCCGTGGCCGCCGTGATGGCCGCGGTGCATCCGCTTCATCAGGTGGACGCCGTAGAGGAACTTCTCGCGCTGGTCGGCCTCCAGCACCTGCAGGGCCCGCTGGGCGATGCGGGCCACCTCGACCCGGGCCGCCACCCGACGGTCGGCCCTCGAGCGCAGGGCGGACTCGTAGGCCTGGACGTCGATGCCGTCCTCTCCGAAGGCGTCCTTCATCCCGCCGTGCATCGAGCCCCGGTCCTTCCGGTGGCCCTCCCGGACGGCCTTCACCGAGTCCTTCAGGCTCTTCAGCCGCTCCACCTGGTCGTCGGTCAGCTCGAGCAGCTCGCCCTGGTGGAGGATGGCGACGGGTACCTTCGCGAGCATGGACCCGTGGCCGCCGTGCATGCCGCCCCCGGCCCGCATGGCCTCGTGGCCGCCCCGCTTGCCGTCGTGGCCCTGGGCGGGCAGGCCACCGGCGGCGACGAAGGCCGCGGCCAGGGCGAGGGCGAAGGCGCGGCGAAGGACGGGACGCTCCTGCTGGTGGCTCGTCTCCATCACGGACCTCCCTGCTGAGGGGTGTGCGGCGCCGGCCGCCCGGGTCGCTTCTCCTCCTCCTGCGGACGGCCGTGCGTTCGCCCCTTCGGACGTGCAGCGATCATGCCGTCCTCCTCTCGCCTCTCCCCTGCCCGCCTCGGGTCGGGACGATCCTCGATCGGCGGTGCACGGGAGGACCCGGGCGGCCCTTGCCCGCGGCCGGCCGGGGCGATCCCTTGGCCCACCGCAGGCTCGACGACGATCATCCCGACCGACCGGAGGTGCCCGATGCTCGCTCGCCCGGACCGGGTCCCGCATCGACCGAATCCCCCTTCGCCGCGGGAGGACGACGGCTCCTCCCCGGACGGCCTCCTCTCCTCGCTGGCCCTGGCCGCGGGTCCGGTGCTGGCCCTGCTGGCCCTGACGGCGTCGCCGACGGCCGCCCAGGAGGCCGACACGGCCGGCGGAGAGGCGGCCGGGGAGGGTCCGGAGCGGATCGGCGCGTTCGTCCACGTCCGCCAGGGCGACGGGCTCCTGCTGGTGACCCCCGACACCGCCTCGACGCTGAACCGGGGCGCCCGTCTCTTCCTGCGCTGTCGCGGCGGCGAGCGCTCGGTCTTCGTGGCCCTGGCGGCCGAGGAGGGCGGCCTCGGGAACCAGGAGGAGGGGGCCGCCGGCCAGTTCCGGATCGACCGGGGCCCGTGGACGGACCTCGAGCAGTGGGGCGCCAACGCCGCCGGAACGGCCGCGTTCATGAACCCCGAGCGGGTGCCCACCTTCGTCGGCCGGGCCGTGGACGGCGACCTCGCCGAGATCAGGATCGTCAACCCGGCCGGGGTGCGGCAGAAGTTCGTCTTCCCGATGGAGGGGATGGAGGAGGCGCTGGCGCGCCTCCCCTGCATCGGCGACTGACGGGTCGGACGGGCGAGGCCGGGTCCCGGAGGGGGAGCTTCCGCCGGCCCGTCGTCGGCCGGAGCGGCGCCCGGGCGGGAGGCCTTGTCCGATGCCCGCCCGCTTTGTACACGTTATCCGACGTATCTGGGGGTACCTAGCGCCCCTTCGTCACAGCGCCGCGACGCGGCGCCGGGAGCACCGACGAGTCTCTCTCCTCCAACGGAGGTTGACATGCGTTTCGTCTCGAGTCTCTGTGGATCCCGAACGGCCGCCGCGGGGGCCCTGCTACTGGGCGCCCTGGTGGCCTTCGGCTGCAGCGAGCAGGCCACCCAGCCGGACGCGACCGACGGCGACGTCGCCGCGATCGAGGCCCAGGACCTGGGTCCGGCGTTCGCGGCCCAGAAGGCCCACACGGATCGGCTCATGGCCCGGGAGGGCGTCGTGGGCACCGGGGTCGGCCTCACCGACGACGGCGAGCCCTCGGTGGCGGTCTACACCGTGGCGCCCGGGGTGGAGAACATCCCCGATCACGTCGACGGCGTGCCGGTCGAGAAGGTCGTGACCGGCCCGTTCGTAGCGGGTTCGGATCCGACGACGCGCCGCCGCCCGGCTCCCGTGGGCTTCTCGGTCGGGCATCCGAACATCACGGCGGGGACCTACGGCGCCCGGGTGCAGGACGGCAGCGGCAACGTCTACATGCTGTCGAACAACCACATCCTGGCCGACATCAACAGCGCGTCCATCGGCGACCCCACGCTCCAGCCCGGTCCCACCGACGGGGGCTCGGACCCGGGCGATCGGATCGCCGAGCTGGCCGATTACGAGCCGATCGACTTCAGCAACGACAACGTGATGGACGCGGCCATCTCGCAGGCGCTGAACCCGGACTCGCTGAGCGTCTCGACGCCCTCCGACGACGGCTACGGGACCCCCAGCTCGACGCCCCTGACGCTGGACAGCGACGGTGACGGCAACGTCGACTCCGGCGTGGTGGGCACGGCCGTCCAGAAGTACGGACGGACGACGGGGCTGACCTCCGGGGAGGTCTCGGAGATCAACGTCACCACCGAGGTCTGCTACGTCTGCGCCAACCCGCTCTGCACCCAGTGCTCCCAGTCCGCCACGATGGTGGACCAGATCGCCGTGACGCCGGGCGACTTCAGCGACGGTGGCGACTCCGGCTCGCTGATCGTGACCAACGACGGCAACAACCAGCCGGTGGCGCTGCTGTTCGCCGGCAGCGACACGCGGACGCTGGGCAACCGGATCGACCTGGTGCTGGACCGCTTCGCGGTCTCGGTCGACGACGGCGGCGACGACGGCGGCGACACCAACAGCGCGCCGACGGCGTCGTTCACGTCCTCCTGCACGGACCTGACGTGCGACTTCGACGGGTCGGGCTCCTCCGACTCCGACGGGTCGATCGCCAGCTACGAGTGGGACTTCGGCGACGGCACGACGGCCACCGGCCAGACGGTGAGCCACACCTACGATTCCGGCGGCACCTTCACGGTGACGCTGACGGTGACCGACGACGACGGCGCCACCGACTCGTCCAGCCAGGACGTCTCGGTGAGCAGCGGCAACAGCGCGCCGACGGCGTCGTTCACGTCCTCCTGCACGGACCTGACGTGCGACTTCGACGGGTCGGGCTCCTCCGACTCCGACGGGTCGATCGCCAGCTACGAGTGGGACTTCGGCGACGGCACGACGGCCACCGGCCAGACGGTGAGCCACACCTACGATTCCGGCGGCACCTTCACGGTGACGCTGACGGTGACCGACGACGACGGCGCCACCGACTCGTCCAGCCAGGACGTCTCGGTCTCCTCCTCGACGGTCGGCTTCCACGTCGGTGACCTGGACGGCGCGAGCTCCAGCCAGGGCTCCACGTGGACGGCCACGGTGACCGTCACGGCCCACGACGGCAGCCACAACGCCGAGGAGGGCTCCACGGTCAGCTTCAGCTTCAGCGGCCGTGACGTGAGCGGCACCGACTCCTGCACCACCGGCACCGACGGCACGTGCTCGATCACCGTGAGCAACATCCGCAAGCGGACGGGCGACGTGACCTTCGAGGTGACGGACCTGAGCGACGCCGACGGCAATTACGACGCCACGGCGAACCACGATCCGGACGGCGACAGCGACGGCACCATCATCACGGTGAGCAAGTGACCGGACGCTGAAGCCGCTCCGACGAGCGGCGCGGCGCGACGCCCGTCCGGCGGGTCTCCCCGCCGGGCGGGCGTTCGTCGTTCTGGGCGTCCGGAAGGTAGACCCTCGGCGGGGGGGCGGGGCGTCCACCCGGCATCGCCCGCTCGCCCCCGAGTTTTCGGCTCCCCGGGCGGCGGCTAGATTGCGCCCCGTGCGAGAGGAGCGGCGCCCCGTGGCTTCGGTCTCCGCGACGCTGCTGGCCGTGGCGCTCGCCGCGGCGGGGGCGCCGGGGTGCGGGCCGCCCGAGGACCGGGCGTCGACCCCACCGGCCGACACCGTCGCGCGGGGGGACACCATGACGCCGGACGCGGAGCCCGACCGCTCCGTCCACGAGGTCCTGGCCGAGCACCGCGAGGGCTGGATGGCGCGCCCGGAGGTCACCGGCACCGGGATCGGCCGCTGCGACGGCGCTCCCTGCATCGTCGTCTATCTCCGCCGGCACACCCCGGAGGTCGAGGAGGCGCTCCCGGACACCGTGGGCGGGCATCCCGTCCGCCTGGAGGTGACCGGGCGGTTCGAGCCCCGCGCCGGCCCCGGCGCGGCGGGGGAGGAGGGCGGCTGACCGGAAGCGATACCGGCCGCCTGCGGCCCTGTACCGCGTCCGGGCTCCGGGCTAGCTTGCGTCCCGGGCCCTTCGCGCCCGGACCGGCCGGCGGGAGCGGCCCCCCGAACGCGCCCCCGAGCGAATCCGACGAGGAGCCGATCCCGTGACGCGACCCAGCCTCCGGCCCCCGGCCAGCCCCGCCCCTCCCGATCGCCCCGGCCTCGCCTCCGCGGCCGCCGCGGCGCTGGCGGCGCTGCTGCTGGCGGCGGCCGGTCCCGTCGAGGCGCAGCGGGCGGACACGGCCCGGGCGGAGCGGGCGGAACCCCTGGTGGCGGACACCGCGGCGCAGCCGGACACCGCGCCCGAGATCACCCCGGAGGTGCTCGAGGAGGCCGCGAAGCTGTTCGGGCTGGAGTTCACCCTCGAGGAGCGCCGGCAGATGGTCGCCGGCACGGCCCCCTTCGCCGACGTGAACCAGCTTCCCGAGCAGGCCTACCGGGCGCTCCGGGCGGGAGAGATCGACAACGCCGTCCCGCCGGCGCTGCTCTTCCGGCCCTATCCGCCGCGCGACGGACCCGAGGACCGCGCTCCCGACTTCGGGCCGATCCCCGCCGACGTCGAGCGCCCCGACGACCTGGAGGAGGTCGCCTACTGGCCGATCCGGAAGCTGGCGGGCCTGATCCGGAGCGGCCGGGTGAGCGCCGTGGAGCTGACGCGGATGTACCTGGATCGGCTGCGCCGGCACGACTCCACCCTCCACGCGGTGATCACCTTCACCGAGGAGCGGGCCCTGGAGCAGGCCCGTCGGCTGGACCGGGAGCTGGCCGAGGGCCGCTGGCGCGGCCCCCTGCACGGGATCCCCTGGGTGGCCAAGGACCTCTTCGCGGTGGAGGGCTATCCCACCACCTGGGGCGCCGAGCCCTACCGCGAGCAGACCATCGACGAGACCGCCACGGTGGTCTCGCGGCTCGACAGCGCCGGGGCGGTGCTGGTGGCCAAGAGCACGCTGGGGGCGCTGGCCTGGGGCGACGTCTGGTTCGGCGAGCAGACCCGGAACCCGTGGAACCCGGAGCAGGGATCCAGCGGCTCGAGCGCCGGGTCGGCGGCCGCGGTCTCGGCGGGGCTGGTGCCCTTCGCCCTGGGCACCGAGACGCTGGGCTCGATCGTGAGCCCGTCCACCCGCACCGGCGTCACGGGCCTCCGCCCCAGCTTCGGCCGGGTGAGCCGCGACGGCGCGATGGCCCTCTCCTGGAGCATGGACAAGGTCGGACCCATCTGCCGTCGGGCCGAGGACTGCGCCATCGTCTTCGACGCCATCCGCGGACCCGACGGTGAGGACCGCACCGTCGTCGACCGGCCGTTCCCCTACCGGCACGAGGTCGACCTCTCCGAGATGAAGGTCGGCTACCTGGCCTCGGCTTTCGAGGACGACACCACCGAGGCCGGCCGCCTGGACCGGCGCACCCTGGACGTGCTCCGGGAGCTCGGGGCCGAGCTGGTGCCGATCTCCCTGCCGGACCGGCCGACCGGGGCCATGGGCTTCATCCTCTCGGCCGAGGGGGCCGCCGCGTTCGACCGGCTCACCCGGAGCGACCGCGACAGCCTGATGGTCCGCCAGGAGGCGGCCGCCTGGCCCAACGTCTTCCGGTCCTCCCGCTTCATCCCCGCCGTCGAATACCTGCAGGCCAACCGGCTCCGGACCCTGCTGGGACGGGAGATGCGGGCGACGCTGGCGGGGATCGACGCCTACGTCTCGCCCAGCTTCGGGAGCGGCAACCTGCTGGCGACCAACCTCACCGGACATCCGTGCGTGGTCGTGCCCAACGGCTTCCCCGAGCCCGACGCTCCGAAGAGCATCACCTTCTGCGCGCCCATGTACGGGGAGGCCGCGGCGCTGGAGGTCGCCGAGGCCTACCAGGAGGCGACCGGGTGGGAGGAGCGCCACCCCGACCGGTTCGCTCCCTGAGACCCGAACCCCGGTCGTGGCCGTCTCCGTCGTCGTCGGTTCGGGGAACCCGGTGAAGGTCGAGGCGGCGAGGAGCGCCTTCGATCGGGTCTTTCCGGACACGACGCACCGGGTGGAGGGCGTCCCCGTCCCCTCGGGCGTCCCGGACCAGCCCCGGGGGCGGGCCGAGACACGCGAGGGGGCCCGGAACCGGGCCGCGGCGGCCGCCGCCCGGCGGCCCGACGCCGACTTCTGGGTCGGGATCGAGGGCGGCGTCTTCGACGAGGACGGCCGGATGTTCGCCTTCGCCCGGGTGGCCCTCCGCTCCGGGGGGCGCACCTCGGAGAGCGTCACGGGCGCCTTCGCGCTGCCCGCTCCCGTGGCCGACCGGGTGCGGGCGGGACGCGAGCTCGGCGCGGCCGACGACGAGGTCTTCGGCACCGAGGGCTCCAAGCGCGGCCGCGGAGCGGTGGGCCTGCTCACCGGCGGGGCGGTGGACCGGGCCGAGCTGTACGCCCGGGGGGTCTGCCTGGCGCTTCCCCCCTTCGTGCACCCCGATCTCTACGTCGGCGCGGCCGAGCCGGATCCTCCCTCCTCCCCGGAGTCGGACCGGTGAGCCGGGCCGACGCCCCGGACGATCCGGACGGGCGAGGACCCTTCGACGGGGGCGAGGGCGCGCCGGCGCGGCGGCTGGAGCGGGCGCTCGTCCGCCTGGCGCGGGACGAGGACCTGTTCCGAACCGACCTGGAGGACGTCCTGCCGGTGATCACCGAGGTCGCCGCCCGGGCCCTGGCCGTCGACCGGGTGAGCGTCTGGTTCCTGGACGAGGAGCGGGAGACGCTCCGCTGTGCCGACCTCTACGTGCGCCCGGCGGATCGCCACGAGTCCGGCCGGGAGCTGACCGCCCACGCCTGTCCGAGCTACCTCGAGGCCGTTCGCCGAGAGCGCCAGATCGCCGCCGACGACGTGCACGCCGATCCCCGGACCCGGGAGCTGTCCGAGGGCTACACCCGCCCGCTGGGCATCGAGTCCCTGCTGGACAGCCCCGTGCGGCTGGACGGCGAGGCCGTGGGGGTCGTCTGCCACGAGACCGTGGGCTCGGCGCGGGCGTGGACGGAGACGGAGAAGATGTTCGCCGCGTCGGTGGCCGACTTCGTGACGCTGGCCCTGGAGGGACAGCAGCGGCGGCAGACGGAGGAGCGGCTGCGCGAGCGGGAGGAGCGCCTTCAGACGCTGCTGGAGACCCTGCCGGTGGGCGTGCTCGTCCACGACCGGGGCGAGATCCTCTTCGCCAACCCCCGGGTCGCCCGGATCCTCGGCGTCGAGAGCGCCGAAGAGCTGGAGGGCGAGGAGGTCTTCCGGCTCATCCCCGAGGAGGACCGGCCCCGGGCCCGGCGCCGGGCGCGACGCATCCTGGAGGAGGGCGAAGTCGCCGAGCCGGCCCAGTACCGGGTGTCCGGCACCGACGGCGAGGAGCACTGGGTGGAGGTCACCGGGCGTCCGCTCTCGCACGGGGGCCGGAGGGTGGTCCAGATCGTGGCCCGGGACGTCACCGAGCGCCGGCGGGCCCGGGCCCGGCTGGAGGAGAGCGAGCGCCGCTACCGCCGGCTCTTCGAGGGGAACGTGGCCGGCGTCTTCCGGAGCACCGTCGACGGCCGCTTCCTGGAATGCAACCAGGCGTTCGCCGAGATGTTCGGGTTCGAGGGCCCGGACGAGCTGCGGGAGGTACCGGCCGGGGAGCTCTACGCCCGCCCGGACGGGCGCGAGGAGTACCTCCGGACCCTCCGGGAGGAGGGGGCGGTCTGGAACTACGAGGTCCAGCTGCGCCGGCGGGACGGCGAGAACATCTGGGTCCTGGAGAACGCCCGGCTGGACGAGGATCCGGTGTCGGGCGAGGAGGTCATCTGGGGGACGCTGATCGACGTCACCGAGCAGCACGAGCTCCGCGAGGAGCTGGAGCGGATGGCCTACCACGATCCCCTGACGGGGCTCCCGAACCGGCGGCTGCTGGCCGAGCACGGGCTGAAGGCGCTGGCCCTCGCCGACCGCCGGGAGGGGCGGGCGGGCCTGGTCTACCTGGACCTGGCCCGCTTCAAGCGGATCAACGACACCCTGGGCCACGACGTCGGGGACGCCGTGCTGGAGGAGGCGGCCGACCGGCTGCGGTCGGTGGTCCGGGAGAGCGACACCGCGGCCCGGGTGGGCGGCGACGAGTTCGCCGTCCTGCTTCCCGGCGTCGAGGGCATCGGGGACGTGCGGGACGCGGCCCGCCGGATCCGCGAGCGGCTGGACGAGGCCTATCGGGTGGCCGACCACTCGTTCCGGGTCTCCGCCCAGATCGGCATCGCCCTCTACCCGGACCACGCCGAGGACTTCGCCGGCCTCCTCTCGGCGGCCGACCGGGCCATGTACCAGGCCAAGCGGGCCATGGACGTGCAGGTCGCGGTCTCGCGCCCGGGGGAGGAGGGCATGGTCGAGAGCGGCGACCTGGTCGAGGAGCAGGCGCTGCAGCGGGCCCTGGAGCGGGGCGAGCTGCGGGTCCACTACCAGCCCGTCTACCGGGTGCCCGAGGAGCGTCCGGTGGCGGCCGAGGCCCTGGCGCGGTGGGAGCACCCGGACCGGGGGCTGCTGGACGCCGGGGAGTTCGTGCCCCTGGCCGAACGGTCGGGCATCGTGCGGCGGATGGACCGGGCGGTCCTGGAGGACGTGATCCGGCGCATGGCGGAGGGCCGCGAGGCGCCGGCGCTGGCGAGCGTGGCGGTCAACCTGGCCGGCGGCACCCTGGACGACCCGGAGCTGGCCGCCTTCGTCGAGGACCGGCTGGGCGAGGCCGGCGTCGCGCCGGAGCGGCTGATCCTCGAGGTCACCGAACGGGTCGGCCTGCGCCAGCCCGACCGCGCCGCCGAGGCGCTCTTCGATCTGCGCGACCTCGGCGTCCGGATCGCCATCGACGACTTCGGAACCGGCCACGCCTCGCTGGTCTACCTGCACCGGTTCCCGACCGACCTGCTGAAGCTGGACCTGGCTTCCCTCCGGCGCGCGGCGAGCGGCGACGACCGGACCCGGCTGGTCGAGGGGGTTCTGGCGCTGGGTCAGCGCATGGGGATGACGGTGGTGACGGAAGGGGTGGAGCGTCGGGAGGAGCTGACGTGGCTGGTCGAGCACGGCTGCGAGCTGGTCCAGGGCCGGCTGCTGGGCGGGCCGGTGCCTCCGGAGGAGCTGCCGGCGGCCGGGCCCTGAAGCGGGGGAGGGGAGGGCGCCGCCCGGGCGCCCGTCAGACCTCTCAGGTGAAGCCCGACGGGCCGCAGCCCTCGTCGGCCCCGCCGCCGGAGCCGCCGTCGGACAGCACGCCGCCGCCGGGCGAGATCAACCGCTCGGCCGGCGCGTCGCAGTCCCGGCGGGGGCAGTGCCGCAGGGGCTCCGCCTCGATGGACTGCCGGGCCTCGGACTCGTGGCCGGCCTCGCAGCGGTATTCGTAGGTGGGCATCGATCCTCCGATCGCTGGCGCGGGGCACCGGGGGGCAGCGCCGTCGGACGCTCGGTCGAACGGTACCGGAACCGTCGTCCGGGGTTCCGCGGACGGGCCGCGTCGGGGAGCCCGGGCGCCGGAGCCTGGGCCGGGCGGCCGCTGTCGCCGCTCCCCGCCGCCCCCCTACTTTCGGTCGCCCGCGATCCTGCGTCGACCCCACCGGGAGCAACCTCCATGAGACCGTCGTCGACCCGTGCGCCGAGCGCGGCCCTCCTCGCCGTTTCGCTCGTCTGGCTCCTGGGGCCGGGATGCTCGTCGCCCGCCCCCGAGGCCGACCTGATCCTGCGGAACGGCGAGGTCGCGACGGTGGACTCGACCCGGCCCGAGGCCGAGGCCCTGGCCGTGGCCGGGGACACGATCCTGGCGGTGGGGACGGACGGCGAGATCGAGCCCTATCGGGGAGCGGACACGCGGGTGGTCGACCTGGAGGGCCGGCGGGCGGTGCCCGGGTTCGTGGAGTCGCACGGCCACTTCATGGGGGTGGGCGAGGCCCGGCTCCAGCTCGACCTGCTGGGGACGGGGAGCTGGCAGCGGGTGGTCGCGATGGTGGATTCGGCCGCCCGGTCCGCCGCCGAGGGGGAGTGGATCCTGGGGCGGGGCTGGCACCAGGAGAAGTGGGACGAGGATCCGGGCCGCACCGTGGAGGGGTTTCCGGTCAACGACCGGCTCGACGAGGTGGCGCCCCGCAACCCCGTCCTCCTCTCGCACGCCAGCGGACACGCGGCCATCGCCAACGAGCGGGCGCTCGAGGCCGCGGGCGTGGGGCCGGACACCGAGCCGCCGGAGGGGGGCGACATCGTCCGCGACCAGCGGGGGCGGGCCACCGGCGTCCTGGTGGACGAGGCCGAGTCGCTGGTCCGGGAGGCGCTGGCGGCGTCCCGGGAGGACCGCACGGAGGCCGAGCGCCGGGCGCACCGGGCCCGGGTGGCCCGGCTGGCGGCCCGGGAGGCGCTGGCCCACGGCGTCACCAGCTTCCACGACCAGGGCGCCTCCTTCGGGACGCTGGCGCTCTACCGCGATCTCGCGGAGGCGGACCAGCTCGGGGTCCGGCTCTACGCGATGGTCGCCCAGTCCGAGTTCACCCGTGAGAACCGATCGACCCTCCGGGAGCGCTACGAGGAGGGGGCCGCGGATCACCGGCTGGCCGTCCGGGCCGTGGGCGAGGTGACCGTCGACGGGGCCCTGGGATCGCGCAGCGCCTGGATGCTCGAGCCCTACGAGGACCGGCCGGGCCACACCGGGCTCAACGTCACGTCCCTGGACCGGGTCCGGGCGATCGCCTCGCTGGCGCTGGAGGAGGGCTGGCAGGTGGCCGTCCACGCCATCGGCGACCGGGCCAACCGCGAGACGCTGGACCTGTACGCCTCGCTCTGGGACAGCGCCGGGGTGGACGGCGACACCCTGCGGTGGCGGATCGAGCACGCCCAGCACCTCCATCCGGACGACGTCCCGCGGTTCGGCGAGATGGGCGTCGTCGCGTCGATGCAGGCCATCCACGCGTGCTCGGACGCGCCCTACAACCTCCAGCGGCTGGGCGAGCGGCGGGCTCGCCGGGGGGCCTACGTGTGGCGGGAACTGATGGAAGCCGGGGCGCTGGTCACCAACGGCACCGACGCCCCGGTGGAGGACGTCGATCCGCTGGCCTCGCTCCACTGCTCGGTGACGCGGCACGTCCAGGGGGCGCCGCCGGACTCGACCTTCTTCCCGGACCAGGCCATGACGCGCGAGCAGGCCCTCCGCTCCTACACCCTGGCCGGGGCGCGGGCCGCCTTCCAGGAGGAGCTGATCGGGTCGCTGGAGCCGGGCAAGCTGGCCGACGTCGCGGTGCTGTCGAGGGACGTGATGGAGGTCCCGACGGACTCGATCCCCTCGGCCCGGGTCGACCTCACCGTCGTCGGCGGCGACGTGGTCTACCGTCGGGGCGAGGGCTTCACGGGGCTGCCGGCGCCGGACGCCCCGCCTCCGGGGGGGGACGGCTGATCGTCCGGGGCGCCCGCCCGGGGCCGATCGCGCGCGCGATCCGGGACGCTCCGACCCCCCGCCTCGCTCCTTCGGGCCGCGCCGCCGCCCGCCGCCGACGGGGACCGCGATGAGCGTGGAGGCGGTCTTCACCCTGGTCGTCCTGGCGACCACGGTGGCCCTGATGGCCCGGGAGTTCATGAGCCCGGACTTCCTGCTGGTCGGGGCGCTCATGGTGCTGGCGGCGTCCGGCGTGATGACCCCCGAGCAGGCCCTCGGGGGCTTCTCGAACCCTGCGCTGGCCACCATCGGGGGCCTCTTCCTGGTCGCGTCCGGCGTGCGGGCCACGGGCATGATCGATCGCGTCACCGCGTTCATGTTCGGCGCGGACGCGACCCTGAGGCAGGTGCTGGGCCGCCTGACCAGCCTGACGGGCGTGGCGTCGGCGTTCCTGTCGAACACGGCCATCGTCGCCCTCGGCATCCCCGCCCTGGACCGCTGGGCCCGGGAGCGCGGGATCTCGCCGTCCAAGCTGCTGATCCCCCTCTCCTACGCCTCCATCCTGGGCGGGCTCTGCACCCTGATCGGCACCTCCACCAACGTGGTGATGGACGGGCTGATGCGGGCCAACGGCCTCCCGGGGCTCGGCTTCTTCGAGCTGGCGGTGGTGGGCGTGCCCCTGCTGGCGTTGGGCGTCCTCTACCTGACGTTCGTGGCGCCCCGGATCCTGCCCGACCGGCGGGCCGCCGAGTCGGCCGCGCGGGAGGCGCGGGAGTTCGTGGCGGAGGTGGAGCTGGGGGAGGACTCCCCGCTGGCCGGCCGCACGGCGGAGGAGGCGGACGTGCTGGAGGTCTCGGCCCTGTACCTGGTCCGCATCGAGCGGGAGACGGGGGTGATCGCGCCGGTGGGGCCCGGCGAGCGGCTGGCGGCCGGCGACCGCCTCACCTTCGCCGGCGAGCTGGAGCGCATCGTGGAGGTCTTCCGGTATCCCGGGGTGCGGCCGGTGAGCCCCCGCCAGCCTCCCGAGGGCGAGCCCGCCTGGGAGCTCTACCGGACGGTGATCACCCCGGGCTCCCCGCTGGTGGGTCAGGGGGTGGAGGAAGCGGAGTTCCGGGCCCGCTACAACGCGGCCGTGGTGGCCGTCCAGCGCCGCGGGGAGGAGATTCCGACCGGGATCTCCAACGTCGTGCTGCGGCCGGGGGACACGCTGCTGCTGGAGGCCGGCCCCGAGTTCGGGCGGGCCCACCGCGAGTCGAGCGAGTTCTTCGTGGTCAGCCCGGTCGAGGGGACGATCCCCCGACGATCGGAGCTGCAGTGGGTGGCGGGCCTGCTGCTGGTCGGCATGATCGGGACCGCCGCCCTCGGGTTGGTGCCCCTGCCCGTCGCGGCGCCCAGCGCGGGCCTGCTGATGGTGCTCACCGGCTGTGCCAGCCCGGGCGAGGCACGGCGGTCGGTCGACTGGTCGGTCCTGGTGACGGTCGGCTCGGCCATCGGCATCGCGAAGGCCCTGGAGGTGAGCGGAGCGGCCGGGGTGCTGGGGGAGGGGATCTCCGCCCTGGCGGCGGTGGGCGGCGGATGGGCCGTGCTGCTGGGCGTCTTCTACGCCACCGTGCTCCTCACCGAGCTGATCATCAACCAGGCGGCCGCGGCCCTGATGTTCCCGGTGG
>CAZJJO010000056.1:0-13400 GCA_964546375.1 uncultured Gemmatimonadota bacterium
ACGGCCGCGGTCACCGACAGCACCCGCGGGAGGAAGCTCGCCACCCGGCTCCAGGTCCGCCCGTCGGGGCTGGCGAAGACGTGGCCGGTGGAGGTGCCCAGGTAGACGCCGCACGGGTCCAGCCCGTCGGTGTCCAGGGCCTCGCGCAGGACCGAGAGGTAGGCGTGGCGCTGGGGCAGGCCGCCGGTGCGGGGCTCCCAGCTCTCGCCGGCGTCGGTGGTCTCGAAGACCCGGAGCTTCCCCCCGCACACCGAGCGCATGTGGCTGCTCTCCTCGGGGACCACCCAGCAGCGGTCGGGGTCGGCCGGGTCCAGCCCCACCACGTAGCCGAAGTCGCTGGGGAGGCCGCCGGTGATCTCCGTCCAGCTCGCCCCGCGGTCGTCGCTCCGGTAGGTGCCGCAGTGGTTCTGCTGGTAGAGGCGGTCGGGGCGTGCGGGGTGGAGCCGGAGGCAGTGGACGCACTGGCCCGCCTCGGGCTCGTCCTCGGGGAGGAAGTCGGCGCGGAGGCCGCGGTTCACGGCCGACCAGCTCGCGCCGCCGTCGTCGGTGCGGTAGACGCCGCCGGCGGAGAGGGCGACGTAGAGGCGGTCCCCGTCCCGCGGATCGACCTGGATCGAGTGGAGCGCCAGCCCGCCCTTGGCCGGCTGCCAGCGCTCGCGGGTGGGATGCTCGTCCAGGGCGGCGACGTGGCGCCAGCTCCCGCCGCCGTCGTCGGTGACGAAGAGGGCCGCCGGCTGGACGCCGGCGTACCAGCGGTCGGGCCGCCCCTCCGGGCCCGGGGCCACGTGCCAGACGGCCTCGACCTCCCGGTCGTCCTCCAGGACCGGGCGGCCCTCGACCCGCTCCCAGCTCCGGCCGGCGTCCGCGGTGCGGCAGACGTGGGTGCCCCAGACGTCGTGCCGGATGGCCGCCATCCCCCGGGAGGGGTCCCGGGGGTCAAGGGCGGCGTGGTAGACCTCGTAGCCGGCCAGCAGGGGCCCCTCGACCCGCCAGTCCTCCCGCCCCGCGTCGGCGGAGGCGCGGAAGAGGCCCTTGCGGGTGCCGACCAGCAGGACGACCTCCCGTCCGCCGGGGCTCAGCCCTCCGCCAGCTTCTTCGTCACGCACTTGGTGAACCGCCCGAACATCATGTCGGCCACGCCCTGGATGAGGCCGCTGCGCCCGAAGGAGGCCAGCTTGCCCGAGAGCTCGACCTCCTGGCGCACCGCCACCCGCGTGCCGCCGCCGTCGGTGGGCTCGAGGCGGCTCCGCATCCACATCTTCACGGCGCCGGTGCCCTTCTCGTCCTGGCCGGAACCGGACATCTCCACCTCCCGGTTCTCCTCGTCCAGGCGGTCGAAGGTGATGGTGCCGCCGAAGGTGACGCCCATGGGGCCCAGCTCGAGGCCCATCTTGCCCTCGTAGGTCCGGTCGTCGACCTGGTCCAGCAGCTCGGCGCCCGGCAGGCACTCGACGACGCGGTGGGGATCCACCAGGAAGTCCCAGACCTCCTCGGGGGACTGCTCGACGTCGAACTCCTTCTCGATCTCGATGGCCACGGGCGCCTCCGGGGAAGCGGGAATGGAAGGGGCGGGCGCGGCCCGAAGCTAGGGACGGGGTCCGGGGGCGTCAACGAGCGGGCGGGCGGGCGGCCCTCACGGGCACGCGACGTCCTCCTCGGCCAGATCGACGTCCCCCAGGATCGAGACCCCGGAACACTGGATGTCCGTGACGGAGAGCAATTCCAGCCCGCGGATCGGGTGTTCCCGACCGTCCGCGACGACCGCCGGCCCCACCGCCTCGATCCGCGCCCCGGTGAGCGTGTTCTCCTCCACGCGCCGATGCGCACCCGTGAACAGGACGCCGCGCAGCGACGCCCCGACGGCCCCCTCGATCTCGACGTCCTCGATCACGACGTCGCTCGAGCGCGAGGCGATCACGGCGGGTTTCGAGACACCGGCCTCCCGGAACCTCGCCCCGTTCTCCCGGACGGGATCGGTGACGGTCAGGTGGACGTGACGGACGGCGGCTCCCGGGACCCCGCCGGCCGCCGACCCGATCCGGACGACCTGGGGGTAATAGCCCGCGGGACCAGCGTACTCGTAGTTTCGGAGAGAGGCCCCGGGATGGCCGAGGAAGACGACGTGGCCGCTCCTGTGACCGGGATCCCTGACGACCAGGTGGGTCACGGTGTTGTCCGCGGCGTTCGGTGCCGCCCGGAAGATCACGACGTGCTTCGGAAAGTAGTCGCGAGGACGGAGGTCGGTCGTGTCGCCCTCAGCCCTGGGCGTCGTCGTCGTGCCCTCGACCACCACGTCGGAGAGCGTGTTCCCGTGGACCGTTCTCTCCCCGACGCCGAAGACGATCCCTCCGCCCCGGGCGAAGCCGGACGCGCGAACATCCTCGACGGTGCAGTTCTCGGCATCCGTGAAGTAAAGCCAGTGGTCGGTAGCCGAGTTCCCCACCCGAATCGACCGGACGCTGCACCCCCGGCCCCGGAGGACGATGTTGGAACGGACGGTGTCGTGGACGTAGACGTCCTCGACGACGACGCCGGTCCCGCCGATCTCCAGGCCGTGGCCGTTCGGGGAGTCCGGGAAGGGAGGGATGTCGCGGTTGTTCCGCTCGTTCCCATGGATCTCGAGGTGGCGGATCGCCGCATCCTGCACGCCCGAGGGCGTCATCACCAGCGGGTCGGCATCCTCGTTCCGGCCGTCGGCCATCCGGAACACGGTCTCCCCGATCCCGGCCCCGACGAGCGCGACCTCCGATCTGACGGTGACGATGCCGCTCCGGACCGTGTACTCGCCTTCCAGGACGTGGACGGCGGTCTCCCCGGGATGTGAGGCGGCGGCGTCGATGGCCGCCTGGACGACGGGTACGGCGTCGGTTCCCCGCGCGATTTCCTCGCCCGTCTCCGCGGACTCCGCGAGGATCTCCCCCCGGGTCTTCCGGACGAGGTAGGTGTCCGCCCGCTCGCACGGTTCGTCGACGGGGGCGTCCGATGCCAGGCCGGCCGCGTGCCGGGCGACCTGCTGGGCGTCGAGGACGTTCGCGGAGCCGTCCTCGTTGACGTCTCCGAACGCTCGTATCTGCCCGGTGTCGGGGACCGGCAGGTTCGCGGAGAACCGGGCGATCTGCTGGGCGTCCCGAATATCGGCGGTCCCGTCCGCCGTGACGTCGCCGACGATCCCCGCCTCGCCGTCGCACTCGACCGCGCCCAGGGGGAGGGTGGCCGTGAAGAGGAGCAGGAAGCAGGAGAGAACGGTACGGCACGGAGAGCCGAAGACTTCGGGCATCGGCGCCCCCACGATCACGACATGCGGATCCGGGGTGGGCGGAGGTCCCATGCTGAGAACAGCTCTCCGCACCTGTCAAATGGGTCCGGCGCCCCGCCCGGCGGCGCCGACGGGGGGGCGGTCAGTCCCGGGCCTCCCAGCCGGCGGCCGGCGTCCAGGGGACCACCGTGCCCGCCCCCGCCGTCCCCTCCCCGCGCGGGAGCCGGGCCAGCGCCTCGGCCCGTCCCAGCTCGGCGACCATGTGCGAGGCCTGGCGGCCCATCGGCGCCAGGCGGACCCGGCCCTCCGGGTCGACCTCCACCCGACAGCGGGCCCACCACTCCCGCGCGGGGTTCAGCGGGTAGTCGTCGGCCAGCCGGCCGGGACGCATCCGGGGCGCCGGGTCGTCCTCGCCCTCCAGCAGGGCCAGGACGCGGCGGACGTGGGTGGCCAGGCAGGCGTGGACCGAGCCCGGGTTGCCGGGCAGGCCCAGCAGCACGGCGTCGTCCCGGACCCCGAAGAAGAGCGGCTTGCCCGGCTTCTGGCGCACCCGCCAGAAGACCTCCTCCACCCCGACGTCGCGGGCGGCGTCCAGCACGAAGTCCCGGTCCCCCACCGAGACGCCGCCGGTGGTGAGCACCAGGTCGGCGTCGGCCAGCGCCCCGTCCAGCGCCTCGCGGGTGGCCGCCGGCTCGTCCCGGAGGCGGCCGGCCGAGACGGGCTCGACCCCGCGGGCCGAGAGCCAGGCCGAGACCAGCGGCGTGTTGGCGTCGAAGACCTCCCCCGGGGCCAGCTCCCGGCCCGGGTCCACGATCTCGTCGCCGGTGACGAAGACCCGGACCCGCGGCGCCGGGCGCACCGTGACCCGGTCGAGGCCCGCGGCGGCCAGGCCGCCCAGGTGGCCCGAGGTGAGCCGCTCGCCCTCGCCGGCCAGCTCGGCCCCGCGCCGGACCTCCTCGCCCCGCTCCCGGACGGCGGTTCCGGCCTCCACTGGCCGCTCCACCACCAGCGTACCGTCCCGGAGCGCGGCGTCCTCCTGGCGGAGCACCGCGTCGGCGCCCTCCGGCAGGCGGGCGCCCGTGTAGATGCGGACCGCCTCGCCGGGGCCCACCGACACCTCCCCGCCGGCGGGTCCGGCCGGCCGGGTCCCGGCCGGGGACAGCTCCGCGGGGTCGGACGGGCTCGCCCCGTCCGTGTCGGCCGAGCGGAGGGCCCAGCCGTCCATGGCGCTCTGGCGGAAGGGCGGGAGGTCGGTCCCGGCGACGGCCGGCGCGGCCAGCACCCGGCCCCGGGCCCCGGCCAGGGGCCGCTCCTCCGGGGACAGCAGCTCCACACGCCCGTCGTAGGCCGCGAACGCCTCGTCGATGGAGATCACGGGTCGCCGGCGTCCGCCCCGGTGGCGCCGGGCCGATCGAGGGCCGAGGCCAGGGCCCAGCGGGCGGCGGCGAAGGCGGCGCGGCGGTGGGGCGCGCGGACCACGGCGGTGACGACGACCCCGTCGTCGGCCCCCTCCCGGGCCGCGCGGAGGCGGCAGACCCGGATCTCGAACCGGTCCAGGGCCTCCCCCTCGATCCCGGCCAGGTCCGGTGCGGGCCCGGCCCCGGAGGACGACGGCCCGGACCGGAGCACGACCAGCGCCCCGGAGGCCGGGTCCCCGGTCGTCCGAATCAGCTCCTCGGGCCCGGTCCCGCTCCCGGCGGCGCCCGGGGTCGCGTCCCGCTCCCGGCGGTCGGCGGCCATCGCCCCTTCCCTAGCCGCCCATCCGGAACATCTCGACCTTCGCGCCCTCCCGGCCGGCGCCGACGGCGGCCGGCTCCTCCGCGGGGGGCGCGTCGTCGGCGTCGAGCTGGGGCAGGACCCGGCTCGGCAGCGACAGGCCGTCGGTCTCGGCCGTGCGGCGCTCGGAGTAGCGGTCGCGCCGCGTCCGCCAGATCTCGCGCAGCTCGTCCAGGATCCGCGCGTCGCCGGCCCCGTCCCGGACCAGGGCCCGCAGGTCGCGGCCGCCGGTGGCGAAGAGGCAGGTGTACACCTTCCCGTCGGCCGAGAGGCGGCCCCGGGTGCAGGTGCGGCAGAAGGGCTGGCTCACCGAGGAGACGAAGCCGATCTGGCCCGAGCCGTCCAGGTAGCGGTAGCGGTCGGCCACCTCCCCCGGGTACCGCTTCCCCACCGGCACGAGCGGCATCTCCTCGTTGATCCGCTCCACCAGCTCGCGGGAGGGGACCACGTCGTCCAGGCTCCAGCCGTTCAGGGTCCCGACGTCCATGTACTCGATGAAGCGGACGATCACGCCGGTGCCCCGGAAGCGGCGGGCCATCTCGAGCACCCGGTCGTCGTTCACGCCGCGCCGGACGACCATGTTCACCTTCACCGGGTCCAGCCCCGCCGCCCGGGCGGCGTCGATGCCCTCCAGGGCCTCGGGGAGGCCGAAGTCCCGGCCGTTCATGGCGTGGAAGGCCTCCTCGTCCACGGCGTCCAGGCTGACCGTGACCCGGTCCAGGCCGGCGTCCGCCAGCGGGGCCGCGTGGCGGGCCAGGAGGTAGCCGTTGGTCGTCATGGCCAGGTCCTCGAGGGCCTCGATCCCGGCCAGCCGCTCGACCAGCGACTCCAGGTCCGGCCGGAGCAGGGGCTCGCCGCCGGTGAGGCGGACCTTCTCCACGCCCAGGCGGGCGAAGAGGCGGACCAGCCGCTCGATCTCGTCGAAGGAGAGCAGCTCGTCCCGGGAGAGGAAGTCGTACTCCCGGTCGGCGGGCATGCAGTAGCTGCAGCGGAAGTTGCAGCGGTCGGTCACCGACACCCGGAGGTCCCGGAGCCGCCGGCCGTACACGTCCGTCGTCACGTCCGCCTGCAACCTGGCTCCCGGCGCTGGGGGGAGGAGGGGCGCGAATCGGGGGGCGTCGCTCCCGGAAGCTATCGGCACGGGGCCGGGCGGGCCAAGCCCACGGGCCCCTCCGTGTCCGCGATGGCCCGCCGGCCGTACGTCTTGCGCCGAATGGTGCGCCGCGCCACCTTGCCGGCCACGCTCCGGGCGGGCGCCGGCCGGAGGTGTCGGGGCGGCGCCGCGGAACCACAGGCGACCACGGAGGTGCGCGATGATCCCCGGCGCATTCGACTACCACGCTCCCGCCACGCCGGAGGGGGCCCTCGACCTGCTGGGCGAACACGGGGGCGACGCCAAGCTCCTGGCCGGGGGGCAGAGCCTCATCCCCCTGATGCGCTTCCGGCTCGCCGACCCCACGGTGCTGGTGGACCTGAACCGGGTCGACGGCCTGGCCGGGATGGAGGAGGCGGACGGCCGCCTGCGGATCGGCGCCATGACCCGCCACGCCGACGTCGAGCACTCCGACCTGGCGGCCGACCGCTATCCCCTGCTGGCCGAGGCGGCCGAGCTCATCGCCGACCCCCTGGTCCGGAACCGGGGGACGGTGGGCGGCTCGCTCGTCCACGCCGACCCGGCCGGCGACTGGGGCTCGGTGATGCTGGCCTGCGACGCCGAGTTCGTCGCCCGGTCCTCCGACGGCGAGCGGACCATCGCCGCCGACGACTTCTTCTTCGGCCCCTTCACCACGGCCCTGTCCGGGGACGAGCTGCTCACCGAGATCCGCCTCCCCGCGCCCGGCGGGCGGTCGGGCGGCGCCTACGAGAAGCTGGAGCGGAAGGTGGGCGACTTCGCCACCGTGGCCGTGGCGGCCCGGCTCGAGCTGGACGAGGACGGGAGCTGCGCCTCGGCCGGGCTCGGCCTCACGGCCGTGGGCCCGGCCAACATCCGGGCCGAGGAGGCCGAGGAGGCGCTGGTGGGCGGGCCGCCCGACGACGACCGGATCGAGGAGGCGGCGAGCCTCGCCGCGGGGGCGTCGAGCCCCACGGCGGACAACCGGGGCTCGGCCGAATACAAGCGGGACATGGTCCGCGTCCTGACGCGGCGGGCGCTGCATCGGGCGGCGGACCGGGCTCGAGAGGGAGGGAGCTGAGATGGCGGACACGCATCCGATCACGGTCACGCTGAACGGGGAGCCGGTCGAGGCCGAGGTGGAGGCCCGGACGCTCCTGGTCCACTTCCTCCGGGACGAGCTGGGGCTCACCGGCACCCACATCGGCTGCGACACCACGAACTGCGGGGCGTGCACCGTCCTGCTGGACGACACCCTCGTGAAGTCGTGCACCATGTTCGCGGTCCAGGCGGACGGGGCCGAGATCCTGACGGTGGAGGGGCTGGGCGAGGACGGCGACCTCCATCCCGTCCAGGAGGGCTTCCGCGAGGAGCACGGCCTCCAGTGCGGCTTCTGCACGCCGGGGATGATGCTGGTGGGCTACCGGCTGCTGCGGGACAACCCCGACCCCGACGAGGACGAGATCCGCCACGCCATCTCCGGCAACCTCTGCCGGTGCACCGGCTACCAGAACATCGTCGCGTCCATCCGGCACGCGGCGGAGCAGATGTCCGGGACGTCCAGCCACCCAGCGGGAGGCGAAGGATGAGCGCCACGAAGGCCGAGGAGATCCGCGAGGAGCACGGCGGCATGGGCTGCTCGGTGAAGCGCAAGGAGGACGCGCGCTTCATCCGGGGCGAGGGCCGCTACGTCGACGACATCCAGCTCGAGGGGATGCTCTACCTCAGCCTGGTCCGCTCCCCCTACGCCCACGCCCGCATCGAGGGGATCGACACCTCGAAGGCCATGGAGGTGGACGGCGTCGTGGCGGTGCTCACCGCCGAGGACCTGGCCGCCCACGGCCTGGACTGGATGCCGACGCTGATGGCCGACCAGCAGATGGTGCTGGCCGACGGCAAGGTCCTCTTCCAGGGCCAGGAGGTGGCGGCGGTGATCGGCGACAGCCGGCACGCGGCCGCCGACGGCGCCGAGGCCGTGGAGGTGGAGTACGAGGAGCTGGACGTGGTCGTCGACCCGCACCGGGCCACCGACGAGGACGCCCCGATCCTCCGGGAGGACCGCGAGGAGAAGTCCAACCACATCTTCCACTGGGAGGCCGGCGACCGGGAGGGGACCGACCGGATCTTCGACGAGGCGGCGGTCACCGTCAGCCAGGAGATGCGCTACCAGCGCTGCCACCCCGCCCCGCTGGAGTGCTGCGCCTGCGTGGCCGACTGGGACGCCACGGACGAGAAGATGACCGTCTACATGACCTCCCAGGCGCCCCACGCCCACCGGACCCTCTTCTCGATGGTCTCGGGCCTGCCGGAGCACAAGATCCGCATCGTCTCGCCCGACGTGGGCGGCGGCTTCGGCAACAAGGTGCCCATCTACCCCGGCTACGTGGTGGCCACCGCCGCGTCGCTGGTGATCGGCCAGCCGGTGAAGTGGACCGAGTACCGCTCGGGCAACCTCCAGAGCACCGGCTTCGCCCGGGACTACCACATGGAGGCGGAGATCGCCGCCGACGCCGACGGCCGCATGCGGGGCCTGCGGGTGAAGACCCTGGGCGACCACGGGGCCTTCAACGCGGCGGCCCAGCCGTCGAAGTTCCCGGCCGGCTTCTACAACATCTGCACCGGCTCCTACGACTTCGAGGACGCCTTCTGCGAGGTGGACGGCGTCTACACCAACAAGGCGCCCGGCGGCATCGCCTACCGGTGCTCGTTCCGGGTCACCGAGGCCGCCTACCTCATCGAGCGGACCGTGGACATCCTGGCCGACGAGCTGGAGATGGACCCCGCCGATCTGCGGCGGAAGAACTTCATCCCGTCCGACGCCTTCCCCTACGAGACGCCGCTGGGCTGGACCTACGACAGCGGCGACTACGAGAAGGCGATGGACAAGGCCCTGGAGATGGTCGGCTACGAGGAGCTGCTCGAGGAGCAGGCCGAGAAGCGGGAGCGGGGCGAGCTGATGGGGATCGGCATCTCCAGCTTCACCGAGATCGTCGGCGCCGGGCCCGGCAAGACCTGCGACATCGCCGGCATCGAGATGTTCGACTCCTGCGAGGTGCGGGTCCATCCCACCGGCAAGGTGCTGGCACGGATCGGCGTCCAGACCCAGGGCCAGGGCCACGAGACCACCTTCGCCCAGATCCTGGCCGAGGAGCTGGGCATCCCGGTGGACGACATCACCGTCGAGCACGGCGACACCGACACGGCCCCCTACGGGCTGGGCACCTACGCCAGCCGGTCGACGCCCGTGGGTGGAGCGGCCACCGCCCAGGCGGCGCGGAAGATCCGCGAGAAGGGCCGGAAGATCGCGGCCCACCTGCTGGAGGCGGCCGAGGAGGACGTCGAGTGGGAGGACTACGAGTTCCGGGTCAGGGGCGCCCCGGAGCGCTCGGTGTCGATGTCCGACGTGGCCTTCGCGGCCTACACCGACACGCCGGAGGGCGTGGAGGCGGGGCTGGAGGCCGTCGACTACTACGACCCGCCCAACATGACCTATCCCTTCGGCACCTACGTCTGCGTCGTGGACATCGACCGGGGCACGGGCGAATGGGACGTCCGCCGGTTCGTCGCCGTCGACGACTGCGGCAACATCATCAACCCGATGATCGTCGAGGGGCAGATCCACGGCGGGCTCACCGAGGGCTTCGCCATCTCGCAGATGCAGGAGATCTCCTTCGACGACAACGGCAACATCACCGGCGGCAACTTCATGGAGTACCTGGTGCCCACGGCCGTGGAGACGCCCCGCTGGGAGACCGGCAAGACGACCACCCCCTCGCCCCACCACCCCATCGGCGCCAAGGGGGTGGGCGAGTCGCCCAACGTGGGCTCGCCGGCCGCGTTCGTGAACGCCGTCGTCGACGCCCTGTCGCCGCTGGGCGTCCGCCACATCGACATGCCGATCACCTCGGACAAGGTGTGGAAGGCGCTCCGGGACGGCGGGGTCGAGGGCTGACGGCCGGGTCCGCCGGCCCGGCGCCCGCCCGGGCCGACGGACCGCCGCGCCGGGGTCCGATCCCCGGGCCCGCGGCGGGGTATCCCTGCACGCCATGAGCGACGAGATCCTGCACCGGGCGGCCCGGTTGACCGACGAGGGCGTCCCCTTCGCGCTGGCCTCGGTGGTGGCCCGACGGGCCCCCGCCTCGGCCCGCCCCGGCGCCCGGGCCCTGGTCGAGGCCGACGGGAGCTTCCACGGCTGGCTCGGCGGGAGCTGCATCGAGCCCACGATCCGCCGGGAGGCCGCCCGGGCGCTGGACGACGGCGAACCGCGGCTGGTGGTCTTCACCCCCGACGGCGAGGCGGACCGGCCCGGCGCCGTCGTCCATCCGATGACCTGCCACAGCGGAGGCACGGTGGAAGTCTTCGTCGAGCCCCGGCTCCCGGCGCCCGTCCTGGCCCTCTACGGCGACTCGCCCGTGAACCGGGCCCTGGCCGCCATGGCCCCGGCCGCCGGCTGGCGGGTCCGGGCCCTGGCCGGATCCGACGCCGGCGACTGGTCCGGCGCCGAGGTCCTGCCCCGCGACGGCGATCCCCGGGGCGCGGGGGACGCCGGCGGGGAGGCCACCGACCTGTGCGCCGTGGTGGCCACCATGGGCGAGTGGGACGAGGACGCCGTCCGGCGGGCGCTGGACGCCGGGGCGGGCTACGTGGGTCTGGTGGCCAGCCCGAAGCGGGCGGCGGCGGTCCGGGAGACGGTGGCGGCCACCGGCGCCGACCCCGGCGACCGGCTGGTGAGCCCCGCCGGCCTGGACCTGGGCGCCCGGGAGCCCGGCGAGATCGCGGTGACGATCCTGGCCGAGCTGGTGGAGCGCCGGCGGCCGGCGGGCGGCGAGGCGGCGGACCCGGAGGAGGCCCCGGACGCCGGCGCGGCGGACGTGTCCGCCGGGGACGCGGCCGCGGGCGGAGGGGACGGCGCCCGGGATCCGGAGGAGGCCCCGGACGGCGGGTCGGTGGATCCGGTCTGCGGGATGACCGTCGTCGACGAGGACGCCCCCTCCGTCGAGCACGGCGGCGTCGTCTACCGCTTCTGCTGTCCCGGCTGCCGGGCCCGCTTCGAGGCCGACCCGGAGCGGTTCCTGGCCGCCGACGGCTCCGCCTGACCCCGCCCCCGACGATGCGGACGGACGTCGAGGCGCTGATCGAGGCCATGGCCCGGGAGGGCTATGTCGCCGACCGGGCGATCGCCACCTCCGTCCACCTGGCGGGCGCCATGGAGAAGCCCCTGCTGGTGGAGGGCGACGCCGGGGTGGGCAAGACCGAGATCGCCAAGGTCCTGGCCCGGGTGCTGGACGCCGAGCTGATCCGGCTCCAGTGCTACGAGGGGCTCGACGTCCACACCGCCCTCTACGAGTGGAACTACCAGAAGCAGCTCCTCCGCATCCGGATGGCCGAGGAGCGCGAGGGGGCGGACGACGAGGTCGCCGCCACCGTCTTCGACCGCGAGTACCTGCTGGAGCGCCCGCTGCTCCGGGCCATCACCCGCCCCGAGCGCCCGGTCCTGCTCATCGACGAGATCGACCGGGCCGACGAGGAGTTCGAGGCCTTCCTGCTGGAGGTCCTGTCGGACTTCCAGGTCACCATCCCCGAGCTGGGCACGGTGGAGGCCGACGAGCGGCCCCGGGTCGTCCTCACCTCCAACGGGACGCGCGAGCTGAGCGACGCCCTGCGCCGGCGGTGCCTCTACCTCTGGATCGACCATCCCGACTTCGAGAAGGAGCTGGAGATCCTCCGGACCCGGATGCCCGAGCTGGCCGACCGGCTGGGCGAGCAGGTGGTCCGCGTGGTCCACCGGCTGCGGGACGAGAAGCTCTACAAGACCCCGGGCATCGCCGAGACGCTCGACTGGGCCCGGGCGATGCGGGAGCTGGGCGTCGAGTCGCTGGACCCGGAGACCGTCCGGGCGACGCTGGGCTGCCTGCTCAAGGACCGGCACGACCTGGAGCGGCTCCGGGAGGACGGGCTCGACGCCCTGGTGGAGGAGGCCGTCGCCGGGGACGGCGCGCTCGCCGCCGGGGGGGCGTGACCGACGACGGCCCCGCGGCCCCGGGGGCCGGTGCCCGGGCCGACCCCGACGCCTGGACCGTGGGGCTGGCCCGGGAGCTCCGCGAGGCGGGCGTTCCCTGCACCGTCGAGGAGACCCTCACCGCCCGGGCCGCCCTGGAGCGGCTGGACCTGGGCGACCCCCTGGACGCCTACTTCGGCCTCCGCTCGGTCTTCACCTCCGACGCCGCCCACTTCCCCGCCTTCGACCGCTGCTTCTGGCGGGCCTGGGGCCAGGAGCAGCGCGGGCGGGAGGCGGAGGGCCGGGAGCCGGCGGAGGGGGGCGACCCCGACCGCGGACGGGGCGGCCGGCGGGACGGGGACCCGGCGGCCGAGCCCCTGCTGGCCCGCCTGCGGCGGGGCGCCCGGGCGGGCGGGGCCGACGACGCCGACGAGGGGGAGACGTCGCCGGAGCTGGCCCGCGCCCGCTTCAGCCCCGGCGAGGCGCTCGCCGAGCGCTCCTTCGCCGCCCTGGACCGCGGCGAGATGCGGCGGATGGCCGCGGTGCTGGACCGGCTGGCCCTGAAGCTGGCCACCCGGAAGGGGCGCCGCCTCCGCCCGGCCCGGCGCGGCGGCCGGGTCGACCTCCGGCGGAGCCTGCGCCAGGCGGTGCGCCACGACGGCGAGGTGGTGCGGCCCGCCCGCCGCCGACGGCGGATCGAGCGGCCCCGAATCGTCCTGCTCTGCGACGTCAGCGGCTCGATGGAGCGCTACAGCCGCTTCCTCCTGCGCTTCCTGCTGGCCGCCGGCCGGGGGACGGACGTCGAGAGCTTCGTCTTCGCCACCCGGCTCACCCGGCTCACGGGCCATCTCCGGGGCGCCCGTCCCGACCGCGTGCTGGAGGAGCTGTCCCGACGGGTCCCCGACTGGTCGGGCGGGACCCGGATCGGCGAGAGCCTGGACCGCTTCCTGGAGGAGCACGGTCGGGCCCTGCTGGGCCGGAAGACGGTGGTGGTGATCATGAGCGACGGCCTGGACCGGGGCGACGTCGACCGGCTGGAGCACGCCATGCGCGGGATCCGGCGGCGGGCGCGGCGGGTGATCTGGCTCAACCCCCTGCTGGCGACCGAGGGCTACGAGCCGGAGGCCCGGGGGATGAAGGCCGCCCTGCCCCACGTGGACGCGTTCGCGCCGGGCCACAGCCTGGAGGCGCTGCGGGAGCTGGTGCGGATGATCCGCCTCTGAGGTCGACGGACGGCCGCGGCGCCGCCCGCGGGGAGG
>CAZJJO010000057.1:0-2194 GCA_964546375.1 uncultured Gemmatimonadota bacterium
CCGGGCTCAGTCGCCGTCGATCCGGACCAGCTCCACCCGGCGGTTCTCGGCCCGGCCGTCCTCGGCGTCGTTGGAGGCCACCGGCTGGGTCGGCCCCAGGCCGATGGTCTCGAGCCGGTCCGGGGCGACGCCGTGCCGCTCGACCAGGTACGCCTTGACCGCGGCCGCCCGCTCGCCGGAGAGCTCCATGTTGTGCTGGAAGCCGCCCTGGTCGTCGGTGTGGCCCTCGACCAGCAGCTTCAGGCCGGGCCGCTCCTCCAGCATCCCGGCGATCTCCGCCAGGACGTCGGCCGAGGCGGGCTGGATCTCCGCCGAGTTCGTGTCGAAGAGGATGTCCTGGACGGCGACCCGGCCCTCGGCGGAGAGGGCCTCGTACAGGTCCTTGCCGCCGGCGGCGACCCGCAGGTTCGTGATGAAGGTCGGCGACTCGTCGCTGCCGGGGACGAAGAACCACAGCCGCTCCGACCGCGGCAGGTCCGCGTTGGGCACGTTGCCGACCCGCGCCCGGTTCACGTAGACCTTGGCGTAGTCGCCGTCCACCATGATCCGCGCGGTGGCGGTGGCGCCGTGCATGGCCTCGCTCGCGGCCAGGGAGGACGGGGCGCCGTCGGCCCGCCCGCCCGCGGCCACGCCCGTCTGGTGGCGGTGGCCGATCCGGAAGTAGTTGTGCTCGTGGTAGTGGGCGGAGCGGCGGCCCTCGGTGGTGAGGATGGTGACGCCGTTGCCCCCGCCGCCGACGAAGTGGACGTCGAACTCGATGGTGAACCGGTCGGGGAGCTGCTCGCCCAGGGCCACGGCGAAGGCGCTCGAGCTGCGGGCCCGGAGCCAGCGCCGGCCGTCCCAGTCGACGACCTCCATGTTGCCCTTGAGGAACTCCAGCCGGCGGGGGAAGTCGCCGACGTTGTCCGCCGAGAAGTCCTCCGTGAAGATCGTCCGGCTGCCCGCCTCGAAGTCGTAGTTGTCGCCGACCGGCCCGGTGGGCGGGCCCCCGGCGGACCGCTTCTCGGCGGGGAGCTGGTCGCGGTCGGTGAGGGGGACGCCCTCCTCGTCGGTGAGGACCGTGCCGTCGCGCTCGGTCAGGACGACCGGCTCGCCGTCACGCTCCGCCGCCTCGATGCACTCCAGGTTGTCGAACGTGCACCGGACCGCCTCGCGCATCAGACGGTCGACCTGGTCCGCCGTCTCGTCCTCGACCGCCTCTCCGGCCGCGTCCTTCACCTTCTCCCAGAACTGCGCCTCGGCCGGGGCCGGAGCCGCGGCGAAGGTCATCACGAGGACGGCCGACAGGGCCGCGAGGGGGAAGCGCTCCATGGTGGTCCTCCGGGTCCCGGGAGAGCCGGGGCCGGACCCCGGCGAAGGGGGGTGCGCCGGGCCCTCGGTCCGCCGCGTCCGATCCCTCGTTCCCCCTGGAAGAGGGGGCGGGATCGTCGGTCGGCGTCCGGCACGCGACGCTCGTTCAGACCAGCGGATCGTAGCGTGGCGGGGGGCGGTTGTCAACGGCACCGCCGGCGCCGCCGGAGATCAGGACCCGGTACGGGCGGGCACGAACGAGGTCTCCCCCGTCCGCCCGGACCCGGGGTCGATCAGGACCCGTCCGGACGCTGCGGGACGAACTCGTAGAAGGGCGTCTCTGGATCCTCGCCGGGCGGCAGGGCCGCGGGCACCGAGTCGCCCGGCTCGCCCAGCCCGCGGATGAAGCGGTACATGGCCCGGGCGTCCCGCTCGCTCAGGGCGTGGACGTTGAACCACGGCATCGGCGGCTTCCGGTCCCGGGTGGCCAGCATCTCCACCCACTCGTCCTCCGAGACCCGCCGGACGGTGCGTCGCAGGTTGCTCGCGTAGGTGGTGCCCCACGGCCCCCGGAAGCCCACCCGGGAGCCGGTCAGCCACTCGGAGCGCGGCACCTGGCCGTGCTCGCGGAGGTAGCCGGCGGTGTGGCAGTCGTTGCACCCGGCGACCCGGACCAGGTAGGCGCCGGCGGCGACGGGATCGGCCGCCTCGACGTGGGGCGCCGGGGCCCCGGCGGCCGTGTCGGCGGCCGCGTCGCCCTCCGCCCCGGCGTCGGGCGTCTCCGCGCAGGCGGCCAGCAGGAGCGGAGCGGCGAGCAGGACGGCGGCGAGCGCGGGGCGGAGCATGGGATCCCCCTCTCCCGGGCACGGTTCGGATGCGGTGACGAGCGCCGGTCGCCGGCCGG
>CAZJJO010000057.1:2294-13136 GCA_964546375.1 uncultured Gemmatimonadota bacterium
CGGCCGGGCGGTCGGGCCGAGCCCTCGCGCCGGGCGCCGGCGTCCGCTATCCTCGGGACGCCATCCGTCACCGATCGCAGAGGAGGCCCCCGTGTCGTCGCTCGAGCGCGCGCTCACCGGCTCGCACCTCACGTTCGAGCTGGCCGAGCAGGTCGCCGAACTCCGGTCGGACCCCCAGTATCGCCGCAACGGCCGGCTCGGTCGCACGCTGGTGAAGGAGGGCGACCTGCGGCTGACGATGACCGTGCTGGAGGAGGAGGCCGAGGTGGAGACCCACCACGCGGTCTCGCCCATGACCCTCCAGGTGCTGGAGGGGCGTCTCCAGTATCGGGTGGGGGGCGAGGAGCGGGAGCTGGCGGCCGGTGAGCTGCTCTTCTTCGGGCCCGGCCACGCCGAGGACATCCGGGCCCTGGAGGACACCGCCCTGCTGCTCTCCATCACGGCGGGGGACCGGGAGGGCTGACGCCCGACCGGCGGCCGGGCCCGCTCAGCACCGCCCTTCGCCGCTCCCGGCGGCGCCCGCCGCCGGCGACCGGATCCTCCGGCCGGCCTCAGCCGGTCCGGGCCCGGATCCACTCCCCGCAGGCGTCCGCTGGCATCGGGCGGGCGAAGTGGAAGCCCTGGGCCCGCTCGCAGCCCAGGTCCCGGAGCCGCTGCCGCTGGGGGTCGGTCTCCACCCCCTCGGCCACCACGTCCAGGCCCAGCTCCCGGCCCAGCGTAACCATGGCCTCGAGCAGGGCCTCGACGTCCGAGTCGGGTCCGGTGATCCCCTGGACGAACCCCATGTCGATCTTGAGCCCGTCGGAGTCGAGGTCGCGCAGGTAGGCGAAGGTGGAGTAGCCGGTCCCGAAGTCGTCGATGTAGACCCGCACGCCCAGCTCCTGCAGCTCCGTGACCCGGTCGGGGGAGCGCATCAGGGAGGTCTCGGTCACCTCGAGCGCCACCCGCCCGGGGGCCAGGCCGGCCTCCGAGAGCTCGTCGGCCAGGCTCCGGGGGAAGTCGGGGTCCTCGAGCTGCTCGCCCGCCAGGTTGAAGCTGACCATGGGTGCCGTACCGTTCCCGGCCCCGTTGCCGTTGCCCATCCGGTCCAGCCACTCGCCCGCCTCGGCCACCCCCTGCCGCAGGATCGCCGCCCCCAGCTCGTGGATCAGCCCCTCCTGGCGGGCCACCTCGACGAACTCGGCCGGCGGCACGATCCCGCGGTCGGGGTGCCGCCAGCGGGCCAGGGCCTCGAAGCCCACCGGCTCGCCGTCCTCGAGCCGGACGATGGGCTGGAAGTAGGGGACGACCCGTCCCTCCTCGAGCCCGCGCCGAAGCTCCTGCTCCAGGTGGATCTGCCCGGTGCCCTTCCGCTCCTCGCCGGGCCCGAGGCGGTAGACGCCTTCGGCCGACCGCTCCTTGGCCCGGTGGAGCGCCAGGGTCCCGAGCCGGATCAGCTCCTCGGCGTCCTCGGCCCGGACCGCGGCGGGATGGTCGACGCCGTGGACCACCGCGCCGACGCTCAGGTTCAGGCGCAGCGCCTCCCCGGCCGCCCGGATCGGCCGCCCGGCCACCGCCCGGATCCGCTCGATCACCGGGTCGGCCTCGGCGGGATCCTCCAGGTCGGGGAGGACGAAGACGAACTCGTCGCCGCCCCAGCGGGCCACGGTGTCCGCCTCCCGGGCGGTCTGCCGCAGCCGCTCGGCGATGGTCTCGAGGACCCGGTCGCCGGCGGTGTGGCCGAGGTTGTCGTTGATCCGCTTGAACCGGTCCACGTCGAGCATCAGCAGGCCCAGGCAGTTCTCCCGCCGCCGGGCGCGGGCCAGCCCCTGGCGCACCCGGTCGGAGAGCAGGGTCCGGTTCGCCAGGCCGGTCAGCGGATCGTGGAGGGCCTGGTGGCGGAGCTGGTCCTCCAGCCGCTTGCGCTCGGTGACGTCGACCAGCGTCCCCTGGATCGTGGCGTCCCCGCTGGCCGGGTCCTCGGTGAGCAGGGAGTTCTCCAGCACCCAGATCGGCGTGCCGTCCCGGCGCTGGAGGCGGAACCGCTCGTTGACCACCTTCCCTTCGCTACGGAGCCGCTCCAGGTAGACCTCGCGGTCCTCCTCGGACGGGAAGAGCTCGCGGGCGTCCCGCCCCTCCAGCTCGTCGGACGAGTCGTAGCCCAGGATCTCGGCCAGCGCCTGGTTGACCTCCAGCAGGCGGCCCCCGGGGCTGGACCGGAAGACGCCCACGACGTGGTGCTCGAACAGCTCCCGGTACCGGCGCTCGCTCGCCTCCAGCCGCTGCTCGGCCCGCAGCCGGCGGGTGACGTCCTGGGTCACGCCGGCCAGCCGCCGCGCCCGCTCCCCCTCCGCCTTCTCGATCCGGGCCCACTCGTGGACCCACCGGACCTCGCCGTCGGGGAGCAGCAGACGGAAGCGGCCCTCGAAGCTGTCGCCGCCGGCCCGGACCTTCTCCGCCTCGCGGTCCAGCTCGTCCCGGTCCTCGGGATGGACCCGCCGGCGGAAGGCCCGGTAGCTGGGCTCCACCTCGCCCGGCTCGTAGCCGAGGATCCGGAACTTCTCGTCCGACCAGTGGACCTCGCCGCGGTCGGGATACCACTCCCAGTTGCCCACCCGGGCGATCCGCTGGGCCTCCTTCAGGCGCCGCTCGCTCCGGCGCAGCGCGGCGGTCCGCTCCCGGACCTGCTCGTCCAGGTGGTCGCGGAGACGCTCCAGGCGGGCCCGGTCCCGCCGCAGGTCGATCTCCGTGGAGGCCGCCCGCGCGAGGTCCCGCACGAGCTCGACCTCCTCGTCGGTCCAGGCGCGGGGCTCGTGGTCGACGACGCAGTGGGTGCCGAGCACGTGACCGTCGCGGGTGGTCAGCGGGACGCCCAGGTAGGCGATGGCGTCCAGCTCCTCGATGGCGGGGCTGTCCCGTAGGAGGGGATGCTCGCGGGCGTCCTCGGCCACCAGCGGCTCGCCCGAGGCCACCACGTACTTGCAGTAGGAGCGCTCCAGCGGGTCCTCGCGCCGGACCTCCAGCCGGTCGGGGAGCCCGACGCAGCTCTTGTAGACCTGTCGGTCCGCGTCCAGCAGGTTGATGAGGGCTACCGGCACGTCGAGCACCCGCTTGGAGATGCGGGTGATCCGGTCGAACGCCTCCTCCGGCACGGGGTCGAGGATCCCCGCCTCGTCCATGGCTCGGAGGCGCTCGGGGTCCTCCAGGACGGACGCGACGTCAGATTCAGTCACCGGG
The DNA here is from genome assembly GCA_964546375.1 of uncultured Gemmatimonadota bacterium. Classification (GTDB taxonomy): domain Bacteria; phylum Gemmatimonadota; class Gemmatimonadetes; order Palauibacterales; family Palauibacteraceae; genus CAYVFM01. The sequence continues at coordinate 5,511 of CAZJJO010000057.1, forward strand.
CTCCAGTCACCGGGCTCCCCCTCGGACACGCGTATCTCCTCTCCCATTATCCCGCCCGGCCGGGGGAAAGTCCATCGCCGGCCGACGCCTCGGTCGGCAAGTTCCCCGCCGGCCGACGTCCCCGGCCCGGTCGCAGGGCCCGGGCCCGCCGGATCAGCCCGCCTCGTCCAGCCGGTCCTCGACGGCCCGGATCCGCTCCTCCGGCGGCGCCGCCCCCTCGGGCAGGTCCAGCCCGGCCGCGCCGCGGGCCCGCTCGAAGAGGCGCCGCGCCTTCCGGAGCCGCCGGCCCGCCGTCCCGGCGTCGCCCTCGGCCTCGGCCCGGAGCGCGTCCAGGTAGAGGATCTCGGCCACCGTCCAGTAGCGGCCCGGGTCGGGGCGGCCGCCCGGCGAGAGCGCGCGGACCAGGGTGGCCCCGTCGAGCCGGCGGACCGCCTCCAGCTCGACGCCGGTGCGGGCGGCCGCCTCCTCCAGCTCCTCCTCGGCCCCCTCGAGCTCGCCGCTCGCCCCCGCCAGCCGGCTCTCGATCCGGCCGAGCTTCTCGGCCAGCCGCTGGAGCCGCTGGGCCTTCAGCAGGACCACGGGGACGCGCCTCCGGCCGGCGTCAGCTCGACCAGCGGGGCTCGGCGCGGTCGTCGGGCTCCTCGACCTCCTGGATCGAGCGCACCTCGTCGGCGTCCCAGGCGGCCACCTCCTCCCCGCCCTCGTCCAGCAGGCGCACCCGGTCGCCGGCCGTCTCGACGCGGGCGGCGCGGCGGACCTCCATGCTCCGGTCCCGGAAGATCACCTTGAAGCGCGGCATCGCCGGCGTCGCCCCCTCCCCTCAGCTCTCGTCCAGGACCAGCAGGCGCGAGATCCGGGCGTTCTCCTTCACCCGGCATCCACCCGCTCCCACAGTGAGGAGGGCCTCCGGCGCCGCCCCCCCGTCGCCGTCCAGCACGAAGGCGGGATGGGAGGCGCCGGCGCGCTGGAGGCGCGGCAGGGCGTGGACCAGGCCGACGCGCCCGCCGGCGAGGTCGGGGGACTCGTTGTAGCCCACCACGTAGCTGCCGGGCGCCAGCTCCCACCAGCCGTAGTCGTCCTCCGGCGCGGCCCGCTCGGGCTCGACGGCCTCCCGGTCGGCGGCCTCGAACTCGCCGCCCCCGAAGTCCAGCGCTCCGGGGCCGGTGATCCGGGCCACCCGGTCGACGGTCAGGTCCAGGCCGGTGTCGGCCCGCTGGGTGTCCAGGTGGACGAGCCCTTCGATCCGTCCCGCGAGGGCGTCGGCGTCCAGGATCCGCATGGTGGACCTCCGGTCCGCTCGGTGCAGCGCTCTCGGGTCGAGGGTGCGGGGGGCGCCCGGCCGTATCGGGCGCCAGATCCATGCCGTCCGCCGCCGCCTCAGTCCCAGTCGGGCGCCAGCGGCGCCGGGTCGATCACCCGTCCGTCGGGCCGGGCCAGCGCCGAGATCTCGGCCGTCTCCTCGGCCGACAGCTCGATCTCCAGCGCCCGCAGGTTGGCCCGTGCGTGCTCCGGATCCGAGGTCCGCGGCAGGGCCGCCACCCCCTCCTGCTGGATCAGCCACCGGATCGCCACCGCCGGGGCGCCCACCCCGTGGCGGGCGCCGATCTCCTCCAGCACGGGGTGGCCGACGGCCTCGCCGTGGGCCAGCGGCGAGTAGGCCGTGAGGCACATCTCCGCGCCCCGCACCGTCTCGAGCACGGCCGCCTGGTCCAGGAAGGGGTGATACTCGACCTGGTTGGTGACCAGGGGCGACTCGGCCGCCGCCCGGGCCCGGGCCAGCAGGTCGGTGGTGAAGTTGCTCACGCCGATGTGCCGGGTCTTGCCCGCCTCGCGGGCCTCGTCCAGCAGGCGCATGGTCCGCACCAGGCTGGTGCCCTCGAACACCGGCCAGTGGAGCAGGAGCAGGTCCACCCGGTCGACGCCGAGCAGATCGAGCCGCTCCTCCACCGCGTCGTGGAACTGGTCGGGCCCGAAGCCATCGGGCCAGATCTTGGTGGTCAGGAACACCTCGTGCCGGGGCACGGACGCCCGCTCCAGCGCACGCCCGACCCGGTGCTCGTTCCCGTAGGCCTGGGCGGTGTCGACGTGTCGGTAGCCCATCTCCAGGGCCGCCTCCGTCATCTCCTCGGCGACCTCCCCCTCCAGCTCCCAGGTCCCGAACCCGAGGGCGGGGACGCGGGCCCCGTGGGCCTCGACGACGGGAACGGACTCCCCGGCCAGCTCGACCTCTTCCATGGTGCGTCTCCTCGTCTCCGGAGGGGATGCGACTGCGTGCGCCTTCTCCCCGGTCCCGGAGGGGCAAGGTTCCTGCCTGCGGCGCGGGCCCGCGGCGGGTCGGGTCGGCGCGCACCCCCCGGGTCGCCCCGGTGGACACCCCCCGTGTCCCGCCGCCGTCCCGGGGACCGCCCCCCCCCGGACGGTTGCGGTCGGGCCCGTCGGCCGCCCCCTTTGGCCGCCATGCCCGCCGACATCGTCTTCGACCTCGACGGCGTCCTTGTGGACACCGAGCGCCTCAAGCTCCGGGCGCACCGGGCGGCGGTGGAGGACCGCGGCGGGCGGCTGGACCGGGCGCTCTACCGGCGGGGGATGGGCCGCCCCCACGACGAGGTGATCGAGCTCTTCCTGTCGTCCTCGGGGCTTACGGCCGGACCGGAGGCGATCGAGGCCTACGAGGCGCGCTTCCGGGAGGCCTATCGGGAGCTCCTGGAGCAGGAGCTCGCCCCCGCCGAGGGGGCGGAGGCGGCCCTGGACGCCGCCCGGCGCCGGGGACGCCGGCTGGCGCTGGTCACCTCCAGCGACCCCTGGATGGTGGAGATCGTACGCCGGCGGCTGGGCTGGACGGACCGCTTCGAGGCGGTGATCACCGCCGCCGACGTCGGGGCCGAGAAGCCCGACCCGGAGCCCTACCGCCGGGCGCGGGCGGCGCTGGCCCCGGGCGCGGCGAGCTCCCGGCGGGCGGAGGCGTCGGACGGGGCGTCCGCTCCGCCCGCCGTGGCCGTCGAGGACACCGAAGCGGGCGTCGCCTCGGCCGCCGGGGCGGGCCTGCCCGTGGTGGCGGTCCGCCACGCCTTCAACGCCGACCACGACCTGGGCGCGGCCGAGGCGGTGGTCGACGGGCTGGCCCCGACCGGGGCGTTCCTGGAGCGGGTCGACCGCGCGGCCCGGCCGGAGTAGGGCCGGGCCCGCGACGGAGCGGGCCGCCCCCGCCCCGCGATCCCCCGCTCCTCCCCGGCCCGCCGCCGGGGCCTCGCCGCTTCAGACGACCGCGCCGCTGAACATCCAGACGAGGAAGGCCACGTAGAGCGCCAGCAGCACGCTCCCCTCCCACCGGGCCAGCACCAGCCGGGTGCGCATGAAGGTGAACAGCACCACGGTGATCAGGGTGAGGCCGGCGAAGACGGGCACCGCCGCCGAGAAGTCGATCACCACCGCGCCGCCGATCAGGACCCCGGCCGGGACGGCCACCAGCAGGTCGAAGACGTTGCTCCCCAGCACGTTGGCCATCGAGCTGACCGCGTTGCCCTTGCGGACCGCCTGGACGCTGTAGAAGGCGTCGGGCAGGCTGGTCCCCGCGGCGACCACGGTGATGCCCCAGAGCGTGGACGGGGTCCCCATCAGCTCCCCCATCCGGACGGCGGCCCGGACGATCCCCTCGACGCCGGCCAGCACCACGACCAGGCTGAGGATCAGCAGCGCCCACTGCTTCGCCGGCCGCACCTCCCCCGGGTCGACCTCCGGCTCGTAGTCCATCGTGTCCTGCCACTGCATGAAGACGTAGAGCCCGTAGGCCAGCAGCGGGATCAGGGCCAGGCCGCGGGTGAAGCGCCCCTCCAGGCCGGCCATGCCCGGCACCGGCTCGTAGATCACCGCCAGCGAGAAGACCAGCAGCAGCAGGGCCACCGAGACCATGTAGAACTGGGCTTCCTTGTAGACCAGGTCCCGGTTGGTGGAGAGCGGATCGGCCGAGAGGTAGGCCGCGATGGCCGGGATCACCGTGATGTTGAAGATCGCCGAGCCGGCGATGGCCGCCACGCCCAGCTCGAAGTCGCCGTGCACCAGGGTGGCCAGCACGGCGCTGGAGAGCTCGGGAAAGCTCGACCCCACCGCCGCCACCATGCTGCCCTGCACGATGGGCGGGAGCCCGTGGTAGACGGCCAGCCGCTCGCTGGCCCCCTCCAGCAGGCCGCTGCCGTACCAGGTGACGCCGGTGCCGACCGCGGCCACCAGGCACCAGAAGGCGATCTCCATCCTCGTCTCCCTCGCCGCGCGTCCCGTCCCGCCGGCCACGCCCGCGGCCGGCCGGCCCCTCGAGGCCGTCGGGGGAAGGGATGCGAGCCCCGGCGCCGGGGCAACCGCTCGTCCGGTCCGGGGACGGTGGGCACCGATGACGCCCGAGACGGGTAAGGAGGGCCAGCCCGTCCACCCCCGTCCCGCGGCGCAGGAGGTCGCCGCCATGGCCGACGACCCCTCGGAGCCCGAGCTCTCCGCCCTGCGCGTGGCCGGCCTCTACCTGGCCTTCGGCGTGGTCTGGATCTTCGTCAGCGACTACGCCGCCGCCTGGCTGGTGGGCGACGTCCTGGAGATCTTCTGGGTCCAGATGGTCAAGGGCGGGCTCTTCGTGGCGGGCAGCGCCGCCCTCATCTTCGGCCTGGTCCGCTGGGAGCGCCTCCGGTGGGCCGAGGCGACGCGGGAGCTGGAGGAGGCCGAGGAGCTGCTGTCGTCGGTGGTCGAGGGCACCGACGACTCGATCTTCGTCAAGGACCGCCACGGCCGCTACCTGCTGATCAACCGCGCCGGAGCCCGCCGGATCGGCCGGGACGTGGAGGAGATCGTCGGCCGCACCGACGACGAGCTGTTCGATCCGGAGACGGCACGGCAGTTCCGCCGGGACGACGTGCGTGTGATGGAGACCGGCCGCACGCTGACCCGGAGCGAGGCGGCCCCGGCCCCGGACGGCCGGAACCGGGTCTACGACACCCACAAGGCGCCGCTGCGGGCCGGCGACGAGGTGCTCGGCACGATCGGGATCTCCCGCGACATCACCGAGCGCAGGCGGGCCGAGGAGGCCCTGGCCCGGACCGAGGAGAAGTACGAGACCCTCTTCGAGGCCGCGCCCCTGGGCATCTCCCTCTCGACGCTGGACGGGAGCCAGTTCCTCGAGGTGAACCGGGGCTTCCAGGAGCTGACCGGCTACACCCGCTCCGAGCTGCTCGGCCGTCGGGCCCTGGCCATGGACCTGTGGGTCGAGGACGGCGACCGCCGTCGGCTGGTCGAACAGGTGCGCCGGCGCGGGACGGGCGACGGGATCGACGCGCGGCTGCGGCGGAAGGACGGAGGCCTGATCGAGGTCCGGATCCACGCCCGGGCCCTCGAGATCGACGGCGACGAGCACCTGCTGACCGTCACCCAGGACGTCACCGAGAAGCGGGAGCACGAGCGGGAGCTCGAGCGGCGGGCGCTCCGGGACGAGCTGACCGGGCTGGCCAACCGCACCCTCTTCCGCGACCGCCTCGGCCACGCCCTCGAGGCGGCCGACCGCCGGGGCGGGCGGGTGGCCGTGCTCTTCGCCGACCTGGACCGCTTCAAGGTCGTCAACGACACCCTGGGCCACCCGGCCGGCGACGTGCTCCTCCAGCAGGCGGCCGGCCGCCTGCGCCGCTGCTTCCGTGACGAGGACACCGTGGCCCGGCTGGGCGGCGACGAGTTCGGGGTGATCGTCGAGCGGGTCGAGGGGCGGGCCGAGGCGGAGGAGGCGGCACGGCGGCTCGTGGCCGAGTTCGAGCGGCCGTTCCGGGTGGCCGACGACGAGGTCCACCAGGCGACGAGCGTCGGCATCGCCCTGAGCTCGGCCGAGCGGCTCCATCCCGACGAGCTGATCCGGTTCTCCGACATCGCCATGTACCGGGCCAAGGACGAGCAGGGATCGACCTATCACCTCTTCGACCCCGACGTCGACGCCGAGGCCGGCCGGCGCCTGCACCGGGAGAACGAGCTGCGGACGGCCGTCGAGGAGGGCCAGCTCGTGCTCCACTACCAGCCGGTGGTGAACCTGGCCTCCGGCGCCGTCGTGGGCAGCGAGGCGCTGGTGCGCTGGGAGCATCCCCGCCGGGGACTGCTCTCGCCGGCCGAGTTCATCCCGCTGGCCGAGGAGACGGGCCTCATCGTCCCCCTGGGCGAATGGGTGATCCGCACCGCGGCCCGCGACACCGAGCGGTGGTCGACGCCGGGCGCCCCCGACGACGGGCTCCATCTCGGGATCAACGTGTCGGCCCGCCAGCTCCGGGAGCTCGACGCCGTCGACCGGATCAAGGAGGCGCTGGCCGAGGGCGGGATCTCGCCCGACCGGGTGATCCTCGAGATCACCGAGAGCGTCGCCATCGGCAACCGCGAGGCGATCCAGGACCTGCGCGAGCACGGCCTCCGGGTGGCGGTCGACGACCTGGGGACGGGCTACGCCTCGCTGGAGTACCTGACCCACCTGGAGGTGGACATCATGAAGGTGGACCGGCTGTTCATCTCCGGCATCGGCGAGGACGAGCGCGACGAGGCCATCGTCGAGGCGACCGCCCACATCGCCCACCGGCTGGGCATCACGCTGGTCGCCGAGGGCGTCGAGACCGCCGGCCAGCTCCGGCGCCTGCGCGAGCTGGGCTACGACTACGGCCAGGGCTACCACTTCGCCACGCCGCGGCCGGCCGAGGCCTTCGGGCGGCTGCTGGCGGAGAACCCGACCTGGGAGCCGGAGGACGGCTGAGGCGGGGGGGCGCGGGGCACGAAATGCCGGGGGCGGGAGTCGAACCCGCAAGGGGCTACGCCCCGGGGGATTTTAAGTCCCCTGCGTCTGCCAGTTCCGCCACCCCGGCGGGGGGCTAACCATACACGGCGCCTCGCGGCGGGGTAAGCCTCGGGCGCCGCGGGTTCCTGTACGGGACGCTTCTGGACAGGGTTCCCGACCCGGCGCACGTTATCCGCGAGCCAGGGACGCCGGGCCCGATCCGACCACGGGGTCCCCGAACGGGCGCTCCGGAGACGGGAGGCGCGCGATGCCGAAGATGACGCTGCTCCTCGGCCGCAAGACGCTGCAGGTCCACGACCTCGACCGGGACCGCGTCCGCGTCGGGCGGGACCCGGAGGCCGACGTCGTGATCGACAACGCCTCGGTCTCCCGGCGCCACGCCGAGATCCGGCGCGAAGAGGGCGGCTGGGTGGTCGAGGACCTCGACTCCTCCAACGGGACGTTCGTCGGCGGCGAGGAGATCGACGCGCCCCGCCCGCTGGCGGAGGGCGACGAGATCGGCATCGGGAAGTTCGCGATCGTCTTCGGCCGTGAGGTGGCCGGCGAGGCGTCGCCCTCGGCCGGCCGCTCGGAGGGCGCGATGGCGCCCGACACGGGCGGCACGATGTACATCGACTCCGAGGAGATGGAGGAGATGATGGAGGGCTCGGAGCAGGAACGCCGGGCCCACCTCCGCTGGCGATCGGGCGGCGAGAGCGGCCGCCACTTCCTCGACGAGGCGCCGGCCGTGCTGGTCGGCACCGGTGAGCTGTGCGACCTCCGGGTCCCGAAGGCGCCGAAGCGCCACCTGCTGGTCGTCCACGGCGAGGACGGCTGCGAGGTCCGCAACC
>CAZJJO010000058.1:0-12921 GCA_964546375.1 uncultured Gemmatimonadota bacterium
ACCGCCGCCACCACGACGCCGAGGAGCGGCGGGTGGCCCGGCTGGAGCTGGCCCGGCGGCGCGAGGAGCGCTGGGACCGGTGAGGCGGCGCTCCCGGCCGGCGGGGGATCGGCGATGACCGACCTCCTGCCCCCGTGGCTCACCTCGCCCCTGGCCCGCCGGGCCGCCGTCGCCCTGCTCGGCCTCGTCCTGCTGTGGGCGGCCACGCGGGCGGCCCACCGCTTCCTGGCCCGCCGCATCGACGACCCCGGCACCCGGTACCACGTCCGCAAGGCGCTGAACGTGGCCGGCGTGGTGATCGGCGCGGTCTTCGTGGCCTCCCTCCTCCTCCAGCGCTTCACGGGGCTGGGGGTGGCGCTGGGGGTAGCCGGCGCGGGCCTGGCCTTCGCGCTCCAGGAGCCGATCCTGGCGGTGGCCGGCTGGATCGCCCTGTCGCTGGGGGGCTACTACCGCAGCGGACACCGCGTGTCGGTGGGCGGGGTCACCGGCGACGTGATCGACGTCAGCGTCCTCCGGACCACCCTGTTCGAGACCGGCGGGTGGGTGGCCGGCGACAGCTACAACGGCCGCGTCGTCCGCGTCTCCAACGCCGCCGTCCTCCGCGAGCCGGTCTACAACTACTCCGGCGACTTCCCCTTCCTGTGGGACGAGATCCGCGTCCCGATCCGCCACGGGAGCGACCGGGCCCGGGCCCGGGAGCTGCTGCTGGAGGCCGCGGGGGCGGCGGCGGGCGACTACGTGCCCGAGGCGCGGGAGACCTGGCGGCGGCTCACCCGGCGGTACCTGCTCAAGGAGGCCGACGTCGAGCCAAGGGTGGCCCTGAGCGCCGACGAGAACTGGCTCACCTACACGGTGCGCTACGCGGTGGAGCACCGCCGGCGCGGGGCGGTGAAGGACACGCTGTGGCGGGAGGTGCTGGACCGGATCGAGGCGGCCGGCGACGCGGTGGAGCTGGCCGCCGCCAGCCAGGAGGTGACCGTCACGCCCGACTCCGAGCTGGGGGTCCGGCGGGAGGGGCCGGCGGGCGATCCCCGCCGCGAGGGGCCGGGAGGCGAGGGCGTGTAGAAGGGGGCGCCGCGGGCGAGGGCCCGGGCCGGGGGCGAGCTCCGCGCCGACCCCCGGCCGGAGCTCAGAGCAGCTCCACCAGGCTCCAGAACCCGACGGCGGCGGCGCACATCAGCAGGCACTGCGCCGCCAGCTCCTTCGGCTCCATGTCGGCCAGCCAGCCCACCAGCAGGCCGACGGCCACGCTGGCGGCCAGCAGGATCAGCAGGGTCGTCATCTCGCAGCCTCTCCGTCGCTCGGGTCCCGTTTCGTCGCGTCCCGTCAGCTCGGGCCGAAGTGGGCCTGGTCGTCGCCCGGATCGTCGTCGCCCTTCCGCTGGAGCTGGACCAGCTCCTCCATGCCGGCCTCCTCGGCCAGCTTCCGGCCGGTGGGCGAGGCGGCCAGCCCGCCCATGGCGGTCTCGCGGAAGCGGACGTCCATCTTCTCGCCCACCTCGCCCATCACGTCGATCACCTCGTCGGGCGGGATGGGGAAGTCCAGGCCCGCCAGCGCCATCTCGGCGCAGGCCACCGCCTGGACGGCGGCGCTGGCGTTCCGGTAGGCGCAGGGGATCTCCACCAGCCCCGCCACCGGGTCGCAGATCAGCCCCAGCATGCCCTGGAGGGTGAGCGAGACCGCGTGGCCCACCTGCTCGGGCCCGCCGCCCTCCAGCCAGGTGACCGCGGCCGAGGACATGGCGGCCGCGCTGCCGGTCTCGGCCTGACAGCCGCCCCCGGCACCGGAGATCGAGGCCCGGCGGGCCACCACCGCGCCGACGCCGCCGGCCACCAGCATCCCGTCCACCAGGCGCTCGTCGTCCCAGCCCCGCTCCTCCCGGAGCGTCAGCAGGACCCCCGGCACCACCCCCGCCGCGCCGGCGGTGGGCGCGGCCACGATGAGCCCCATCCGGGCGTTCACCTCCAGGGTGGCGATGGCCCGGGCCAGCATGCCGGTGAAGCCCTCGCCGAACAGGCGGGGGCCCTCCCGGTCCAGGCGGCGGGCCCGGCCGCCGGTCATCCCGCTCGGGCTCTCCTCGTCCGAGGCCAGCCCCTCCCGGACGGCGTCGTCCATGGTCGCCAGCGCGTCGGCGATCCGGGCCCGCACCTCCTCGCGCGAGGAGCCGGTCTCCTTGACCTCGCGCCGGAGGACGGCCTCGGCCAGGGAGATCCCCTCCGCCTCGGCCTCGTCGAACCAGTCCTGCACGGCGTCGTACACGGCTCAGCCCTCCCGGCCGCTCACGTCAGCCGCTCCAGGTAGCGGATCCAGTGGGCCCACGGCTGGCCGCGCAGCTCCTCCAGCATGGCCTCCGGGACCGCGTCGTCGGTCTCGATGGTCATCAGGGCCCGCTCGCCCCGGCCGGTGCGGTCCACCCGGAGGGTGGCGATGTTCACGTCGTGGTCGGCCAGCAGGCCGGTGATCTTCGCCGTGGTCCCCGGCACGTCGTCGGCCTGGACCACCAGGGTGGGGAGGGCACCCGAGAGGTCCACCTCGAAGCCGTCGATCCGCCACACGCGGATCTGGCCGCCGCCCACCGAGGAGCCCAGCACCTCGGTCTCCTCGCCCTCGCGCTCGGCCCGGAGGTGGACGGAGTTGGGATGGACGTCCTCGCCCAGGTCCACCGTCTCGAACTCGTAGTCCATCCCGGCCCGGTCGGCGGCCTCGGCGCTGGCGCGGATGCTCGGGTCGTCGGGCAGGTAGCCCAGCAGGCCGCCCAGCAGGGCCTTCTTGGTCCCGTGGCCCTCGCCGGTCATGGCGAAGCTGCCGTGCAGGCCGATCCGCACCCGGTCGGGCGGGCCGCCCAGCAGGGCCTGCACGACGTAGCCCAGCCGGCAGGCCCCGGCCGTGTGCGAGCTGGAGGGGCCCACCATCCGCGGGCCGAGGACGTCGAAGAGCTGGGTCACGGCCGGGCCCCCGCGGCCGGACCGCCCGCCCGGGCGCCGGCGGCGGCGTCCGCCGGGGGATCGGACGCCCCGACCCCGCCCTCGCCCCCGCCGTCGTCGGCCCCGTCCAGGGGCAGGCCGATCCCGACCTCCCCCGGCCCGGCCGCCCGGACCCGGGCGTCGAGGGCTTCGGCGAAGCCGCGGCCGAGCGCCTCGTCCAGCCGGTCCGGGCCCGCGCCGATCCCCTCCCGCTCGAGGGTGGTCATGGTGACGCCCTCGATGCCGCAGGGGACGATGAGGCCGAAGTTCTCGAGCGCCCGGTCATCCACGTTCAGCGCGAAGCCGTGCCAGGTCACCCAGCGGCTGACGTGGACACCGATCGAGGCGATCTTCCGGACCCGGCCCGCGGCGATCGCGGCGGCCGCCGGATCGGGGTCGCCGTCGGCCCCGGCGGCGTCGCCGTCCCGCGCCTCCTCCAGCGTCCGCTCCTCGCCCGCCCACACGCCGGTGTGCCCGGGCACCCGGAAGGCGGGCAGGCCCAGCTCGCCCAGCGCCCGGATCAGCGCCTCCTCGACCGCGCGCAGGTACCAGTGGAGGTCCTGCCGGTGGCGCCGGAGGTCCAGGACGGGATAGCCCACGAGCTGGCCGGGCCCGTGGTAGGTGACGTCGCCGCCGCGCTCGATCTCCGCCACCTCGACGCCCCGGCGCTCCAGCTCGGCGCGGTCGGCCACCAGGTGCCCGGGCTCGGTCCCGCGGCCCAGGGTCAGCACCGGCTCGTGCTCGACCAGTAGCAGCAGGTCCCCCTCCGCCCGCCCCTCGATCCGGTCCCGGGCCAGCCGGCGCTGCAGCTCCAGCGCCGGGCGGTAGGGGGTCCGGCCCGGCAGGCGGACGCGGCGGAGGACGGGGCGCTCGGCCCCGGCGCCCCGGTCGGGCGGGGCGAAGCCGGCCATCAGATGTGGATCGCCCGGTCCAGGGCGGCCAGCGCCGCCTCCATGACCGCCTCGGACATGCTGGGGTGGGCGTGGGGGTGGTGGGCGAACTCCTCGGCCGTCGACTCGAGCATCCGGCCCAGGCCCGCCTCGGCGATCAGCTCGCTCACGTTGTGGCCGATCATGTGGACGCCCAGCACCTCGTCGTACTTCGTCTCCGAGATCACCTTCACGAAGCCTTCGCCCGCGCCCGCGGTCAGGGCGCGGCCGTGGTTCTGGAGCGGGTACTTGCCGACCTTCACCTCGTGGCCGCGCTCCTCGGCCTGCTCCTCGGACAGCCCGATGCTGGCCACCTCGGGGTGGCAGTAGCCGACGCTGGGCACGTTGTCGTAGTCCACCGGCCGGGGATCCTCGCCGGCGATGTGCTCGGCGGCCACGATCCCCTCGTGCGAGCCCACGTGGGCCAGCATCGGCTGGCCGGCCACGTCGCCGATGGCGTAGACGCCGTCGGCCGAGGCCCGCATGTACTCGTCGACCTTCACGAAGCCGTCCTCCACCTCGACGCCGGCCGTCTCCAGGCCCACGTCCTCCAGGACCGGCTCCCGCCCCACCGCCATCAGCACCACGTCGGTCTCGAGGGTCTCCTCGCCGTCGCCGGTCTCGACGGTCAGCACCATCGGGTCGGCGTCGCGGTCGAGCTCCTTCACCTTCGTCTCCGTCCGCACCTCGATGCCGCGCTTCTCGTACGACTTCGCCAGCGCCTCCCCCAGCTCCGGGTCGAAGCCGGGGACCAGGGTCTCCAGCGCCTCCACCAGCGTGACCTCGACGCCGAAGGCCTCGAAGACGTCGGCGAACTCGACGCCCACGTAGCCGCCGCCCACCACCACCATGCGCTCGGGCGGGTCGCGCAGCTCCAGGGCCTCGCGGCTCCCGATGACCTTCTCCCCGTCGAACTCGAAGCCCGGGAAGGTCCGCATCTCCGAGCCCGTGGCGATCACCACGTGGGCGGCACTCAGCTCGCGAGTCTCGCCCTCGGCGGTCTCCACCGCCACGGTGTGCTCGTCCACGAGCCGGCCGTGGCCCATCACCGGCTCGACGTCGTTCTTCTTGAAGAGGAACTGGATGCCGCCGGTGAGCTTCTCGCTGATCTGGCGGCTCCGGTCCACCGCGGCGGAGACGTCGTACTCCACCTCCACCGGCTTCACGCCGAAGGACTCGCCCTGGTCCCGGACCCTGTGGGCCAGCGCGGCGCTCTCGAGCATCGCCTTGGCCGGGATGCAGCCCCAGTTGAGGCAGGTGCCGCCGAGCCCGCCCTCGTAGTTCTCCGCCTCCACGCAGGCCGTCTCCAGGCCGAGCTGGGCGGCCCGGATGGCGCACACGTAGCCGGCGGGGCCGGCCCCGATCACCACGACGTCGTAATCGTGTTCGTCAGCCATCGCTCCCTGCCTCTCGTTGGTCGTTCCGTCGTCCGTTCCGGAGGATCCGATCCGTCCGGCGCGGCGTCGAAGCCGGGCGCCGTTCCGTGCCCCGTCCCCCCGTCGCTACACCACCAGGTGCAGCGGGCGCTCCAGCATCTCCCGGTAGGTCTCCAGGAACTCGGCGCCGGTGGCGCCGTCCACCACCCGGTGGTCGCACGACATGGTCACCCGCATCCGCCGGCGCACCACGACCTCGCCGTCCACGGCCACCGGCTTCTCCTTCGTCCGGCCCACCGCCAGGATCCCCGCCTCCGGCGGGTTGATCACGGCGGTGAACTCATCGATCGCGTACATGCCCAGGTTGGAGATCGAGAAGGTGGCCCCCTGGTACTCCTCGGGCTGGAGGTCGCGATCGCGGGCGCGCCGGATCAGCTCGCGGGCCTCGTCCGAGATCCGCTCCAGCCCCTTGCGCTCGGCCTCCCGCAGCACCGGCGTGATCAGCCCCTCCTCCACGGCCACCGCGATGCCCAGGTCGACGCTGCCGTGGCGGACCACGTCGCCGTCGTCCCAGCTCGCGTTGACCTCCGGGTGCCGGACCAGCGCCTCGGCCGCCGCCTTCAGCAGCAGGTCGTTGACGCCGATCTTCTCCGGGCCGCCCTCCTCGCCGGCGCCCCGGATCTCGTTCAGCTCGGCCCGGAGGTCCAGCGCCCGCTCCATGTCGATCTCGGTGGTGAGGAAGAAGTGGGGCACCGGGCCCAGCGACTGGGTGAGCCGGCGGGCGATGGCCTTGCGCATCTGGCTGGCCTCGCGCCGCTCCCCGGTGAGCCGCTCGGGGCCCGCCGGGGCGCCGAGCTCGACGCCCCGCTCGCGGGCCGCCTCCACGTCCCGCTTGACGATCCGGCCCGAGGGGCCCGAGCCCTCCAGCCGGCGCAGGTCCAGGCCGGCCTCCTCGGCCATCCGGCGGGCCACCGGCGAGACCTTGATCCGTCTGCCCGCATCGCCGTCCTCCGGGGGGGAGGGGGTCGGACCCGAGGGAGCGGCCGGCTCCGCGTCCGGGGCGGCCTCCTCGTCCGGCGCCCCGGCCGGGGCTTCCGCGTCCGCCGGCTCCTCCTCCGCGGCCGGCTCCTCGTCCGGCGCCCCCGCGGCCTCCGCCTCGTCCGGGGCCTCCGCGGCGCCGCCGGCCTCCTCCAGCAGGTCGGAGACGTCCTCGTCGGGCTCGCCGATCACCCCGATGAGCGCGCCCACGGGCACCGTCTCGCCCTCCTCGACCACGATCGCCCGCAGGACGCCGGCGCCCATGGCCTCGACGTCCATGTTGGCCTTGTCGGTCTCGATCTCGGCGACGACGTCGCCCTGCGCGACCTCGTCGCCCTCGGAGACCTTCCAGTCCACCACCCGCCCCTCCTCCATCGTGGGGCTGAGCTGGGCCATCACCACCTTGGTCGCCATGGGCTCTCCGGGGGTCCTCCGTCGGGGTTCACGCTCGCGCCGCGAGGGGCCGCCGCACGCGGCCGTCCGCCGGGCGGCGGCGGACGGTCAGTCGACGTAGCAGGCGGCCCTGACCGCCTCGACCACGTTCTCGTCGCTGGGGAAGACGATCTTCTCCAGGTTCCGGGCGTAGTGCATCGGCACGTCCAGCCCGGACACCCGGTGGACCGGGGCGTCCAGCCAGTCGAACGCCTCGCGCTGGACGTCGTCGGCCACCTGGGCGCCGATGCCGCAGGTCGGGTGGCCCTCCTCGACGACGACCGCCCGGTTCGTCTTCTTCACCGAGGCCACCACGGCGTCGGTGTCCATGGGCCGCAGGGTCCGCAGGTCCAGCACCTCCACGTCCAGGCCGTCCTCGTCCTCCAGCGTCGCGGCGGCCTCCAGGGCCTGGTGCACCATCTTCGAGTGGCAGACCACGGTGCAGTCGGATCCCTCCCGCTTCACCTCGGCCTCGCCGATGGGCACGGTGTACTCCTCGTCGGGCACCTCGCCCGGGACGTTGTAGAGCAGCTCGCCCTCGACGATCAGCACCGGGTCGTCGTCGCGGATCGCCGACTTCAGCAGGCCCTTGGCGTCGCGGGCGGTGGCCGGCGCCACCACCTTGAGGCCGGGCACGTAGGCGTACTGGGAGTCCGGCACGTTGGAGTGCTGGGAGGCGAGCTGGAGGGCCGCCCCGCCGGGACCGCGGAAGACCACCGGCACGTTGTACTGGCCGCCCGACATCTGGTACATCTTGGCGGCCGAGTTCACGATCTGGTCCATGGCCAGGTAGGCGAAGTTCCAGGTCATGAACTCCACCACCGGCCGGAGGCCGGCCATCGCCGCCCCCACGCCGACGCCGGCGAAGCCGTTCTCGGCGATGGGCGTGTCGCGGACGCGCCACTCGCCGAAGTCGTCCAGCAGGCCCTTGGAGACCTTGTAGGCGCCGTCGTACTCGCCCACCTCCTCGCCCATCAGGAAGACGTCCTCGTCGCGCTCCATCTCCTCGCGGAGCGCCTCGTTGAGCGCCTCCCGGTAGGTGATCGTCGGCATGGCGGGCTACTCCAGCTCCGGGCGCCAGCCGTCCCGGCGGTCGATGCCGTTCGGGTAGGCGTCGGCGTAGATGTCCTCGTAGATGGCCGACGGGTCGGGCTTCGGGCTCGCCTCGGCGGCCTCGGCGGCGGCCTCGACCTCGTCGATGACCGCCTCGTCCATCTCCTCGTACTCCTCCTCCGTGATCACCCCGGCGTCGATCAGCCGCTGGCGGAAGGTGAGGATCGGGTCGTCGTCGCGGGCCTCCTCGACCTCGTCCTTCGCGCGGTAGGTGCCGTGGGAGGGGTCGGCCATGGAGTGGCCCATGTACCGGTAGCAGCGGGCCTCGAGGAAGAAGGGGCGCTTCTCCTCCCGGGCCACGCGGACGGCCTCGTCGGTGGCCTCCCGCACGGCCACCAGGTCCATCCCGTCCACGCTGGCGGACCCCATCCCCTCGTAGGAGCAGGCCCGGTCCACCAGCTCGTCCACGGCGGCCACCCGGTCGATGTCGGTGCCCATCCCGTAGGAGTTGTTCTCGCAGACGTAGACCACCGGGAGCCCCCACTTCGCGGCCATGTTGAAGCCCTCGTGGAAGGCGCCGATGTTCATCACCGAGTCGCCGAAGAGGCAGAGGACGACGCCGTCCTCCTCCCGGTAGCGGATCCGGTAGCCGGCGCCGGCGGCGATGGGCACGTGCTGGCCGACGATGGCGTGGCCGCCCATGAAGTTGCGGCTCCGGTCGAACAGGTGCATCGAGCCGCCCTTGCCCTTCGAGCAGCCGTCCACCCGCCCGTAGAGCTCGGCCATCACCGACTCGGGGCTCATCCCCCGGGCCAGCGCCTGGACGTGCTCCCGGTAGGCCGAGACCACGTAGTCGTCGTCCCGCAGGGCGCTGATCGTCCCCACGGCCACGGCCTCCTGGCCCATGTAGAGGTGGCAGAAGCCGCCGATGAGCCCCATCTGGTAGGCCTCGGCCGCCTTCTCCTCGAAGCGGCGGCCCAGCATCATCGTCCGCAGGAGCCCCTTCAGCTCCCCGTCCTCCAGGCCGAGGAGCCCTTCCCGCTCCGCCGTCTCTCCCTCCGCCGTCGCCATGGCCCGATCAGGCCGCGTCGGCCCGGGACCGGAGCTCCTCGACCTGCTCCCGGGCGTGGTAGCTCGAGCGCACCAGCGGCCCGCTCTCCACGTGCAGGAAGCCCAGCTCCTCGCCGTAGTCCTTCCAGGCGTCGAACTCGGCGGGGGTCACGTAGCGGTCGATGGGGAGGTGGTCCTCGGAGGGGCGGAGGTACTGGCCGAGGGTGAGGATCTGGATGCCGGCCTCCAGGGCGTCCTCCATGAACTCCTTCACGTCGTCCTCGCGCTCGCCCAGCCCCAGCATGATGCCGGTCTTGACCAGGACGTCGCCTTCCGCCTCCCGGGCGGTCCGGAGCACGTCCAGCGAGCGCTCGTAGCGCCCGCCGGGCCGGGCGGTGGGGTGGAGCCGACGGACGGTCTCCATGTTGTGGTTGAAGATCGCCGGCCGGGCCTCGATGACCGTCTCCACGGCGTCCCGGTCGCCCTGGAAGTCGGGGGTGAGCACCTCCACCGAGCAGCCGGGCAGGCGCTTCCGGACCTCGCGGATCACGTCGGCGAAGATCCGGGCGCCGCCGTCGGGCAGGTCGTCCCGGTCCACCGAGGTGATCACGCAGTGGTTCAGGTCGAGCTTCTCGACGGCCTCGGCCACCCGGACCGGCTCCATCAGGTCCAGCTCCTGGGGCCGGCCGTGGCCGATGGCGCAGTAGGGGCAGTTCCGCGTGCAGGTGTCCCCCATGATGAGGAACGTCGCGGTCCCCTTCTCCCAGCACTCGCCGATGTTGGGGCAGTGCGCCTCCTCGCAGACCGAGTGCAGGTCCAGCCCCCGCATCATCTCCTTGATGCGCCGGTAGTTGTCGCCGCCCGGGGCCTTCACCTTCATCCAGTCGGGCTTGCGCTTCGGCCACTGCGAGGGGTCGGGGGCCGACTCGGCGGCCTTCTGGCCGGCGGCGTGGGCGTACTCGGCGCGCCGGTTGGGGCCGGCCGTGCCCTCGCCCTCGCCGGGCTCCGGGCCGCCGGCGCGGGGGGCGCCGTCCGAGCCGTCGGGCTGTACGACGTTGAGCTGCCTCATCGCGCGGTCTCCCGGCGCTGCGGTTTCGCGTCGGTTCGGGGGGAGGACGAGGACGTCCCCGGGGCGGCCTAACGTACCGGGCCCGCCCGGCGGCGTCCACTTCGTCCCCGCGGCGCCCGTCCAGGCTCGCAAGCATCGCACCGGGGCGGCCGCCCGCCGCGGCCGCGGGCGTCCGGCCCCGCGTCCCGCCCCCCGATCCCCCGGCCCCCGCTCGTTGCAGGTCCCCGTGCCCGGGCATATCCTCCCCATCCGTGGAGCGGAGGGGCCCCGGCGGCCGCCGGCCCGTCCCCTCCTCCTCACGCCACCCGAACGCGGGACCGACATGACCTACATCATCACCCAGCCCTGCATCGGGACCAAGGACGCCTCGTGCGTCGACGTCTGCCCGGTGGACTGCATCTACGAGGGCGAGGACCAGTACTACATCCATCCGGAGGAGTGCATCGACTGCGGCGCCTGCGTCCCGGAGTGCCCGGTGGAGGCCATCTTCCCGGACGACGAGGTGCCCGAGAAGTGGCAGGAGTTCATCGGGAAGAACTACGAGCACTTCGACGTGCCGCCGCCCTGATCGCCGCGGGGCGCGGCCCGAGCCGGGGAGGGCACGTGGAGCGGGAGATCGACGTCGAGGGGGACCGATGGCGGGTGGTGCCGCTGGACCGCCGGGTGGAGCGCGAGGAGCAGGACGGCTGGCACCTGGCCCGCGTCCGCTTCGAGCCGGTGGACGCCGACCACCTGCCGGCCCGGGAGACCTGGCTGCGGGTGGAGGAGGACGTGCCCGCCGACGACGTCCTGGACCAGTACGAGGACGCCCAGCTCGTCGAGGCGTTCCTGGTGGCCCAGGAGGAGGCGTCCGGGGAGGACCCGGTGGGCTGAGCCGGATCCCCCGGCGCCGACGCGACCGGCGCCGGGGCCGGCGGACCGCCGGCACGATCCTTCCTGTCGATGCTGCGCCGGCGCCCCGTCGCCGGGCGCCCCCCGAGGAGCCGACGACGCGATCCCCGCCATCGACGCCATGAGCCGCACGATCACGAGTTCCGTTGCGATCCTGGCCCTCCTGACGCTGGCCGTCCCCCCGCTGGGCGCCCAGGAGGCCGCCCCGGTCGCCCACCGCGCGGCCCCGGCCGACCGCCCGCCGATCCCCCACACCGAGCGCTCGCGGATCACCGTGGAGCACCGTCCCGAGGAGCGGGTGGTGGAGCTGGTGGTCGGCCCGGTGGAGCTGCGCGACGGGATGCCCCACCTCCGGCTGCCCGTCCAGATGGCCGAGATGCCCACCTCGGGCTGGATCCGGGGCTTCGACTGGCGGATCACCGACGGCGAGGGCGAGACCCTGCCCGACGCGCTGCTCCACCACGTCAACGTGGTGGATCCCGACCGCCGCCAGCTCTTCGACCCCACGCCGCTCCGGGTCCTGGCCGCGGGCCGCGAGACGCGCCGGGCGATGCTGCCGCCGGTGCTGGGGATCCCCTTCGACGAGGGGACCCGGCTCATGGTCTCGGCCATGTTCGCCAACGCCACCGGCGCCGACTACCCGGACGCCCGGCTCCACGTCCGGATCCGCTACCTGAAGGCGGAGGGCCGGCTGATCCGGCCGCACGAGGTCCTGCCCTTCTACCTCGACGTCACCGGGCCGGTGGGCCGGAAGGACTTCGCCGTGCCCCCGGGCCGGACGGTGAAGGCCTGGGAGGGGAGCCCGGAGGTCGAGGCGCGGATCCTGGGCGCCGGCGGGCACCTGCACGACTACGCCGAGCGGATCCGCCTGATCGACCTCACCGCCGACCGGGTGCTCTGGAGCGCCGAGCCGAACGCCTCCGCCGGGGGGCGCGTCTACAGCGTGCCGGAGGGCCACTTCTGGTGGGGCGGGGGGATCCCCGTCCGGCCGGACCACCGCTACCGGGTGGAGGTCGTCTACCACAACCCCACCGACCGGCCGTCCCCGCTGGGCGGGATGGGGGTGGTGGCCGGGGCGGTCGTGCCCCGTCCCGACGCCTCCTGGCCGGCGCTCGACCGCTCGAACCGGGACTACTGCCTCGACCTGATGAACCACGTCACCGCCCCGCGGCGCCTCTCCGGGCACGGCCACGGGGGCGACGGGCACGGGGGCCACGGCCACGGGGGCGACGAGCCGCCCGCCTACGCCGAGGCGCCCTGCCGCGCCGCCTTCAGCGGGGTTCCGTCCGCCGACGAGATGGCCGGCTCCGGGCAGGGAGGAGGCGAGCCGGCGGGGACGGACGGCGCGGCGAGGACCGACGAGGCCGAGGCCGGGCCCGCCTCCGGGACGGCACAGCGGTTGCACCCCTGAGAGGGGGAGCGGGCCCGGCCCGGCCACGCCGTCGCCGGGCCCCGGCGGCAGCCTCTCACCGACCAGCGGAAGCGGCCATGGGCGAGTTCCTGGAGCGGATCCAGAGCGCCTCCCCGGCGGAGGACCCCGATCGGACCCTGGAGGCGGTGCGGGGGATCTTCTACGCCATGATGCAGGGGACCGAGGAGGCCGGCTGCCAGGAGGTGGCCGACCTCCTGCCCGAGGAGCTGGAGACCCTGTGGAAGCCCGCCCTCTTCACCTGCCTCCGCGAGCACCGCTCCGGGGACGGCCCGCCGGCCGACGCCGACTTCGTCGACCGGGTGCGCCGCCGGGTGCCGGAGATGGAGCCCGACGAGATCGGGCGCCTGACCCGCGCCGTCCTGGACGGGCTGGCCCCCCGGCTGTCGGAGGAGGACCGCGACCGCCTGCTCCGGTCGGCGCCGGCCGAGCTCCTGGGCGACGGCGCCGCGGGCTGACGCCCTCCGCCGGCCGGTCTCGCCCCCCGACCGCGGCCCCCGGAGGCCCGCGGTGATCAAGTTCCACTACCACACCGCCCGGAAGGACGTCCCGCGGATGGAGGTGGAGGAGGGCGACCGGCTCTGCCACGTCTACAGCGACGCGTCGCTGGAGGAGCTGGTGGCGTGGGGGCGGAAGCACGGGCTGGAGCCGGACTGGGTCGACCGGGGCCACGACCTGCCCCACTACGACG
>CAZJJO010000059.1:0-12758 GCA_964546375.1 uncultured Gemmatimonadota bacterium
TGGGGGCGCTGCCGCGGCCGGAGCCGGGCGGCGACGCGGCCGACGCCGCCCGCGCGGCGGACGACGCCGCGGCGGGCGCGGAGGCCCGCCGTGCCTGAGCGCCGGCGCGGGTCCGGCGGGGACGGGGAGGCCCCGGAGGCGGGGGCCGGCGGCGAGGACCCGATCTACACCCGGGCGGTCCGGGCCGGCGACGAGCGGGCTTCCGGGGCCGGCGGGCTGGCGCCGACGCTGGACCGCTCCTCGAGCTACGGCTTCGAGACGGCCGCGCGGGCCTCGGCGGTCCACGAGGGCGACGAGCCGGGCTTCTTCTACGGCCGCATGGGGACGCCCACCCAGCGGGCGCTGGAGGGGGCCCTGGCCGAGCTGGAGGGAGGCGAGGCCGCGCTGGCCTTCGGCTCCGGCATGGCGGCGATCTCCAGCCTCCTGCTCACCGTGCTCGAGCCGGGCGATCACCTGGTGGCGCCCGAGGCGATGTACGCGACCACCTCCTCGCTGCTGGACGGCCTCCTCGCCGACCACGGCGTGTCGGTCACCCGCGCCGACGCCACCCGCCCCGACGCGCTGGCGGCGGCGATCCGACCGGAGACCCGCCTCCTGTACCTGGAGTCGCCGGCCAACCCGACGCTGGAGCTCACCGACCTCCGGGCGGCCGCGCGCCTGGCCGAGGGTCGGGACGTGCTGACGGCCGCCGACAACACCTTCGCCACCCCCTTCAACCAGCGTCCGCTGGAGGCGGGCGTCGACGTGGTGGTGCACAGCGCCACCAAGTACCTGGGCGGCCACGGCGACGCCGTGGCGGGCGTCCTCGTCGGCCCCCGCGCCCTGCTGGAGCGGGTCCGGTGGGAGACCCTCAAGCACCTGGGCGGGGTGGTGGCCCCCGACGCCGCCTGGCTGGTCCTGCGCGGGATCCGGACCCTGCCCGTCCGGATGGAGCGGCACAACCGCAGCGCCCGCCGGGTGGCGGCGTTCCTCGAGGACCACCCCGCCGTCGAGCGCGTCCGCTACCCGGGCCTCCCCTCCCACCCCCAGCACGAGCTGGCGGTCCGCCAGATGTCCGGCCACGGCGGGATGGTGGCCTTCGAGCTGGAGGGGCGGGAGGCGGCCCGACGCGCGGCGGACCGGCTGGAGCTCGCCACCCTGGCGGTCTCGCTGGGCGACGTGGCGACCCTGGTCCAGCACTCCGCCTCGATGACCCACGCCTCCCTGTCGGCCGAGCGGCGGCGGGCGGCGGGCGTGCGGGAGGGGCTCGTCCGGCTGTCGGTGGGCCTCGAGCGCCCCGAGGATTTGGTGGCGGACCTGGACCGGGCCCTGGACAGGGACCGAGAGAGGACCTGAGAGCCCGCCGCGCCCCCCGGGCCGGGCGGCGCCGGCGGCCGCGGGGCCGCCTCCGGGGGCGGCAACGGATCGGGCTCGCACGGCCTGTGCGCGCGCTGGGCACCGACGCCTCCGGCGCGCTCGCGTCCGCCGCAAGACACGGGAGGACCCTCCCATCGAGATCCTGGTCCGGCTGGTGGCCGGCGCCGTCCTGATCCTGGCCAACGGCTTCTTCGTCACCACCGAGTTCGCCCTCACCCGTCTGCGCCAGTTCACCCGGGCCGAGCTGGAGGGCTCGGAACGGCTCCGGCGGGCGTGGGAGATGACCGAGCGGCTCGAGATCTACCTCACCGGCTGCCAGCTCGGGATCACCGCGAGCAGCATCCTGCTGGGCGTGGTGGCCGAGCCGGCCTTCACCGTCCTGCTGGAGCGGGTGGTCGGCCTGGTGGGCCTCGCGCCCGGCCTCCGCCACGCGATCTCCATCACCGCGTCCGTGGTGCTGATCAACCTGATCCACAAGGTGTGGGGCGAGCAGGCGCCCACCTACCTGGGGGTCGAGCGTCCGCTGGAGGTGCTCGAGCGGCTCGCCCCCGCCCTGTGGTGGTGGACGAAGGTCATGGAGCCCGTGATCCTGCTCGGCGACGGGCTCGCCAAGGGGACGCTGGGGCTGTTCGGCGTCGAGATCAGCCGCTCCTGGACCGAGGCCGAGGAGGACGAGGGGCCCATCACAAGCTTCCTCGAGCTGCGCCAGCGGCTGCGGGGCCTGCTCAGCCGCGGCGAGCAGCTCGACAGCGAGCGGCGCCGCGAGGTGCTGCGGGCGCTGGAGATCCAGGACATCCCGGTGCGCGAGGTGATGGTGCCCCGCGACGAGGTCACCGCCCTCTCCACCCGGCGGCCGCTGGCCGAGAACCTCCGGACGGTGGCCGACCTGCGCTACCTGCGATTCCCGCTGGTCGGCGACGACCTGGACGACGTGCGGGGCACCGTCTACCTGACCTCCGTCTTCGCGGCCCTGGAGGAGCTGCGCGACGGCCGGACCACCCTGGAGACGATCGCCGTCGAGCCGATGCGGGTGGACGCCGACCTGCCGGTGAGCCAGGCCATCGACCGCTTCCAGGAGGAGCGCCAGGAGCTGGCGTTCGTCACCGACGGCGATCGCGTCGTCGGCATCCTCACCTCCACCGACGCCCTGGAGACCATCGCCGGCGAGCTGCGGGACCCGTTCGACTGACCGGCGCCGGCCGGCGGTCCGGCGCCCCGCCCGAAGCCCCGGGTTTCCCCCCTCCCCCGGCCCCCGCTTTCCGGGCCGGAGCGCCGCGTGTTACAGGATACTTTACGCTCGGGGCCGCTCGGCCGTATATTTCCGGAGAGCCGGCGGCGCCCTCCGGCTCGGAGGCCGACCGCCGACCGGGTCGGTTTCCGCGGGGCGACCGTCGGCCGACCCCGCGTCCCGGGAGGTGGCCCCATGCCTTCCCTGCTGTCCCAGGACCGTCCCCTCGAGATCCTCCTCGTGGAGGACAACCCCGGCGACGCGCGCCTGGTCGAGGCCAGCCTCCAGGAGGGCCTCGACGTCGGCTTCGACCTCCACCGGGTCGCCCGCCTGGACGAGGGGATCCGCCGGCTCGGCGAGGGGGCGGTGGACCTGGTCCTGCTGGACCTCAACCTGCCCGACGCCTCCGGGCTCGACACGATCCGGGGGATCCAGTCGGCCGACGGCGACAAGCCCGTGGTCGTCCTGACCGGCCTCGACGACGAGGAGACCGCCCTGCAGGCGCTCCGCGAGGGCGTGCAGGACTACCTCGCCAAGGACCGCATGGATCCCGGCACCCTCAGCCGGGTCGTCCGCTACAGTCTCGAGCGCCACCGGACGGGTCGCGAGCTGGAGCGCGCCCGCCGGGCCAGCTCGCGCCTCACCGCCATCCTCGAGGCGACCCCCGACTTCGTGGCGCTGGTCGAGCCCGAGGGCGAGGTCCAGTGGGTCAACGGCCCCGGCAAGGAGCTACTGGGCCACGACGCCGGCGACGACCTCGGCGGCCAGCCGATCGCCTCCTTCCATCCCGACTGGGCCGCGGAGCGGATCCGGGAGGAGGGGATCCCCCGGGCCCGGGAGCAGGGCGCGTGGCGGGGCGAGACCGCGCTGCTGACGCGCGAGGGCGAGGAGATCCCGGTCTCGCAGATCCTGCTCGCTCACCGGAGCCAGGACGACGCGGTCGAGTACTTCTCCACCGTCATGCGGGACGTGTCCGAGGCGCGCCAGCGGGAGGAGGAGCTGCGGCGGAGCGAGGAGCGGCTGGGCCGGGTGCTCGAGACGATCGTCGAGGGCCTGTGCATCACCGACGCCGAGGGGAGGATCGTCTTCGCCAACGAGGGCGCGGAGGAGATCCTGGAGGTGCCGGTCGAGGGCCTGGTGGGCCGGCTGGCCACCGCGGAGGCGCTGAGCCGCGGCCGCTGGCGACGGCACGCGCCGGACGGGGGCGAGCGCGCCGAGGAGGAGATGGCGGTCCACCGGGTCCTGGCCACCGGCGAGCCGGTCCACGGCGTCGAGCACGTCCTGAAGCGGCCGGACCAGCCGGCGAAGGTCGTCGCGGTGAACGGGGCCCCGCTGAAGGGGGCGGTCGGGGAGACCGAGGGGGTCGTCCTGTCGCTCCGCGACGTGACCTCGCAGCGGAAGGCCGAGGAGGAGCTGGAGCGGAAGGCCCTCTACGACCGCCTCACCGGCCTGCCGAACCGTTTCCTCTTCTTCGACCGCCTGGAGCAAGCCTCCGCCCGGGCCACCCGGGAGGGCGACCGGTTCGCCGTCCTCTTCGTGGACCTGGACCGCTTCAAGGCGGTGAACGACAGCCTCGGCCACGCCGCCGGCGACCGGGTGCTGAAGCAGGTGGCCGACCGGATCCGGAAGTGCTTCCGGGAGGAGGACACCGTCGCCCGCATCGGCGGGGACGAGTTCACCGTCCTCCTCGAGGGAATCGAGGGACGGGAGGGGCTGCAGGAAGCCGTCGACCGCCTGATGGAGAGCCTCGAGCCCCCGCACCGGGTCCACGGCGAGGAGTTCCGGATCCCGGCCAGCGTCGGGATCGTCTTCGGCGAGGGACGGGAGGAGCCGGACCATCTCGTCCGGCGGGCCGACCGCGCCATGTACCACGTCAAGAAGGAGGGCGGCGCCGGGCATCACTTCTTCGCCCCCGGCGACGACGAGGGGGACGCCCGCCGTCTCCAGCGCGAGGCGCGCCTGCGGACGGGCCTCCGGGAGGGGGAGTTCGCGCTCGCCTACCATCCGGTGGTGGAGCTGGCCACCGGGGAGATGCGGGGCGTGGAGGCCCTGGCCCGCTGGAACCATCCCGAGCGGGGCCTCCTGATGGCCGGCGACTTCATCGACCTCGCCGAGGAGACCGGCCTCGTGATCGAGCTGGGCGAGCAGCTCCTGCGCCGGGCCTGCCGCGACGCGGCCGCCTGGCAGGACGACGGAAGCGGCGGGGTGCCGCTCTTCTTCAACCTCTCGCCGCGCCAGCTCGAGTGGTCCGGCCTGGTGCCGGCCGTGTCGGGGGTGCTCGAGGAGACCGGCCTGCCGCCCGGTCGGCTGTGCTTCGAGGTGACCGAGCGGATGGTCATGCGCTCCTCCGGCCGGCCCGAGGCGGTGAAGGAGCTGGGCGTGGACCTCTTCATCGACGACTTCGGGACCGGCTACTCCTCGCTCTCCTACCTGCGCGACCTGCCGGTGGACGGCCTGAAGGTGGACCGGTCGTTCGTCGCGGGCCTGGGGCGGGGCACCAGCGACGAGGCCCTCGTCCAGACGATCCTCACCCTCGGCGAGACCCTCGGCCTCGAGGTCGTGGCCGAAGGGGTCGAGCGGGAAGAACAGGCGGGGCGCCTCCGCGACCTCGGCTGCCGGCTGGGACAGGGCTTCCACTTCGCCCGCCCGATGGACCCGGAGGAGGTGGCCCGCTGGCGCGCGGGGAAGCGCCCCGGGGGCGGGACCTCGTGACGGCCGCGGGCTCCCCGGCGGACCCGGACCTCCTGGCGTCCCGCATCGTGGAGACGATCCGCGAGCCCCTGCTCGTGCTGGACGACGGGCTCCGGGTGGTCCGGGCCAACCCCGCCTTCTGCCGGACCTTCGGGACCTCGCCGTCGGCGGCCGAGGGCTCCCCGCTGGAGGAGCTGTGTGGGGGACGCTGGGACCTCCCGGAGCTGCGCCGGCGGCTGGAGCGGGTGCTGGAGGAGGACGAGCCCTTCGAGGGCTTCGAGGTCGAGCGGACCCTCCCGGACGCCGGCCGGCGGGTGATGCGGCTCGACGGCCGGAGCCTTTTGCGAGGGGACGAGGGGGCCCCGCGGCGGATCCTGCTGGCCGTGGGGGACGTCACCGAGCGGCTCGAGCTGGAGGCCG
The DNA here is from genome assembly GCA_964546375.1 of uncultured Gemmatimonadota bacterium. Lineage (GTDB taxonomy): Bacteria > Gemmatimonadota > Gemmatimonadetes > Palauibacterales > Palauibacteraceae > CAYVFM01. Next base: position 5,696 of record CAZJJO010000059.1, read on the forward strand.
AGCTGCGCCGGCACGCCCGCGAGCTGGAGCGCTCGAACGCCGACCTGGAGCAGTTCGCCTACGCCGCCTCCCACGACCTCCAGGAGCCGCTGCGGATGGTGGCCAGCTACCTGGAGCTGCTGGAGCGGCGCTACCGGGACGAGCTGGACGACGAGGCCCGGGAGTTCATCGACTACGCCGTGGACGGCGCCCGGCGGATGAAGGGGCTGATCAACGGCCTGCTGGCCTACTCGCGGGTCGGCCGCAAGGAGGGCGCCTTCGGGCCGGTCGACCTGGACGGCCTGCTGGACGAGGTGCTGGACGACCTGGCGGGCCGGATCCGCGAGACCGGGGCGGAGATCGAGCGCGAGCCCCTGCCCACCGCCCACGGCAACTCCGAGCAGCTCCGGCAGGTGCTGCAGAACCTGGTCGACAACGCCCTCACCCACGCCGGCGGCGAACCGCCCCGGGTCGAGGTCAGCGGCGAGGAGCGGGACGACGGCGCCGTGTTCGTGGAGGTGGCCGACCACGGGCCCGGCATCCCCCGCGAGGCCCACGAGAAGGTGTTCCAGCTCTTCCACCAGCTCGATCCCCACGGCGCGGGCCGGGAGGGCTCGGGGATGGGGCTGGCGCTGTGCCGCAAGATCGTCGAGCGCCACGGCGGCCGGATCGCCGTCGACTCCGAGCCCGGCGAGGGCGCGACCTTCCGCTTCACCCTTCCCTCCGATCCCGAGGAGGTCCGATGAGCGCTGCGAGCTCCGAGACCCCCGAGCGACATCCCGCCCGCATCCTGCTGGTGGAGGACAACCCGGCCGACGTCCGGCTGACCCGCGAGATGCTGCGGGAGTCGAAAGTCCGCAACGACCTGATGGTGGCCCACGACGCCGAGGAAGCCGAGCGGATCCTGGGGATGGGCGGCGAGGAGGCGACGGAGGAGCAGCGGCCCGACCTGGTCCTGCTGGACCTCAACCTGCCGGGCAAGAGCGGCCACGACCTGCTGAAGGAGATCAAGGCCGACCCCGGTCTGCGCCGGATCCCGGTGGTGATCCTCACCAGCTCGGAGGCCGAGGAGGACATCGAGAAGAGCTACGACCGCTACGCCAACGCCTACGTCACCAAGCCGGTGGACCTGAGCGAGCTGTCGAAGGTCGTCCGCGCCATCGACGGCTTCTGGTTCGAGGTCGTCCGCCTGCCGCCGGACGTGAGCTGACGAGGACGGCCGGGGCCGGCGGGCGCCCCTCCGGGTCGCCGCACCGCCACCGGCGATGACCCCGCCAGGATTCGAACCTGGGACCTCGGGATTAGGAATCCCGCGCTCTCTCCTGCTGAGCTACGGGGCCGGGCGGGCCGGCGGGGCCGTCGTCAGTCGCCGCCGGCCAGCAGGTTGAACAGGACGGTCAGCACCACGCTGAGCACGACCATCCAGCCCAGGGGAACATACACCGTCCAGTTCTCGCCCTGCCACACGAGGTCGCCGGGCATCCGCTCCAGGCCCAGGCGGCCGGCCAGCAGGAAGAGCAGGCCCAGCGCGGCCACGGCCAGGCCGGCGACGAGCAGGAATCGGCCGAAGTGCTCGGACACGGAGATCCCCGGCGCGGATGAAGGGAGCGCGGCGCCGACTGTACCTACCGGGCCGGACGCGGCCCGTTCCCGGCGGGCGGTCCGCGCCCTCAGGCGGCCTCCTCCACCCCCAGCGGCTCGAAGCGCAGGCGGTAGCCCTCGTCGACCCGGAAGACGGTCGCCTCGGGCACCTCGCGCCAGTCCTCCCCGGTGATCCGCTCCGAGGCCACCACCGCCGCGCGGTAATCCTCCGCCTCCAGCGTCTGCGGGTCGGGATGGAGGTCGCCGCAGACGAAGCCCCCGTGCGGCCGGTCCCGCTCCAGGCACCAGAGCGACCGCCCCAGCCGCGAGCCCACCAGCTCCCCGTCCACCACCCAGAGGACGTTCAGGGCCACCTCGGCCCCGGGATCGGCCGCCCGGATCGTGCTCGTCACGTCGCGGATCGTGTCGCGGAGGACCTCGACCGGCGGCCGGTCGGGCCGCCGGTCCCGCCGGGAGAGCAGGAGGTGGAAGAAGTGCTCGCTGTCGGTGGTGCCCGCGATGGCGTCCCGGTGCTCGGGCGTCATCCCGGCCAGCAGGTCGTCGCGGACCCGGTCGAACGCGCCGAGGTGGCCGTTGTGGGCCAGCAGGGAGCGGCCGTGGACGAAGGGATGGGTGTTCTCGGCGCGGGGCTCGCCCACGGTGGCCCGGCGGACATGGGCCACGGCCGTGGTGGCCGAGACCCGGGCGGCGTCCCGGCGGTAGCCGGCGCTCTCGGCGGCGGGACCGACCTCCCGCTCGCATCCCAGCTCCCCGTCCCGGACGTAGCCCAGGCCCCAGCCGTGGTCGTTGACCAGGCCCCGGGCGTCCTCGCGGCTCTGGCGGATCAGGGCGTTCTGGGCCACGTGGAGGGCGCAGTCCACCTGCGTGGGGTGGCTGGCCCGCATCCCGTAGAGGCGGCACATGGCGTCTTCCCGGCTCGAGGAGGCCCTCCCGCCCGCTCCGCGCCCCGCCTCTCAAAGGTTCGCGCCCCCGGGGGGACCGTCAACAAGGGGGGACCGTCCACGGGAGGGGAGCGGTGGGAGGAGGGCCGACTCAGCCGGCCTCGCCGATCCCCACCGGCTCGAAGCGCAGGCGCAGCTCCCCGTCCAGCCGGAAGACGGCCCCCTCGGGCACCTCCTCCCACGCCTCGTCGGTGATGGGCTCGGAGGCCACCAGGGCGGACCGGTAGTCCTCCGGGTCCACACGCTCGGGATCGGGATGGAGGCCGCCGCACCGGCTGCACCGGTGGGGGGTGTCCCGCTCCAGGTACCAGAGCGACCGCCCGAAACGCGAGCCCACCAGCTCCTCGCCCACCGTCCACAGGACGTTCAGGGCCACCTCCACGTCCGGGTCCGTCTCACGGACCATCGACGCCACGTCGCGGATCGCGTCCCGGAGGACCTCCACCGGCGGATCGCCCGGGCGGCGGGCCCGGCGGGAGAGCAGCAGGTGGAAGAAGTGCTCGCTGTCGGTGGTCCCCGCGATCGCGCCGCGGTGCTCGGGGGTCATCCCGGCCAGCAGCTCGTCGCGGACCCGGTCGAAGGCGCCGATATGCCCGTTGTGGGCCAGCATCGAGCGGCCGTGGCGGAACGGATGGGTGTTCTCGCGGGCGGCGCCCCCCACCGTGGCCCGCCGGACGTGGGCCACGGCCGTGGTGGCGACCACGCGGGAGGCGTCCCGACGGTACTCCTCGCTCTCGGAGGCGGGACCGACCTCGCGCTCGCAGTGGAGCCGCCCGTCGCGGACGTAGCCGATCCCCCAGCCGTCGTCGTTGACCAGGCCCCGCTCGTCCTTCTCGCTCTGGCGGATCAGGGCGTTCTGGGCCGCGAGCAGTCCGCAGTCGATCCTGGTGGGGTGGCTGGCTCGCATGCCGAAGAGCCGACACATGGGGGTCCCTCCTCAGCCCGGGGCGGCCCGCTCCCGCAGCCAGGCCTCCATCGCCTCCGCCTCCAGCGGCTCGGTGAACAGGTAGCCCTGCCCGTGGGAGCACCCGAGCCGGCGCAGGTGCTCGAGCTGGCGCTCGGTCTCGATGCCCTCGGCGATGGGACGCAGCTCCAGGGCGTCGGCGAGCTGGAGGATGGTGCGCACCAGGGCGTCGTCCGGCGGCTCGTGGTCCAGGTCCGCCACGAAGGAGCGGTCCACTTTCAGGTAGTCGACGTCCAGCGTCTCCAGGTACGCCAGCGAGGAGTAGCCGGTCCCGAAGTCGTCGACCCCCACGTGGATGCCGCGCTCCCGCAGCTCGTGGACCCGCTCCCGCCCCTGGACGATGGCGCTCTCGGTGATCTCCACCAGGAAGTGGTCCGGGGGGATGTCGTGCTCCTCCAGCACGGCCGCCACCCGGTCGGTGAGCTCCGGGTCGCGGAACTCCCGGGCCGACAGGTTCACGCTCATCCGGAGATCCGGCCGGAGGCCGTCGGCCCGGCGCCACGCGCCCACCTGCCGGGCGGCCCGGGACAGGACCTGGCGGCCCAGCTCGGCGATCATCCCCGTCTCCTCGGCCAGGGGGACGAAGTCGGCCGGCGGGACCACGCCCCGATCGGGATGCCGCCACCGGGCCAGCGCCTCCACCCCCGCCACCCGCAGGGTCTCCAGCTCCAGCACCGGCTGGTAGACCACGAAGATCTGCCCCTCCTCCAGGGCGGCCCGCAGCTCGTTCTCCCGGTGCAGCTGCCGCATGGCGCTGGTGTCCACGTCCGGATCGAAGACCGCCCAGCGGCGGCCCTCGTCCCGGGCTCGCCGCATGGCCACGTGGGCGGAGCGCAGGACGTCCTCCGGGCGGTCGTCCCCGCTGTCGGCCAGGGCGATCCCGAGGCACGGCTCCAGGCGCACCGGGACCTCGTCCACCTCGAAGGGGGCCGTGAGCGCCTCGACGAGCCGCTCGGCCCCCCGCTCGGCCTCCTCGGTCGCGCCGACGCCCTGCAGGAGCACGCCGAACTCGTCGCCGCCCACCCGGGCCACGGTGTCCTCCCGGCGGACCCGGTCCTCCATCCGGCCGGCGATCTGCTCCAGCACCCGGTCCCCCTGGCCGTAGCCCAGCGTGTCGTTCACCCGCCGGAAGTTCGTCAAATCGAGGTAGAGGACGGCCAGGGCCGTCCCGTCGCGCTCGAGCCGGGGCAACGCCTCCCGGATCCTGTCCAGGAACAGGTGGCGGTTGGGCAGGTCGGTGAGGGCGTCGTAGAGGGCCTGATGCTTCAGCTCCTCCTCGTACCGCTTCCGATCGGTGATGTCGTGGGCCGCGGCCACGAGGCAGCGGCGGCCCTGGACCTCGATCGCGTCGCCCGAGAAGAGGACGTCCAGCTCCTCGTCGTCCCGGGTCCGCATCCGCGTCTCGAACTCCCGGACCGTCCCCTCCCGCCCGAGCCGCTCCACCACCCTCTTCCGGTCGTCCGGGTCCACCCACACCTCCAGGTCCTCCACCGTCCGCCCCACCGCCTCCTCCCGACCCCAGCCGTACAGCTCCTCGAAGCCTTCGTTGACCTCCAGGAAGCGGCCTTCCTCCATGGTGGCGATGGAGACGGCCAGCGGGGTCACCTCGAACACCTTGGAGAACTTCTCCTCCGAGGTCCGGAGCGCCTGCTCCGCCCGCTTGCGGTCCCGGATGTCCCGGGCCACCACCACCGACCCCACCCGCTCGTCCTCGCCCTTCAGCGGCGAGACCGACACCGACGTCTCCACCGGCTCGCCGTCGGCCGTCCGGAAGGTGAGCTCCCGGTCACGCACCGTCTCCGAGCGGAGCATCCGGCGGAGGACCGCGCGGCGCCCGGGGTCCTCCTCCATCAGCTCCTCCAGGCGACGGCCCGCCAGCGCATCCTCCCGGTAGCCGAGCACCTCGCCCACCGCCGGATTCGTCACCCGGATCGTCCCGTCGGCGTCGCAGACCAGCAGCGGGTCGCCGATGGTGTGCAGGATCGACTCGGCCGCGAAGGAGGGCGTCAGGTCCACCAGCCGGTAGCGGAGGACGGTCCAGCCGGTGACGGCCACGAAGCCCAGCAGGAAGAAGGGGGAGAGCGGGGGGACCGGGACGGCGCTGGCGGGCAGGAGGTCCAGCAGCGAGCCCAGCGCCACGGCGAACGCCACCAGGAACCACCGGATCCGCTCGCGCTCCGGTCCCGCGGGCGCGCGCCACCAGGCGCGAAGGTACTCGAGCACCGCCGCCCCCATCGAGAGGACCATGTAGACGCCCATGACCTGGCCCACGACCGCGTAGCGCGGGAACCAGCCCCACGCGTACCGCTGCATCGAGTCCACGCCGAACCCGGTGACGAAGAGGACGGCGAAGGAGCCGGCGCAGGTCCAGATGGCCGCCTGCACGATCCAACGGCGGGGGTCCTCCACCCCGAGCTGCTCGACCGTGAAGTGATAGATGAAGGCGGGGATCACCGGCACGGCGACGTAGGAGGCCTGCGACCAGAGCCGGGCCCCCACCACGGTCGGCGCCGAGTACATCAGGGCGGTCGGCACCAGCCAGATCACCGACGTGATGCAGATCAGGTAGAAGAAGTGGGCCTCGCGCTCGCGCCGCTCGGCCACGAGCACGTAGACGCCGACGGCCAGCATGGCGGCGGCCACCGCCAGGGTGACGGCCGCCAGGAGGGTGATCCCGTAGGGCCCGAGTCGGAAGACGACTTCGTTCATCAGTCTGTAAAGGTAGGGCCGGGCCGGCGGCGGGGGAAGGAGCGCTCGGGGCGGGAGAAGGATCCCGGCGGCCGCGGCCGGCTGCCCGGCGCGGCGTCGGGACCGCTGGCCGGGGCGCCGGCCGGCGGGCGACCTCAGGCCCCGGGGAGGCGCAGCGTCAGAGCGAGATGCGGACCGCCGCCCGGACCGGGAAGCTCACCAGGCCGTCGAAGCCCTCGGTGACGTCGTCGTTCATCCCCGTCCCCGACACCGACTCGGCCTCGGCCGCCACCCACCGGGCGTCCACGCGGAGCAGCAGGTCGACGATGGGGAAGGGATCGAAGCCCGCGGCCACGCCCGCGCCCAGCGTGAAGGCGTCGTCCAGCAGCTCGACCCGCGCCGGCGGCGCCTCGGGGATCCTCCCGACCGGATCCGTCTCGTAGAAGGTCCCGCCCGCCACCGCCTCGGCCGACAGCGAGAAGGGCAAAATGAGCGTGGGCACGTCGAACCGCAGGCCGCCCAGGGCCCGCCAGGCCCGGGCGTCGCCGATGTCGGCGTCCCAGTCCTGGCGCTCGCCCTGGAGCACCACCTTCACGGGCCCGGCCACCTCGTAGCCCAGGGCGGCCCCGTAGGAGAGGCCCGGGTCGACGAACTCGTTCAGCTCCCCCGTGGGCACGCCCAGGCCCAGCCGGCCCTCGACCGAGAGGGGCGTCTGGGCGTCAGCGGGGGCGGCGACGGAGGCGGCGAGCAGCAGCGCGAGGAGCGGTGCGCCGAGGCGGCGGACGAGCTTCATCGGGACCTCCCTGGGTTCGGGCCGGCGGGAGCGGATCCTGAGAGAGCGGGCGACCGGTTTCGAACCGGCGACCTCGAGCTTGGAAGGCTCGCGCTC
>CAZJJO010000060.1:0-4440 GCA_964546375.1 uncultured Gemmatimonadota bacterium
CCGGCTGGCGGTGGTGACCCGCTTCCGCGGCGTCGAGCCGCCGCGGCCGGGGCGCGCCGGGCCGGACCGGAGGCCCGGCCGCCCCGGGGTCGCCGGCCGCGGCGGTCCCCTCGGCGAGATGCGCCTGTCGCGCGAGGGGATGCTGGGGATGGCGCCCCTCGGGGACGGGCGGTGGAACGTCACCGTGGTGCTCCCCCGGGACCGCGCGTCCCGCCTCGCGCCCGACCCGGGACGGTTCGTCCGGCGGCGGCTCGAGGCCCGCGGGGTCGCCGACCGCTTCCGGGACGCCCGTCCGCTGGGCGAGCCGGAGGTGACCGGCCCCTTCGAGGTGGCGCCCCGGCGGGCCGCGGCCCCCGGCGTCCTCCTGGCGGGCGACGCCGCCGGCTACTTCGATCCGCTCACCGGGCAGGGGATCCACCGGGCGCTGACCACCGGGCGGGCGGCCGCCGAAGCGGTCCGGTCGATCCTCCGGTCGCGGGGGCCCGCCGGCGCGGAGGCGGCGCGGCTCCGCTACCGGGGCCGGCTCCGTCGCCTGCTGGACCCGGGCCGCCGGGTGCAGCGGGCCGTGGACGAGGTGGTCTCCCGCCCGTGGCTGATCGAGCCGATGGGACGGATCCTGGCCGCCCGGCCGGGCCTGGCCTCGCTGCTGCTGGACGTCACCGGCGACCGGCTGCCGGCCTCGGCCCTGGTCGGGCCGCGGCGGCTGGCCCGGGCGTGGAGGCGGCGCCCGGCTTCGGGCCCGCGCCCGGCCTGTTAGGTTGGAGGCGGAGCCCGGCTTGGGCGCCCCGACCTCGCCGCACACGGAGGAGCCGCATGCACACCCGCAACGAGACCGTGATCGCCGCCCCCCCGGAGCTCTGCCTCGAGGCGGCCCGCGACGTGGAGCGGTGGCCCGAGGTCCTGCCCCACTACCGCGAGGTCCGCTTCCTCCGCCGCGACGGTCCCGGACGCGGCCGGGTCCACATGTCGGCCTTCCGACACTTCGGCCCCCTCCCGTGGCCCACCTGGTGGGTGTCGGAGATGGCCACCGACGAGGAGGCCCGACAGGTCCGGTACCGGCACGTGGACGGGATCACCGAGGGCATGGAGGTCCTCTGGGAGATCCGCCCGCGGGAGGAGGAGCCCGGCCCGTCGGCCGGGCCGGCGCCCCGGACGCGGGTGGTGATCCTCCACGAGTGGGAGGGGCCCGGCTGGCCGCTGATCGGCGGGTTCGCCGCCCGCCGGATCATCGGCCCGCATTTCGTGAAGGTCGTCGCCGACCGGACCCTGGCCGGCCTCCGTCGCGAGGTGGAGGACCGCTGGCGCCGCTCGCCGGAGAACCCGGACGCGGCCCCGACCGCGGGCGACCAGCGGTGAGGCCGGCCCCGCACCGACCGTGAGCGGCCGCCGGGTGGCCGTCACCGGCCTGGGCCCCCTGACCCCGATCGGCGAGGGCGCCGAGGGGCTGTGGGAGGGGCTGCGCCAGGCCGAGTCGGCGGTGGGGCCGGTGACCCGCTTCGACGCCTCCCCCTTCCGCAGCCGCGTGGCGGCCGAGCTGGACGACTTCGACCGCCGCGAGCGGCTGGACCGCGACCAGGCGCGACGGGTCGACCGCTTCGGCGCGCTGGCCCTGGAGGCCGCCCGCCTGGCCCTGGAGGACGGCGGCCTGGACCCGGACGACGAGGACGGGGACCGCGCCGCCGTCCAGATGGGGTCGGCCCTGGGGGGCGTCGGCTACGCCGAGCGCCAGCACGAGGCCTTCATGGAGGAGGGCGTGCGCGGCGTCGATCCCCTGCTGGCGCTGGCCGTCTTCGGCGGGGCGGCCAGCTGCAACGTGGCCATCCGCTTCGGCTTCACCGGACCGAACTCCACCAACGCCATGAGCTGCGCCTCCGGCGCCATCGGGGTCGGGCGCGGCTTCCGCCTGGTCCGGGACGGCGAGGCGGACGTGGCGCTGGCCGGCGGGGCCGAGGCGCCGCTGGCGCCCCTCAGCTTCGGCTCCTTCGCCATCATCCGCGCCATGTCCACCCGCAACGACGAGCCGCGGCGGGCCAGCCGGCCGTTCGACCGCGACCGGGACGGCTTCGTGATGGGCGAGGGCGCGTGCGTCCTGCTGCTGGAGGAGATGGGGCGGGCCCGCGCGCGGGGTGCGCGGATCCACGCCGAGCTGCTGGGCTTCGGGACCACCAACGACGCCCACCACATGACCCGGCCCCGGCCCGACGGCGAGCAGGCGGCCCGGGCCATGCGCCTGGCCCTGGACGACGCCGGGCTGGAGCCCGAGGACGTGGACCACGTCAACGCCCACGGCTCGGCCACCCCGCTGAACGACCCCACCGAGGCGCGGGCGATGCGGGCCGTGCTCGGCGACCGCGCCGGCCGGGTGCCCGTGTCGGCCACGAAGGGCTACTACGGCCACGCCCTGGGCGCCTCGGGCGCCATCGAGGCGGCCGTCGCCTGCCTGAGCCTCGCCCGGGGCTGGCTCCCGCCCACGGTCAACCTGGAGCGGCCCGACGAGGAGGTCGCCGACCTGGACCTGGTGGACGGCGGGGGACGGGAGGCCGGGATCGAGCACGTCCTGACCAACTCCTTCGGCTTCGGCGGAATCAACGCCAGCCTGGTGCTCGGGCCGCCCCCGGGGTGAAGCGGCCGGAGCCTCCCTTCGCCCTGCTCCACCCGGACGGGGAGGACGCCCCTCCGCTCCTGCTCCGCGACCCGGTCCGTGTGGTCTCGGCCCGCGGGGCCGGAGAGGTCGCCGGCGCTCTGGAGGCGGCCGGCGAGCTGTGGGAACGGGGCCTCTGGGTGGTCGGCCTCGTGGCCTACGAGGCGGCCCCCGGCCTGGACCCGGCGCTGGAGACCCGCCCCCCCGGGCCGCTGCCCCGCGTCTGGGCGGCGGCCTTCCGGGCACCGGCCGACGGCCCGGAGGCCCGCGCGCTGCTGGAGGGGGCCGGGTCCTGGCGTGTCGGAGGCTGGCGGCCCACCCGGCCGGCGGAGGCCCACCGGGAGGCCGTGCGGGCGCTCCGGTCCTCCATCCGGGACGGCGACTTCTACCAGGTCAATCTCACCCACCGCCTCCGGACGGACTTCGAGGGCGACGGCCTGGGCCTCTACCGCCGCCTGCACCGGGCCCAGGGCCGGGGCTTCCACGCCTACCTCCGCCTCGAGGACCACGAGGTCGCGTCCGCCTCCCCCGAGCTGTTCCTGCGGCGCGAGGGGCGGCGGCTGACGACCCGGCCCATGAAGGGGACCGCGGCGCGGGGCCGCTGGCCGGAGGAGGACCGGCGGCGCGGGCGTGCCCTGGCGCGCTCGGAGAAGGACCGGGCGGAGAACCTGATGATCCTGGACATGGCCCGGAACGACCTGAGCCGCGTGTGCCGCCCGGGGACGGTGGAGGTGCCGGAGCTGTGGGCGGTCGAGCGCCTGCCCACCGTCTGGCAGATGAGCTCGGCCGCCGCGGGCGAGCCGGAGCCGGGGGCGGGGCTGGCGGACGTCTTCCGGGCGCTCTTCCCCGCCGCCTCGGTGACCGGCGCCCCGAAGGCCGCCGCCATGGCCCGGATCGCCCGCGACGAGGCGGAGCCCCGGGGCGTCTACTGCGGCGCCCTGGGCCTGCTGGCCCCGGAGGGGTCGGCCGGCCGGGCGAGCCGGCCCGGGGTCGCCCCCGAACCGGGCCGCCGCGAGGCGGGGGGCGCCCCGGCCCTCCCCGCGCCGGGGAGCTGGACCTTCTCGGTGGCGATCCGCACGGTCTGGATCGACCGGACCGCGGGGACCGCCGAGTACGGCACCGGCGGCGGGATCACCTGGGGCTCCGACCCGGAAGCCGAGCGCCGGGAGGCCGGCGTGAAGGCCGCCGTGCTCGAGGCCCCCGACCGCGACTTCCGGCTGCTGGAGACCCTCCGGCTGGAGGAGGGGCGGCTCCCCCGCCGTCGGCGCCACCTGGAGCGGATGGCCGCCTCGGCCGACCACTTCGGCTTCCGGCCGCCGACCGAGGAGGCGGCGGCCGCCCTGGAGGAGATCACGGCGCGCCGGCCCGAGGGGCGGTGGCGGGTGCGCCTCACGGCGGGGCCCGACGGCGACTGCCAGGTCGAGGCCGTCCCCTTCCCGGAGGCGCCGGCGGAGCCTGCACCGGTGGGGCTGGCCCGCGAGCCCGTGGACGCCGCCGATCCGATGCTCTTCCACAAGACGACGCGGCGGGCCCCCTACCGGAGGCGCCGCGAGCGCCGGCCCGACTGCTTCGACGTCGTCCTCGTCAACCGCGACGGCCGGGCCACCGAGCTCACCCGCGGCAACCTGGTGGCCGAGCTGGACGGCCGGCGGGTGACCCCGCCGCGGACGGACGGGCTGCTGGCGGGGACCTTCCGGGCCGAGCTCCTCGAGACCGGGGAGGTCGAGGTCGAGCCCCTGCCCCTCGACCGGCTGGCCGACGCCGACCGCCTCTGGATGGTCAACAGCCTGCGGGGACGG
>CAZJJO010000060.1:4540-12679 GCA_964546375.1 uncultured Gemmatimonadota bacterium
GCCCCCAGCTCGCGGAGCGCCCAGGCCGCGTGCTCGGCCACCAGCTCGGAGGCCTCCTCGCGGCAGCGGCGCAGGACCGGGGCGGCCGCGTCCGGCCGGCCGCTGTTGCCCAGCCCCACACAGAGGTTGCGGAGCATGGCCTCCCGGCCCGGCCGCTCGAGGGCGGTGTCGCCGTAGCGGGCCTCGAAGCCCGCCTCGTCCAGCGCCAGCAGCTCCTCGGCCCAGGTTACCATCGAGTCGTAGGCCACCGGCCGGCCGGGCTCCAGGTCGGGCTCGTCGCCGGCCGGGGCGTCCCGGTTCCAGGGACAGACCTCCTGGCAGATGTCGCAGCCGAAGACCCGGTTGCCCACCTTCGGCCGGAGCTCCTCGGGGATCGTCCCCTCCAGCTCGATGGTCAGGTAGGAGATGCAGCGGCGGGCGTCCAGCTTCCGGGGGCCGCGGATGGCGTCGGTGGGGCAGGCCTCGATGCAGCGGGTGCAGCTCCCGCAGCGATCGGCCTCGAAGGGTTCGTCCGGCGGCAGCTCCAGGGTGGTGAGCAGCTCGCCCAGCAGCAGCCAGGAGCCCAGCTCCGGGTCGATGAGGACCGTGTTCTTGCCGAACCAGCCGATCCCGGCCCGCCGGGCGTGCTCCCGCTCCAGGACCGGGCCGTAGTCGACGTACGGCTTCACGTCGGCCTCCGGGTCCAGCTCCCGGACCGCGGCCGCCAGCTCGTCCAGCTTCTCCTCGAAGGTGGCGTGGTAGTCTCGGCCCCGGGCGTAGCGGGCGACGACGGGGGCGAGGGGGTCGCCGGCGGTGGCCCCGGCGGGGTCGTCGGGATCCCCGGACCGCCCGGGCCCGGAGGCGTGGCCCCCGTCGTCCGCCGGCGCCGCGGTCCCCCCCGCCCCCGTCGGCGCCGCGCCCGCGTAGTTCAGGGCCACCACGATCAGGCTCCGGGAGCCCGGGAGGGCCTCCTCCAGCGAGAGCCGGCGCCGGACGGTGTCCTCGCGGGCCATCCAGCCCATCTCCCCGTGCCAGCCCCGATCGAGCCACTCGCGGAACCAGGCCTCGTGGTCGGGAGGCTCGGCGGGGGCGATCCCCACCCGGTCGAAGCCCAGCTCCCGCGCCCGCTCCACGAGCCGCTCCTTCGCCCGCCGGGCGGAGGGCGGGGGGCGACCGGTCCCGTCGCCCGATCCGGGGCGGTCGGATCCGTCGGAGCGGTCCGGGCCGGAGAGCGGCAGGCGGCGGCCGGGGGTCATGGGGGCGAAGATACCCGCTCCCGGCCGCCTCGTTGAGGGCGGCCCCGGCTCAGTCGCCGAAGGTGCCCGCGCTCGGGCAGAGGTCGGCCAGGAAGCAGCGGCCGCACTCGGGGTCCCGGCGGCCGTGGCAGACGCGCCGTCCGTGCAGGATCAGCCGCCAGGCGAAGGGCCGCCACTGCTCCTCGGGCAGCACCTCCATCAGCTCCTTCTCGATGGCCGGGGCCGTCTTCGCCGTCGCCAGGCCCAGCCGGCGGCTCACCCGCTCGACGTGCGTGTCGACCACCACGCCCGCGTGGACGCCGAAGGCGTTGGAGAGGACCACGTTGGCCGTCTTCCGGGCCACCCCGGGCAGCTCCACCAGCTCGTCCATGGTCCGGGGGACCTCACCGTCGTGCTCCTCCACCAGCTTCCGGGCCGTCCCCTGCAGGTGCTTGGCCTTGTTCCGGAAGAAGCCGGTGGGCCGGACGATCTCCTCCAGCTCCTCGCGGTCGATCTCGACGTAGTCCTCCGGCGTCCGGCAGCGCTCGAACAGCTTCCGGGTGACCTGGTTCACCCGCTCGTCGGTCGTCTGGGCCGAGAGGATGGTGGCCACCAGCAGCTCCAGGGGGGTCTCCCAGTCCAGCGAGATCTCCAGGTCCGGGTAGGCCTCGGCCAGCCGTGGGGCGATCTCCGCCGCCCGGGCCCGCCGCTCCTCCAGGGCCTCCCCTCCCGGACCGGCGGCGGTCATCGATCCGACGGGCCGCGGCCGGAACCGTCCCGCCCCGACCGCCCCGGGGGCTCCTCGTCCGGCCCGTCGCGGGCGGTCCGGTCCCGGAGGGTTGAGGTCGGGCCGGCGGGGCCGTCCAGCCGGGCCTCGTTCCGGTGCGGCCCCGCGTCCTCCCCGGGGCCCACCTCTCCCAGCGCGCGGGCCCGCTCCAGCCACTCCACGATCTGGCGGAGGGTGACGACGCCCAGCAGCCGGTCGCCCTCCACCACGAGGGCGCGGTCCTCCTCGTCGCCGCCGAGCCGGGAGAGCACGTCGTCCAGCGTGTCTTCGGGCCCGGCGGTGGGGAGGGAGGTCACGGGGCGCATGACCTCCGCGACGGGCACCTGCCACCGGCGGCCCGGGGGCACCCCCGCCGCGTCCTCCACGTCCAGCAGGCCGACCACCCGCTCGCCGCGGACCACCGGATAGGCGCCGTGGGGGCGCTGCAGGAAGTAGGACTCCGCCGCCTCGCCGACGGTGAGGTCGGCCGGGACGGCCGGCGGCTCGGCGTCCATGGCCCGCGTCACCGGGACGCCGGCCAGCAGGCGGCGGGCCTCGAACTGCTCCCAGCTCGAGGAGGCGGCGGTGGCCAGGAACCAGCCGATGAAGCCGGCCCACAGGCCGTTCAGGACGTACCCGTACCAGAGCATCAGCGCCCCGGAGCCGACCAGCAGCCAGCCGAAGGCCTGCCCGCCCCGGGTCGCCCACCGGGTGGCCCGGTGGACGTCGCCGGTGATCCACCAGACGGCCGACCGGAAGATCCGCCCGCCGTCCAGCGGGAAGCCGGGGATCATGTTGAAGACCGCCAGCGCCACGTTCACCACGGCCAGCGTCCGGGCCACCAGGGCCACCGGCTCCGGCAGGCCCACCGCGCCCGCGGCCCGGGCCAGCCCCCAGAAGACGGCGCCCAGCGCCAGGCTGCAGAGGGGGCCGGCGGCGGTGAGCAGGAACTCGTCGGCGGCCGTCTTCGCCTCCATGCGGGTGCGGGCCACGCCGCCGAAGATGAAGAGCGTGATCCCCTCCACCTCCAGCCCCCGCGACCGGGCCACCGCCGAGTGGGAGAGCTCGTGCAGCAGGACCGAGAGGAAGAGGAGCAGCGCCGCCGCGGTCCCCATGGTGTAGTAGGCGGTCTCGGACAGCCCGGGGGCCTGGCGGGGGAACTCCGCCGCGCTGAAGGTCCAGAGGACGAGGAAGAAGACCAGGAACCAGGACCAGTCGATCCGGATCTCGAACCCGAACCAGCGCCCGATCCCGAAGCCGCCGAAGAGCTTCATCGGCGCGGGACCGGGAGCGCCCGGCGTCGGAGCTGGCGGACCTCGGCCCCGTCCTCGACCCCCAGCCCCAGCAGCCGCTTCCACCAGGCGCTCCGCCGCCGGACCACGACCCACAGCCGGCCAGCGGCCAGGTTCTCCGGGGTCACGAACAGGACCGCGCCGGTGGCCGGCACCCGGATCCCGTAGGAGCGGTCGCGCCAGCGGAAGGTGGCCTCACGGCTCTCCGGGGTGACCACGGCCTCGACGAAGGTCTCCGACTCCAGCCGCACCACGCCGTCGGCGTCGGAGGGCACCCACCGGTAGAAGTTCGGGTCGAAGTCCCGCCCCGCCCGCCGCCGGAAGTTGTGGTCCACCGCCGCGTCATAGACCTCGAGCCCGGCCTCCGCGGCGGCGAACTCTCGGTGGTGCAGCAGCTCGTGCAGGAGCGTCTCCCAGGTCTCGCCGCGCCAGTCGAACGAGGCGTCCCGGGCCGACAGCTCCCGGAAGGACCCGTAGTAGAGGACGACCCGGGAGCGGACGTCGCCGCCCTCCTCGGAATACGCCGACGGCCAGTGGTCGGAGATGCACTCGCCCAGGGTGAAGATCCCGGGCATCTCCGGGTGGCGGGCGGCCTCCTCCTCGACCACCAGCGCCTCGACGTCGGCCCGGAACGCCGGGGGGATCCGCTCCCACATGGAGGCGGCCAGCTCCCGGAACCGCTCGGGTCCGGGGTCGCCGCCCCGGTCCCGCGGCCGCCCGCTCCAGCGGGTGCGGATCGAGACCTTCGGCTCGGGACGCTCCCGGGCGTCGTTCACGCCGACCCCGGCCCGGACAGGGTCCCGTAGCGGCCCAGGTGGTGCACCAGCGGCTCCCCTCCCTCGTCGCGGACGCCCCCCGCCTCGACCCGGCCGATGAAGAGCGTGTGGTCGCCGGCCTCCACCTCCCGCACCACCGTGCAGTCCAGGTGCGCCAGCGCCGCGCGCAGCACCGGCGAGCCCGCGGCCCCCTCCCGGACCTCGAGGCCGCGGAACTTCTCCGGATCGTCCCGGGAGAAGCGCACGGCCAGCCGCTCCTGGTCCCGGTCCAGGAGGTTGATCGCGTAGGCGCCGGCCGCCTGGATGGCCAGGTGGGTGTTGGCCGCCTGGTCGACCGAGGCCAGCACCAGCGGGGGGTCGAGCGAGACCGAGCAGACCGAGGTGGCGGTGAGGCCGCACGGCTCGCCGGCCGGACCGCGGGCGGTGACCAGCGCCACGCCGCCCGCCAGGTGGCCCAGCACGCGGCGAAATCGGTCCTGCGACACCGACATCTCGATGGCCTCCGGTCGCTGCGGCCTCGTCCTCGGGGGGTCGTTC
Source organism: uncultured Gemmatimonadota bacterium (assembly GCA_964546375.1). Lineage (GTDB taxonomy): Bacteria > Gemmatimonadota > Gemmatimonadetes > Palauibacterales > Palauibacteraceae > CAYVFM01. The sequence goes on from CAZJJO010000060.1 coordinate 9,126, forward strand.
GTCGGCCGCAACGGCCGTGCCCGGGCGGCCCCGGTCACGGCCCGGCCGCGTCCTCCCCCGTCGCGCGGTCCGGCTGAGACCCGGACGGCTCCGACCCGCCCCCCTCCGGCTCGCCGTCCCTCGAGCCGGCGGCCCCCGACCCGTCCTCGTCCGCCTCGTCCTCCACCTCGTCGGCGAAGTCGACGATCCAGAGACCCGAGTTCATGTCGGAGAGGTAGATGCGGCCGTCGTGGGGCTGGGGGCCCCACGTCATGGCGGCCCCGGGCCGGAAGCCCTCCTCCCGCGACTCGGCCTCGGGCACGAACCAGCCGATCTCCCGGCCCTGGTCGTAGAGGTCGCCGCGCAGCTCGCCGGAGACGTCCACCACCCGCAGGCCGCCCTGGTAGTAGGCCACGTACAGGCGGTCGTCCTCGACCCAGAGGTTGTGGGCGCCGGCCTCGGGGACCCGGTACCAGGCCACCTCCTCCGGGCTCTCCAGGTCCGAGACGTCGATGACGTGGACGTAGCCGCGCGGGCCGTTCACGCACTCGGCGCAGCCGAAGATCTCGTCGCCCACGAAGACGTAGTCGCCGTGGGGGACGGCGTGGTGGGTGTGGCCGTAGGTCTCCTCGCCGAAGGTCCCCCGGTACTCGTAGCGGGAGACCAGCGCCGGGTCGGTGGGCGTACCGCCGGCGATCCCGCGGCCCACGTCCAGGATGACCAGCCCGTGGTCCCAGTAGGCCAGGTAGGCCAGCCCGTCCTCCACGGTGACGTCGTGCAGGTAGCGGTCGTCGGCCTCGATCTGCCAGCGGCCCACCTGCTCGGGGCGGGAGGGGTCGGAGACGTCGACGACGTGCAGGGCCCGGGTGCCGTCGTTCACCGCATAGACCAGGTCGCCCTCGATCCAGACGTTGTGGACGCCGGCCGTGAGGTTCTCGGTGTGATGCGAGATCACCTCCGGGTGGGCGGGCACCCGGATGTCCAGCACCACGATGCCGTTCGCCCGGTCGGAAGCCCCCTCGCGTGTGATGACGGCCAGCTCGCGCGTGTCGCTGATCTTGACGTCGTTGACGACCCGGGCGTCGACGACCACCGAGTCGGTCAGCACCGGCTCGGCCGGATCCGAGACGTCCCAGGCGTACATCACGTTCCCGCCGGCGCCGGCGGCGTGGGTGCCGGTGTAGGCGTAGTCCTTCCCGTCGAGCCCCTGGAAGACCCAGAGGTCCGAGGTGGTGCGCTCGGTCACGGCCCCGTGGCCCACCGCCTCCATGGCCCGGCGGGGTGCGCCGGGCCGGGCGGCGATCTCCGTCGTCGCCGAGCGGCCGCCCACGGTGGCCGTCACGTAGAACAGCCCGGGCTTCTCGGCCACGAAGACCCCGTCCTCGTCCAGGTAGGCCTCCTCCGACATGCCGCCGTGGGGGCCCTCCACCGTCCACTCCACCGGCGCGTCGGCCACCGGCTCGTCGGCGCCGTCCAGGGCCCGGGCCTCCAGCTCCGCCGGCCGGCCCACCGTCACCGTGTCGCCGGCGGGCCCCGCCATCTCGACCCGCCGGACCGGGTTCTCGACCACGCGCACCTCGGCCGAGCCCGAGACGCCCTCCGAGGTCGCCGTCAGGGTGACCTCGCCCGGCCGGCGGGCCTGGACCAGGCCGTGGTCGCTCACCGCGGCCACCGACGTGTCCGAGCTGGTCCAGGCGATCTCCGCCCCGGGCCGGGGGCGCTCCTCCGAGCGGGCGGCGGCGGACGCCCGGACCCGGGTGCCCGCGTAGACGGGCCCCTCGGGCGGCCGGACCTCCACGCGGGCCACCGGCAGCGGCTCGACGACGATCGCCACGCGCTCGACCACCGTCTCCGGCTCGCCCCCGGGCTCGGCCGGAGGCTTCCGGAAGCCGAGCACGAGGGTGCCCTCGCCCGGCCTCCGCGCCGTGAGCGTCGCCGTGGCGGCCTCGAACCCCGCGACCCCGCCCCGGACCGTGTGACCGATCCGCACGCCCTCGACGCGCTCGCCGGCCGAGTCCAGCGCGGCGACCTCCACCCGCGCCGAGCCGTCCGCCCGCATCCGCACGGTGTCCGGCGAGGCCCGCAGCTCGACGGCGCGCATCGCCGCCCGCTCGGCGTCGCTCAGGTCACGCTCCGCGCCCCGGTCCTCCTCCCCGGAGGGCGGGGCCTCCCCCTCCGCCGGCGGGGCGTCGCCCGGGGGCGGGCCGCCCGGTCCCCCGGCGCCGCCCGCGCAGGCCGCGGCGACGGTGGACACGAGGACGGGGAGGGCGGCGAGGCGAATCGAGCGCGCGAGGCGGCTCATGAAGTCTCCCGGGCGGAGGATCAGGTGGAGCGCTCCGGCCCCTCGGCCCCGCGGGCCAGGCGCCGGTTCAGGTAGAGGAAGACCGACAGGGCCAGGCCCCACTGGACCAGGACCGTGCCCACGTTGAAGGTCGAGAACGGCGTCAGCGTTCCGGCCAGGTCCGAGAGGTCCACCGCCTGCCACAGCCACCAGCCGACGAGCACCACCGCCTCCACCACCACCAGCCGGATGGCCCAGTTCCACCACCGGCCCACCTCGAGGTCGGAGCCCTCGGCGTTGATGAAGGTGCGGCGGAAGCGGTCCGCGCCGTACCGGAGCACCGCCAGGGCGAAGAAGAGGCCGGACATCAGCAGGCCGACGCCCCAGACCCAGTCCTGGTTCCGGAACATGTCGATGGACAGGGCCGAGGGCAGGCCGAGCAGGAAGCCGCAGCCCCCCACCACCCAGATGGCCTTCCTCCGGGCCATGCCCCCGTCGATGAGCACCCGCGAGGCCAGCTCGATCATGGAGATCAGGCTGCTCCAGGCGGCCACCATCAGGGCCAGGAAGAAGAAGAGCATGAACGCGCGGCCGCCGGGGATCTCGGCGAAGAGCTGGGGGATCCAGATGAAGGTCAGCCCCTCGTTGCCCGCCTCCGAGAGCCGCGCCGCGATCTCGCCGGCCGGGGCCGGCACCACGGCGAAGACGGTGCACAGGACGACGATGCCGGCCAGCAGCGAGACGGAGTTGTTGCCGAAGCCCAGCAGGAAGGAGTTGAGCGCCGTGTCCTCCCGCTTCCGCAGGTAGACCGCGTAGGCCACGATCAGCCCCCAGCCGGCCCCGGTGTCCCAGGCGTTCTGGCTCAGGGCCCGGAGCCACAGCTCGGGCCGGGCCAGGTCGCTCCAGGTGGGCGTGAAGAGGAACTCGAGCCCCCGGCCCGCCCCGGGCAGGGTGACCGCCCGCACCGCCAGCACGACGACGAGCACGAAGAGGGTGGGCAGGAGCACCCGGGCCGCCTTCTCGATCCCCTCCACCCCGCGGGCGACCACGGCCACGCCCAGGCCCAGCGCCACGGCGTGGGTGGCCACGGCCCCGCCCGAGCCCACGTAGCCGTCCCAGAACGACTGCGCGGCCTCGCGCGAGAACATCGGGATCGCGCCGCCCATGGCGCCGGCCAGGGCGTCGGCCCAGCCGAGGCCCGGCAGGCCGGCCAGGCCGTCGATCCCGCCCGCCAGGGCACCCCACAGGTAGCGGACCGTCCAGCCCATGACCACCGAGTAGTAGAACATGATGG
>CAZJJO010000061.1:0-12465 GCA_964546375.1 uncultured Gemmatimonadota bacterium
CCCTCGCGCTGTCCACGCCCGGAGCGGCCGCCGCCCAGGCGACGGCCGCCGACTCGGCGTGGGAGGCCGGCGACGTCGACCGCGCCGCGCGGCTCTACGAGCGGGTGCTGGCCGCCGACTCGGCCCACGGCACGGCGCTCCACCGGCTGGCCCTGGCCCGGGCCTGGGAGGGGCGGCATCGGGCCGGCCTGGAGCTGCTCGACCGGCTCCTGGAGCGCCAGCCCGACAACCTGTCGGCGGCGGTGACCCGGGCCCGGGTGCTGGCCTGGAGCGGCCGCCTGGCCGAGGCGGCGGGGGCGCTGGATCGGGTCCTGGCCGAGGACTCCGATCACCCGGAGGCCCGGGGGCTGCGGGCGACCCTGCAGGCCTGGCGCGGCGACCTGGTGGGGGCGGAGCGGCGGTGGCGGGAGCTGGTCCGGGACCGCCCCGGCTCGGTCGACGGCCGGGTGGGGCTGGCGCGGGTGCTCCGCTGGCAGGGCCGGGCCGCGGTGGCCGCCCGTCAGCTCGAGGCGGCCCGGCGGCGGGCCGGCGACGATCCCCGGATCCGGGGGGAGGCCCGACAGCTGCGGCCGCTGCTGGCGGGCTCGGCCTCGCCGTCGGTGAGCTGGGAGGGCGACACCGACACCAACGAGATGGTCACCGCCGCGCTGGCCGCCCGCGCCCGTCCCCTGTCCCGGCTCGAGATCCGCGGCGACGCCTACGTCCGTCGGGCCGAGGACCGGGTCCGGGACCGGCGGGCCCGGGGCGGAGGGCTGACGGCCACCCTGCACCTGGAGCCCGGCTGGCGTCTGGTCGCGGGCGCCGGGATCGCGGGCGCCGACGGCGGCGCGCCCGGCCGGGCCACCTGGCGCGTCGGCCTCTCGACGCCCGCCCGCCACCGGGTCGACGCCACGCTCACCGCCTCGCGGCGCGCGGTGGACGCGACGGCGGCGATGATCGAGAACGGGGTCACCGCGGAGGCGCTGGAGCTGGACGCCAGGGCCCGGCCGGCGCCGGGATGGCGGCTGCGCGCCGGGCTGGGCTGGGCCGAGTGGAGCGGGGACGTCGACAACCGGCGGCTGTCGGGGTCGGCGGCCGTCGAGCGGGACGCGGGCGGCTCCTGGACGCTGGGGGGGCGGATCCGGGCCTTCGGCTTCGAGCGGGACGCCGACGACGGCTACTTCGACCCGGACCTGCTCGGCCACCTGGAGGCGTTCGCGCGGTGGGAGCCCGTCGTGGAGGGCTGGCGCTTCGACGCCGCCGTCCGGCCCGGACTCCAGCAGGTGGGCACGGGCGGGGACGTCCAGCCCACCCTGCACCTGGAGGGCGGCGTGGCCCGGGTCCTGGCGCCCGGCCGCCGGATCCGGCTCGGGGGCACCCTGGCCCGGGCCGGGGTCTCCGCCTTCGCCACGGGGGCCGAGGACTACGTCTACCGGGGCCTGACGCTGGAGGGCCGCTGGACCTTCTGATCCGACGGGCCGGAGCCGTCTCCGCCGGACGGCCGGGCGGGCTACCGGCGAGGCGGCTCGACCGATATCTTGCCGTCCGGCGGGCCCGGGGCGGCCCGCCGGCCGCGGGACGTGGCGCAGCCAGGCAGCGCACCTGCTTTGGGGGCAGGGGGTCGCCGGTTCGAATCCGGCCGTCCCGACTCGCGAGGACCCCCGCCATCCCGTTCCCCCGCTCCTCCCATGATCCGAACCGCCGCGGCCGCGCTCGCCCTCCTGGTGGGCGTCCCGTCCGGCCACGCACCGCAGGCCGGCGGGCCGGGCGTCGCGGCGGACACGGCCGCGGCCTCCTCCGCCTCCGCGGGGAGCGCCGCGACGGCCGCCGCCGGGCCCACGGTCACGGCCCTGCGGGTGGAGGGGGCCATCGGACCCACCACCACCAACTACGTCCGACGGGGGCTGGAGCGGGCCCGGGAGGAGGGGGCGGCCGCCCTGCTGCTCGTGCTGGACACCCCGGGCGGGCTGCTCGAGTCCACCCGGGAGATCGTCCAGGCCTTCCTGGGCTCCGCCCTCCCCGTGATCGTCCACGTCACGCCGGACGGGGCCCGGGCGGCCAGCGCGGGGACCTTCATCACCATGGCCGCCCACGTGGCCGCCATGGCCCCTTCCACCACCATCGGCGCCGCCTCGCCCGTCTCCATGTCCCCGGGCGGCGGGGGACAGCAGGACACGGTGATGCAGAAGAAGATCTTCGAGTTCTCGGAGAGCTTCATCGAGAGCATCGCCGAGCGCCGGGGGCGCAACGCCGAGTGGGCCGTCTCGGCCGTCCGGGAGGGGACCGCCGCCACGGCGAGCGAGGCGCTGGAGCTGGGCGTGATCGACCTGGTGGCCGGCGACCGGGACGAGCTGCTCCGCCGGATCGACGGCCGGGCGGTGGACGGGGACACGCTCCGGACGGCCGGGGCCGAGGTGGTCGAGGTGCCGCAGAACCTGGCCGAGCGCTCCCTCCGCTTCGTCATGCGTCCGGAGATCATGCTCCTGCTGATGATGATCGCCATCTACGGCATCGTGGGCGAGGTGACCAACCCGGGCGCCCTCGTGCCGGGGGTGGCGGGCGTCATCGCCCTGATCCTCCTGCTCTACGCGTCGGCGGCCATGCCCATCAACGTGGCCGGCTACGCGCTGGTCGCCCTGGCGATCGTCCTCTTCGTGGCCGAGGCCTTCACCCCCGCCTTCGGCGTGCTCATCGCCGGCGGATCGGTGGCCTTCTTCCTGGGGGCGCTGATGCTCTTCCAGGACCTCCCGGAGGCGATGGAGCTCTCGTGGGCCTGGCTGGTCCCGGCCACCGCCCTGACCGCCCTCTTCTTCGGCTGGGTCGTGACCGCCGGCGTGAAGGTGCAGTTCGCCGGCGAGCGGACCGGCGTGGGGACCATGATCGGGAAGCGGGCCGAGGTCGTCGATCCGGTGGGGCCCGGCGGCGGGAAGGTGTTCGTGGACGGGGAGTACTGGAACGCCGTGAGCGAGCGGGAGATCGCCGAGGGGGAGCCGTGCGAGATCGAGGAGATCGAGGGCCTCACGATGAAGGTGAGGCCCGTGGGCGGGTCGGAAGACCCGTCGTCGTGAACCGGCGGCCGGCGGAGGGGACCTAGCCCCTCCGCCCCACCGCCGTCCGAGACCCGACCCGAGGAGGCGCAGCCATGGAGAACGTCGACGCCCTGCCGAACAGCATGGTCTGGATCTTCACCCTGGCCATCGTCGCGGTGATCCTCCTGCCGCAGATGCTGAAGATCCTGCGCGAGTACGAGCGGGCGGTGGTCTTCCGGCTCGGCAAGTTCCTCAAGGTGAAGGGGCCGGGCCTGATCCTGCTGATCCCCTTCATCGACAAGATCGAGCGGGTGGACATGCGGGTGCTCACGATCAACGTCGAGCGCCAGGAGGTGATCACCAAGGACAACGTCACGGTCGACGTGGACGCGATCACCTTCTTCCGGGTCGTCAACGCCGAGGACGCCATCATTCAGGTCGAGCGCTACATCGAGGCCACCACCTGGCTGGCCCAGACGACCCTGCGGAGCATCGTGGGCCAGGTGGAGCTGGACGAGCTGCTGGCCGAGCGGGAGAAGATCAACAAGAAGATCCAGGACATCATCGACCGGCAGACCGACCCCTGGGGCATCAAGGTGGTCTCGGTGGAGGTGCGCGACGTGGTGCTGCCCCAGAACATGAAGCGCGCCATGGCCCGGCAGGCGGAGACCGAGCGCGACCGTCGGGCGAAGGTCATCAACGCCCAGGGCGAGTACCAGGCCGCCAACCGGCTGGTGGAGGCCGCCGAGATGATGCAGCAGGCCCCCATCGCCCTCCAGCTCCGATACCTGCAGACCATGAGCGAGGTGGCCGAGGAGAACGTGAGCTACGCGTTCTTCCCGATGCCGATGGACTTCCTCGAGGCCTTCCAGGGCTTCCCGGGCGCAGGGGAGGGCGGAGGTTCGGCCGACGGCGGACCGTCCGGGTCCGGTGCGCCCCGGGAGGGCGGCGACGAGGACGGGCCTCCTCCGGACGTCGACGCCGGGGACGGGGCGGGGAGCGGGGCGTAGCCTCCCGATGGCCACGGACCGGCTCCGCGGCGTCGAGGCGCCCGGCGACGTCCCCGACCGCTACCGCGGGACGCCGGTGGGCCGGCTGCTCGCCTGCCACAACCTGGGCGAGGAGCCGACACCCGCCGACCGTCCCCGCCTGCTGGCCGTGACGTGCATGGACCACCGGGTCGACCTCCGGACGCCCCGGGACTTCGCCTACGTCATCCGGACCGGGGGCGCGAGCCTGCGGGGCCGGGACTTCGAGGTCTCCTTCGCGGTGGCGGTGGGCGGCGTCGACGCCGTGGCGGTGATCGGCCACAGCGACTGCGGGATGGACGGGGTCACCGGACGGGAGGACGCCTTCGTGGAGGGGCTCGTCGAGCGGGTCGGCTGGGACGCGGAGGCGGCCGTCGAGCACTTCGAGGCCGCGGCGGGCCGGCACGAGGTCGACGATCCGATCGACTTCACCCTGGCCCAGGTCGAGCGCCTGCGGCGACGGTATCCCGGGCTCCCGGCGGCCCCTCTCCACTACCGGGTGGAGGACCGCCGCCTCTACCTGATCGAGGGGTGAGGGACTCCTCCCGGGTCCCGCGGACCGGTTGTGCCCGCCGGCCGGGCCCGGACCGCCGTCGGCTTCGTCGCCCCTTCACCGGTCGTCTATCCCGTTCTGTATCAACATATGACATGGTTCACCTGAGCGGATTTCTCGATCCCGCCGCGGGCGGCCGGAACGGGGCCTCCGGATGATTGTATGAACATTCGATCAGACGTTCGCGCGGGCCTCGGCCCGGGCGGAGCCGAGGCGGGGAGGCGAGGATGACCGAAGAGCTGGAGGACGGCGAGCTCGTCCACGAGGAGACGGCGCGCCGGGCGGCGCGGGAGCGGACGGACGCCGACCGCCTGGCCCGCCTGGCCGAGACCTTCCGGATCCTCTCCGACCCCACCCGCCTCCGGATCGTCGACGTGCTGGCCCGTCGGGAGCTGTGCGTCCGGGACCTGGCCGCGGTGGTGGGGGCCAGCCCGTCGGCGGTGAGCCATCACCTCCGTCAGCTCCGTCAGATGCAGCTCGTCCGGCACCGCAGGGAAGGGCGGATGGCCTACTACCGGCTGGACGACGAGCACGTGGCGTCGCTGTTCTCCGTCGGCCTGGCCCACGTGGAGGAGGAGCGGGGGGAGGCCCCGGCGTGAAGGGGGGGGCGGCCGGAGCCGAGGCCGGACCGGCGGCGGCCGAGGCGCGGTTCCGGATCCAGGACATGGACTGTCCGGACTGCGCCCGACGGATCCAGGACCGGCTCCGCCGGGTCGAGGGGGTGGCCGAGGCCACCGGCAACCCCGTCTCCCGCCGCCTGCGGGTCCGCTACGATCCCGACAGGACCGATCCGGGACGACTGAAGGAGGAGATCGGCCGGCTGGGCTACCTGGCCCGGCCCGACGGGGACGGGGAGGAGGCCCCGCGGACGGGCACCTGGACCACGCCGGACGCGGCCCGGACCTACGTGTCGGCGGCGTTCTTCGTGCTGGCGGCCCTCCTGCAGGCGGCCGGCGTGCGGCCCTTCCTCCTGGAGCTGCCCGTCCACGACCTCCACCTGCCGGACCTCCTCTACCTGGCCGCGGCGGCCGTGGGAGGCTGGAACTTCTTCCCGGCCGGTCTCCGGGCGGCCCGCTCGCTCTCGCTGGACATGAACTTCCTGATGACGGTGGCCATCGTGGGCGCGGTGGGCATCGGCGAGTTCCTCGAGGCCGGGGCCATCGCCTTCCTGTTCTCGGTCGCCGAGCTGCTGGAGACCTACTCGGTGGACCGGGCCCGGGCGTCGGTGCGCGAGCTGATGGAGCTGTCGCCGGAGCGGGCGAACGTGATCCGGGACGGCCGGGAGGTCACGGTGGCGGTCGACGACGTCCGGGAGGGCGAGGTGGTGGTGGTCCGGCCGGGGGACCGGCTCCCGGTGGACGGCACCGTCGTGGAGGGCGGCTCCTCGGTGAACCAGGCGCCCATCACGGGGGAGTCGGTGCCGGTGGAGGCCGGGCCGGGCGACGAGGTGTTCGCCGGCACCATCAACGGGGACGGCTACCTGCGGATCGAGGCCTCGCGGGTGGGCGAGGACTCGACGCTCGGTCGGATCGTCCACCTCATCGAGGAGGCCGAGGCCCACCGGGCCCCCTCCGAGCGGTTCGTCGAGCGCTTCGCCCGCTGGTACACCCCGGCGGTGACGGCCGCGGCGGTGCTGACGGTGGCCGTGCCCGTCGTGGCCGGCGAGCCCTTCCGGCCCTGGTTCCTCCGCGGGCTCACCCTGCTGGTCATCGCCTGTCCCTGCGCGCTGGTGATCTCCACCCCGGTGGCCGTGGTGAGCGGCATCACGGCGGCCGCCCGCCACGGCGTGCTCATCAAGGGCGGGGTCCACCTGGAGGCCCTGGACGGGGTGCGGGTCTTCGCTTTCGACAAGACGGGGACGCTGACCGCGGGCCATCCGGAGGTCACCGACGTCGTGCCCCTGGACGGCGGCGACCCCGACCGGCTGCTGGCGCTGGCGGCGGCCGTCGAGACCCGCTCCCGGCATCCGCTGGCCCGGACGGTGGTGCGGGCGGCGCGCAAGCGCGGGCTGGACCCGGAGGCTCCCCGGGTGGAGGACTTCGAGGACGTCCCGGGCCGGGGCGTGCGGGCCCGGGTGGAGGGGCGGGAGGTCCGGGTGGGGACGCCGGAGCTGTTCGAGGTCGGCGCCGCCCTGCGGGAGCGGGTCTCCACCCTGCGGCGCGAGGGCAAGACGGCGGTGGTGGTGGGTCCGCCGGACCGGCCGTCGGGGGTGCTCGCCGTGGCCGACCGTCCCCGGGAGGAGGCCGCCCGGGCGCTGACCGGCCTGCGCGAGGCGGGGGTGGAGCGGATCGTCATGCTCACCGGCGACAGCCGGGAGGCGGCCGGGCCCGTGGCCCGGGAGCTGGGCTTCGACGCGGTGGAGACGGGCCTGCTCCCGGAGGAGAAGGTCGATCGGATCCGGGAGCTGGAGGAGCGCCACGGTCCGGTGGCCATGGTGGGCGACGGGATCAACGACGGGCCGGCGCTGGCGGCGGCCACCGTCGGGATCGCCATGGGCGTCGCCGGCAGCGACACCGCCCTGGAGACCGCGGACGTGGCGCTGATGGGCGACGAGCTCTCGAAGCTGGCCTACCTCTACCGTCTCTCCCGCCGCGGCCGCGGCGTGATCCGGCAGAACATCGGCGCGTCGCTCCTCCTCAAGGCCGTCCTGGCCGTGGGCGTCCCCCTGGGCGCGGTCTCGCTCATCGCCGCCGTGCTGGTGGGGGATATGGGGGCCTCGCTGGGCGTGACGGCGAACTCGCTCCGGCTGGCCCGGGTGGAGGCCTGACGTCCCGGCTCCGGGACGGCCGTCGAGGCCGGCCCCTCGCCGCCTGTAAACGTTCGGCCCGGCCCGCGTGTCCATGGTGGGCGAGGCGGAGCCGGGTCACCCAGGCGGACGAGCGGAAGGCCGAAGGCATGAGAGAGCCAGGATCGAGGCACGGACCGGCGGGGGCGGTCGCGGCGCTGGCGCTGCTGGCCGCGGCGGCGGCGCCGGTCCCGGGGGCGGCCCAGGAACCGCTCGGGGATGCGGCGGGCGAGGAGGCGGCGCGGGCCCCCGCCCGGTCGGGCCTCGAGCTGGACGCGTCGGCGGCGCTGGTGACCCCCCTCTCGGACCTCGTCGAGGGGACGGCCGCCGAGGGCGCCCTCCAGCTCTCCACGGGCGTGGGGGTCCGGGCCGGAGCCCTCTGGTGGATCGGCGACCGTCTCGGGGTCGGGTTGGGGGGCCTGTGGACGCCGGCCGACGTGGACCGGCAGCCCAGCGCCGGGGACGGGAACGGAGGGGTGGATCCGGGCGGCAAGGTCGCCGAGGGCGACTACGTGGCCGGGACCGCCGAGGTGGTGTGGGCGCTGCCCCGGCCGGGCCCGGACGTCCGGGTCGAGCCCTATCTGGCGGCCGGGCTCGGGCTCCGGCATCTCGCCTTCGAGGGCGGGGAGGAGCTGCCCGGCGGGACCACCGACCCGATGGCGTCGATCGGGGGCGGCTTCCGGGTGCTGCTGTCGGAGGGGCTGCTGCTGCGGCTGGAGGCGCGGGATCAGATCGCTCCCGCCGAGATCGGGCCCGAGACCCGGATCCAGCACGACCTCGACGTCTCGTTGGGCTTCGGGGTCCGGCCGTGAGGCGACCGTCCGGGCGGTGGTCGATCCGCGCGGCGCCGGGCCGGCCGGCCCGCCGCCGGGAGACGCGAACCATCGAGGAGATCGAGGCATGAACGACACCCCCGACAGCCGCCCCGCGCCGTCCCCACGCCGCCGCGTCGCCGCGCCCGTCCTGCTGACGGGCCTCCTGGCCCTCGTCGCCGGCGCCGCGCCGGCCGACGCCCAGCAGGAAGGGCCCCTGCCGGACGACGAGGGCGTCCAGCGCCTGACCGCGGACGAGGCGGTGCGGGTGGCCCTGGCCAACAGCCCGGCCCTGCGCAGCTCCCGGGCCGACGTGTCCACCGCCCGGGCCGGGAAGACCGGCGCCGTCGGCGCCTTCCTCCCGAACCTGTCGATGGGCTACGGGTTCTCCGACGCCAGCACCGGTCGGCTCGACCCCACCGGCCAGTCCATCACGCGGACCAGCTACACGACCCAGCTCCAGGCCAGCTTGAACCTCTTCGACGGCCTCCGCCGCTTCGACGAGCTGGAGAGCGCCGAGCACACGGTGGAGGCGCGGCGGGCCGACCTCCGCCGTCAGCGCTACCAGACGTCGCTGGACGTGAAGCGGGCCTACTACGACGCCGTGGCCGCGCGGGAGCGGGTGGAAGTCGAGCGGGCCCGTGTGGAGCGCCAGCGGGAGCAGCTCGACTTCGTCCGCCAGCGGATCCGCCAGGGGCAGGCCACCCGGTCCGACAGCCTGCGCTCCCGGGTGGACCTCAACGACGCCCAGCTCGCCCTGCTCAACGCCCGCAACGAGGCCCGGTCGGCCCAGTTCGCCCTGGCCGAGGCCATGGGGGTCGACCGCCGGGTCGGGCCCGTGGAGACGGCCACGCTGGCGCCCGACACGCTGGAGGTGGATCGCGAGGAGCTGATGCGGGCGGCCCGCGGCAGCTCGCCCCGGGTGGTGGCGGCCCGTCGGAGCGCGGAGGCGGCCGAGGCGTCGGTGGCCAGCGCCCGGTCGTCCTATCTCCCCTCGCTCCAGCTCTCCGGCGGCTACGCGTGGCAGAACGCCGAGTTCCCGCCCAAGAACCGGAGCTGGCAGCTGCAGATCTCCGGCAGCCTCCCGCTCTTCGACGGGCTGGGGCGGGAGACGGAGGTCTCCCGCGCCAACGCGCAGGCCGAGGCCGCCCGGGCCCGGGTCCGCACGGCCGAGCTGGCCGTGCGCTCGGAGGTCGACGACGCCTACAGCCAGCTCAGGACCGCGCTGGCCGGGCTGGAGCTGGCCCGGGAGAGCGTGGAGCTCAGCCGGGAGGACCTCCGGGTGACGCGCCAGCGCTACCGCCTGGGCGCCGCCACGATCCTCGACCTGCAGTCGGCCCAGATCGCGCTCCAGCAGGCCCAGGTCGACGTGATACGCCGACAGTTCGACTACCAGGTGGGGCTGGCCCGTCTGGAGAGCGTGCTGGGCACGGACGTCGAGTCGCTGACCGGTTCCGCCGGCGATTCGGCGGCCGCCCTCGATCCTTCCCCCGACGCCGGGCCGCGCCCGGCGGCCTCCGACACGGAGTCCTCACACCGATGATTCGACGCCACGCCCACGAAGCCCGTCGACCCGGACCGGCGCCGGTCCTCCTCGCGCTCGCCGCGGCCCTGGTGGCCGCGGGATGCGGGACGGGGTCGGCCGACGAGAACGACGACCTCACCCTCCAGGAGGCCGCCGTCGAGCGGCGCACCATCGAGTCCAGCGTCGAGGCCACCGGCACGGTCGAGCCGGTGCGCCGGGTGGAGGTCAAGTCCCAGGCGTCGGGCGAGATCCTGGAGATGCCCGTGGACCTGGGCGACCGGGTCCGGCAGGGCGAAGTGCTGGTCCGGATCGATCCCCGGGACGAGGTCAACGAGCTGGAGCAGGCCCGGGCCGACCTGAACCAGGCCGAGGCCCAGCTCGGGGTGGCCGAGAGCCGCCTGGAGCGGGCGCGGGCCCTGCGCGACTCGGGGGTGGTGACCGCCGACGAGCTGGAGTCCGCCGTCCTCGAGCACGCCAACGCCCAGTCGGCTTACCAGCAGGCCCAGACCCGGCTGGAGCTGGCGCGGGAGCAGCGGGAGGACGCCACCGTCGAGGCGCCGATCACCGGGACGGTCATCGCCAAGCAGGTGGAGGCGGGCCAGATCATCACCTCCACCCGCGACGTCACCGGCGGCACCACCCTCCTCGAGATGGCCGACCTGTCGGAGGTGCAGGTCCGCACCCTGGTCGACGAGTCGGAGATCGGACAGATCGAGCCCGGCATGGAGGCGGAGATCACGGTGGAGGCCTATCCGGACCGGACCTTCACGGGCCAGGTGCTGAAGGTCGAGCCGCAGGCCACCGTCGAGCAGAACGTCACCATGTTCGCCGTCCTCACGAGGATCGCCAACGAGGAGGGGCTGCTGCGGCCGGGCATGAACGCCGACGTCTCGATCCTGGTCGGCCGACGTCCGGACGTCCTGGCGCTCCCGAACAGCGGGGTCAAGCTGCCGGAGGAGGCCCGCCGGCTGGTGGAAGCGCTGGGGATGGACGAGTCGCTCCTGGACCAGGAGCCGCCGTCCGTGCCCGGGTCCGACACGGCCGACGACGGCACGGATCCGGGGGCGGGGGAGGAGGACGCGGCGGCGTCCCGCGAGGACGGAGACCTGCCCACCGCCGGGGAGCTGCGGGAGATGTCCCGGGACGAGCGGCGCGAGCTGTTCGAGGAGCTGGAGCCCGGCGAGCGGCGCCGGCTGATGCAGCGGATGCGGGAGGCCCGCGAGGCGGCCGAGCGGGGCCGCGAGCCGGGCCAGCCGCGAAAGGCGTTCGTCTTCCGCCGGGACGCCGAGGGTCGGCTCACGCTCGAGCCGGTGATGGTCGGCCTGAGCAACTTCGAGCACACCGAGATCGTGGCCGGACTGGCGGAGGGCGACACCGTGGTGCAGGTCCCCCTGGCGCTGGTGCAGCAGCGCGAGCTGCTGGACCGAATGCGGGAGCGCAGCGGCGTGCCCGGCATGGGGAACTGACGGGAGGTCGACGTGCACGGGAAGGGTTTCCTGCTGGAGGTCCTCGGCGTCGCCCTGGACGCCATCCGCAGCAACAAGCTGCGCTCGGCGCTCACCATGCTGGGGATCGTCATCGGCATCGCGGCCGTCATCACCATGGTGGCGCTGGGCGAGGGGGCCCAGCGGGCCGTCCAGGAGCAGATCGCGTCCATGGGCACCGACGTGCTCACCGTCCGGCCGGGCCAGGGCTGGTTCAACCGCGGCGGCGGTGACGAGGCGCACCTGACCGTGGACGACATGGAGCGGGTGAAGGCCCAGGTCACCGCCGTCTCCGCCGTGGCCCCGGAGATGGACCAGAACTTCCAGGTGGAGCACGGACGGGCCAACGGGAACTTCCGGGTGGTGGGGACCTCGGAGGCCTACCCCGAGGTGGCCCATGCCGAGCTGCGGCTCGGCCGCTTCTTCGACCGCGACGAGAACCGGGGCCGGCGGCGCGTGGCCGTCCTCGGCTCGGCCGTCCCCGAGGCCCTCGGGGTGGACGCCCGGGAGCTGGTCGGCCGGGAGGTGGCCATCCGGAACATCGGCTTCGAGGTCGTGGGCGTGATGGAGGAGCAGGGCGGATCGGGCTGGTTCAGCCCGGACGAGCAGATCTTCGTGCCGCTGAACACCGCCCAGTTCCGGCTGATGGGCACCGACCGCGTCGAGTCGTTCGACGCGACGGTGGCTTCGGGCGCCTCCATGGACCTGGCCATGATGCAGATCGAGGACGTCCTCCGGCGCGCCCACCGCCTCCGGCCCGGCGACGACAACGACTTCTGGATCCAGAACCGGGCGGAGCTGCTGGGCACCTTCCAGGAGACCAGCCGGACCTTCACCCTCCTGCTGGCCGGCATCGCCACGGTGAGCCTGATCGTGGGCGGCATCGGCATCATGAACATCATGCTGGTGTCGGTCAGCGAGCGGACCCGCGAGATCGGCCTCCGCAAGGCCCTCGGGGCCCGGCGGCGGGACGTGCTCGTCCAGTTCCTGCTCGAGGCGCTCGTGCTCTGCGTGGGCGGCGGCGTGCTGGGCATCCTGCTGGGCGCCGGGGCGGCGAGGGGTTTCGCCGAGTTCGCCGGCTGGAACACGGCGGTCTCCCTGGAGGCCGTCCTGCTGGCGGTGGGCTTCTCGGTGGCCGTCGGGATCTTCTTCGGGCTGTGGCCGGCCCGCCGCGCGGCCCGGCTCGATCCCATCGACGCCCTGCGCTACGAATGAGCGCGTCCGGCGGGTCCGCGTCCGGCGGCGGGGGCGGCGCGTGAGCCCGGCGGAG
>CAZJJO010000062.1:0-12078 GCA_964546375.1 uncultured Gemmatimonadota bacterium
ACCGGTAGGCCGCCGCGCTGTCGCCGTCGATCGAGCCGAAGTTGCCCTGGCCGTCGACCAGCGGGTAGCGGAGCGAGAAGTCCTGGACCATCCGCACCAGCGAGTCGTAGACGGCGCTGTCGCCGTGGGGGTGGTACTTCCCCAGCACCTCGCCCACCACGGTCGCGCTCTTCTTGTACGACTGGTTCGCCCCCAGCCCCAGGTCCTGCATGGCGTAGAGGATCCGGCGGTGGACCGGCTTGAGGCCGTCCCGCACGTCGGGGAGGGCGCGCTGGACGATGACGCTCATCGAGTAGTCGATGAACGACTCGCGCATCTCCTCCTCGATCAGGCGGGTGTCGATGCGCTCCATGGCTTCGCCGGTGCTCATGGTCCCTCGCGGTCGGAATGGAGTGGGTGGAGGCGGGTCGAACGGAGCGGGGAGGGCGGTCGGCGCCGCGCAGGACGCCGCCCGCGGGAGGGCGCGTCGACGCGCATCCGCTCCGGGCTGCTCCCGACCCGGAAATGTAGGGAATTCCCGGCCGCGGGGCTACCGCGCGCGTGTGTGAAGGGCCCCGTCCCCCCGACGCACCGCCCCGCGAGCGCCGACCGCCCGGGGTCCCCCCGAGCGAACCCTGCGAATGCTCGCATTCGGGGTGAGCCGAGCGGGGGGGCCGGGCGGTCGGCCCACCCGCAACCGTGGAGCGCCCCGGGGCAGGGGGCACCCGGGACGCCCCGCCGGAAGGGTCCTAGCCGTCGAAGTCCTTCAGGATCATCTCCATCTCTTCCTTGTGCTCGGTCTCGTCCGCGAGGAGGTCCTCGAGCCGCACCTGGAGGCCCGTCTCGCCCGCCGCCTCGGCCTGCTTGATGCGCTGGCGGTACCGGGAGATGGTGTCGACCTCGGCCTCCAGCGCGAGCTCCACGCGCTCCCTGTTGCTCGAGCCGAGGCGCACGGGGGCGGGCTCGGTCGTGGGCTCGCCGCCCAGGGCGACGATCTTCCGGGCCAGGAACTCCGCGTGGGCCTGCTCGTCCGCCACCTCCGACTCGAACAGCGCCTTCAGCTCGGGCCGGTCGGCGCCGGTCATGAGCTGGGCCGCCACCGTGTAGAAGATGACCGCCTGGTACTCGGCGGCCAGGTCCTCGTTCAGTCCGTCGATCAGCGCCTGCTTCGCATCGTCCGCCATGGGTCCCTCCAGGTCTGTCGGTGGTCGCTCTCGGATATCGGCCCGCCCGGGGGGGTGGGCCCGCCGGCCGCTCTCCCGCGAATCGGGTTCAAGCTCCGTTCCGCCCGCGGCCCGGCCTCGCATTTATCGATAATCGTTTTTGATAAGAACGTTCCGCGCAAGCGCCGGGGCCGCGGCGTGGCGCGGGAGGAGGCGCGCCCGGCGCCGTCGGCGGCTTGCGGCGCGCGCCCTCGCCGGCCATACTCGGACCCTGGTTGAAAACGATTCTCAACTGCATGGGACGGACAGGAGACGATGACGAACGACCGCCCCCTCCCCTCCGTGCTGGACCTGAGCGAAGTGCCCGCGCGGATGCTCCGCAACTTCGTGGCTCGCTACGAGGACGGCGGCGTGCAGCCGCACCCGGTCACGAGCTTCGTCGACGAGGCCGGTCGGGCCTGCGTCGTCGGAGCCTTCTCCGGCGCCCGCTCGCTCGAGGAGTTCGCGGCCTCGGAGGCCTGCCGCACCTTCCTCCAGGGACCGCTGGTCGAGATCTCGCGCCTGTTCGAGGACGGGCGCGTGACGGCCCCGGAGGTCTACGACGCCTGCCTGATGGAGCTGGCCCGTCGCGGGGCCCGCCGGGAGGAGGCGGAGGCCGACCCCGGGGAGGCCGTCCCGGCCTGACGTCCTCTCCAGGCGGCGGGCGGGGCGTCCGCCGTCGGCGACCGCCGCCGACCCGCCCGGGTCACGCGACCATCCTGAAGTCCCGCAGCTCCACCCGCCCCTGCTGCTCGAGCGCCTCCCGGATCTCCTCCCGGGCGCCGGGCGCGCCCACCGCCCCCAGCACGTAGGCGTCGTCGGGACCGCCCGGGTCCGGGAACCTCCGGCGGAAGCCCTCCGGGCTCCAGACGGGGGTCCCCTGGATCCCCTGGCCCACCTTCCGGGGGTCCAGGTCGACGAACCCCGCCGGCCGGCGCCCGGCCGAGGCCAGCGCCCGGGCCATGGGCTTGCCCACTTCGCCCGCCCCCCACATCACGGGGGGTCGGTCCTCGGGCAGGAAGCCGTGCGCCAGGAAATGGGCCTTGCAGCGGCGGAAGGCCTCCGGGGCGTAGGCCGGATGGCTCCGCGACAGGTTGTCCGGATGGCGGCGCCAGCGAACCAGCCGGCGCCCGACGCTGGCGGCCCGCATCCCGGCGCGGTGCAGGCGGAGGACGAAGTCGTAGTCCTCCGGCCAGCCGGGGTCGCGATAGCCGTCGAGGGCCCGGAAGACGGACCGGCGGACCGCCAGCGTCGGGCTGGCCAGCGGACACTCCACCAGCAGGTCGCGGCGCAGGTCCCCGGGCTCGGAGAGACCGTTGATCCACCGCTGGTAGCGGCGCCAGCCGGGGCCCACCTCCTCGTCCGGGAAGAACTCGACCCCCGTCCCGCAGGCCGCCAGCCCGGGACGCTCGGCCAGCAGGCGGAGCTGGGCCTCGAGCCGTCCGGGCCGGGCGACGTCGTCCGCGTCCATCCGGGCCAGCACGGGGGCCCGGGCCTCTCGGGCGGCGCGGTTGCAGGCGGCGGCGGGCCCCCGCCCGTCGAGGCGGAAGGCCCGGACGCGGGGGTCCTCGGCGGCCCAGTCCGAGAGCAGGGCCCCGGTCCCGTCGGACGAGCCGTCGTCCACGGCCAGCACCTCGAGCCGCTCGACCGTCTGGGCCCGGAGGCTGGCGATGCAGTCGGGCAGGAAGGCGGCGCCGTCCCGGCACGGGAGGAGGACCGAGACGGCGGGACGGTCCGCCGGAAGGGGGCTCGGATCAGGCGCCGCCCCCGCCCTCCCCGCCGTCCTGGCCGCCGTTTCCGCCGTCGCCGCCGGCGTCCTCTTCGCCGACCGACTGGAGCTCCAGGACCAGCGGCTGGCCGGCGAAGGTCTGCCGGACCAGCATCCGGGGCGTCTCCCTGGTGACCCACAGGTTCGTCGTCCGGTTCGCCTGGTCGACCTCCAGCTTCCACGCCTCGAAGGTCCCGGCCGGGACCTCGACGGTCTCGGCGCCGGTGACCGTGGCGCTGAGCTGGGTCACCCCGCCCTGGGCGCTGAAGACGGGCACGTCCATCTCGAAGCCCTCGGCCAGGGGGGCGGAGAGCAGCACGGCGGGCATCATGTTCTGGTCCACCGTCCCCTCGGCGACCGTGGTGTCGACCTGGACCTGCTCCATCTGCGGCTGGCCGCCCTGGCCGCCCCCGCCGGCGGGGACGGTGGCCGTGCCCGTGACGCGGCCGTCGGAGTAGGAGAGGTCGGTGCGGGCCGAGCCCTGCTGGCCCTGCGCCTCCTGGTCCACGGAGATCGGCTCCACCCGCGGCGAGACCACGTAGGTGGTGGTCTGGCTGCCCATCATCCCGGACAGCGCCTCGGTGACCTCGACCATGCCCTCCTCGGTCTCGCCCACCGTGATGTCGGAGCTGGCCACCTCGTTGCCCTGGAAGCTGACGGAGTACCGGAACTGCCCGCGGCGCATCCGGCTCGCGTCCAGGGCGACGTCGGTCCGACGGATCTCCAGGTCGGAGAGCTGGATCTCCTCGCCGTCGGTGTTCAGCAGCGTGACCGGGCCGAGGCCCGCGACCTGGTCGTGGACCTGCGTCGCGTCGCCCACGAGCACGACGGCCGCCCGGTCGGGATGGAGGTGCTCACGGGCCGCCTCCTGCACCGCCGCCTTGTCGACCTCCGAGATCCGGCTGCGGTAGGTCTCCAGGTACTCGATGTCCTGTCCCCGCAGGAGGACGTTCGAGACCCGCGAGGCCACCTGCTGGGGGGTCTCGATCTGGAGCGGGAAGTTGCCGGTGAGGTAGTTCCTGGCGTCGGACAGCTCCTCGTCGCTGACCCGCTCCGAGCGGATCCGCTCCATCTGGTCGACGATCTCGGTGACCGCGCTGTCGGTCACGGGGTTCCGGACCTCCGCCTGGGCGACGAAGTGTCCGCGGTCCCGGGCGTCGGTGAAGGTGCTGTAGGCCCCGTAGGTCCAGCCCTTCTCCTCGCGGAGGATCAGGAAGAGCCGGGCGTTGGCGCCGCCCCCGAAGATCCGGTTCATCACGTCCACGGCGTAGGTGTCCGGCGAGCCCGGGGTCAGCCCCAGGTGCCCGATCCGGACCGACGACTGGACCGATCCGGGCCGATGGACGAGGTGCACCGCCCGCTCGTCCCGCCGGGGCGGATCCGGGAAGTCGGCCGTCTCGGGCGCCGACCCGCTCCAGTCGCCGAACCATCGGCCGGCGAGCTCCCGGGCCTCCTCCAGGTCCACGTCGCCCGCCAGGACCAGCAGCGAGCCGTCCGGCACGTAGCGCTCCTCGTGGAACGCCGTCAGCTCCTCGCGGCCGATCTCGCCGGCCGTCTCCGGCGTCGGCTCCTCGGCGTAGGGATGGTCGCCGTAGATCACCTTCCGGAACCGCCGGGAGGCGAGCTGGCCGGGCTGGGAGAGCTGCTGCTCCAGGCTGGAGGCGAAGCGCTGGCGCTCGGTCTCCAGCTTGTCCTCGGGGAAGGTCGGGTTCCGGACCACGTCCGAGAAGACCTCCATCACCGTCGACAGCCGCTTCGTCAGCGCGGTGGTGGCCACGAAGGCGTAGTCGTCGGAGGAGCCGGTGGCGAGCGAGGCGCCCGCGCCCTCGACGGTGGAGGCGATCTCCTCGGCGGAGCGGGACTCGGTCCCCTTGTCGATCATGCGCGAGACCAGGTTGGAGGTGCCGACGGCCCCGTCGGGGTCGGCCACCTCGCCGCCCGGCACGTAGAGGCGGACGGAGACCACGGGCTGCTCGTGGTTCTCCACCACGACCAGCTCCAGGCCGTTCTCCAGGGTGTCCCGTCCCACCTCGGGGAACTCGACGTCCGCGGGCTCCATGGCCGGCGGCGGCTCCGAGGGGAACTCCCCCTCCTGGGCCTCGACGGCCCCGGGAAGGGCCAGGAAGAGGCCCGCGATCAGGGCGAAGACGCTGCCGGTCCGGATCATCTCGTGGCTCCTCATCGGTCGGCTCCCTCCTGCTCCGCGTCGTCGCTTCCGCCGTCGTCGGCGGCCTCGACGGGCTGGTCGATCACCACGCTCAGGTTCTTCTCGGTCAGGTAGCGGTCGACGACCCGGCGCAGGTCCTCGCGGGTCACCGACAGGTAGCGGTCGAGCTGCCGGTTCACGTCCGAAAGGTCGGGATGGAACTGGGCGAAGCGCAGCAGCGCCTCGGCCTTCTCGAAGGTGGACTGCCGTCCCTGGACGTGGTCGGCTTCGAAGCTGTTCTTGGCCTTCTCCAGCTCCTCCTCGGTGGGAGGCTCCTCGTGGAGACGGCGGAGCTCCTGCTGGAAGAGGCCCCGCAGCGAGTCGGGGGTGATCCCCTGGTTGGCGAAGGCCAGCACCAGGAAGAGCCCGGGCCCCTTGCGGGAGTAGAGCTGGGAGCTCATCTGCTGGGCCGCCCCGGCCTCGTCCACGATGGACCGGTACAGCCGCGAGCTCTCGCCCTGGCCGAAGACGTTGGCCAGGAGCTGCAGCGGCGGGTTGTCCTCGTGCGCGGCCGGCGGGATCCGGAAGCTCCAGACCACGGCGGGCAGGTTCGCGTTCGGATCCTCGACCGTGTCCACGCGCATGCCCGGCGTGTAGTCGACGTCGCACGGGGGACCCGAGGGGACCTCGCCGGACGGGATGCCCCCGAAGTACCGCTCGATCATCTCCTTCGCCCGCTCCGGCTCGAAGTCCCCCACCACCGCCAGCGTGGCGTTGTTCGGCACGTAGTAGGTCTCGTAGAACTCCCGGGCGTCCTCCGCGGTGGCCGCGTTCAGGTCCTCCATCGGCCCGATGGGGGAGTGCGCGTAGCCCGGGCAGCCGACGTCCCGGTAGGGGACGTGCCAGACCCCGGTGAGGAAGGCCCGGCCGTAGGGGCTGTTGTCGAACGACTGCCGCCGCTCCTCCTTCACCGTGGAGCGCTGGTTCTCGAAGTTCTCCTGGGTCACGTCCAGCGCCCGCATGCGGTCGGCCTCGAGCCACAGGGCCAGGTTGAGCCGGTTGGCGGGGAGGGTCTGGTAGTAGTTGGTCCGGTCCTCGCTGGTGCTGCCGTTGAGGTTGCCGCCCACGCTCTCGACGTAGTCGAAGTACTCGTTCTTCTCCACGTGCTCCGACCCCTGGAACATCATGTGTTCGAACAGGTGGGCGAACCCGAACCGGCCTTCGGGCTCGTCGCTCGACCCGACGCCGTACCAGAGGTCCACCGTGACGATGGGCGTGGAGTGGTCCTCCGAGAGGATCACCTGGAGGCCGTTGTCCAGGGTGTAGGACTCGTAGGAGATCTCGCCCGCCTCCTGTGCTCCGGCCGGTCCCGCCGGAGCCGCCAGGAGGAGCGCCGCCAGGGCGGCGGCCGCGCTCCGCAGTCTCGACATGGTCTGCTCCCGCCTGCTGTCGTGTGCGCTTTCCGCCGTCCGGGACGGGTGGGTGCCCCTCCCGGACACGGTCGAGGGAGGACGGCGGACGGCCGTACGGCCCGTCGCCGGCCTCGTGAAGCGGTCGCCAATCTAACCGACGACCGTTCCCATAACAGGCGGGGGAGCGGCGGCGTTGAACGCGGGTCCGACGGGCGAGCGCGCCGGGGCCGCAGCGTCGACCGCTTCAGCCCGCGGCCCGGCCCTCCCGCTCCGCCCCCTCCCGGCCCGCGTGCCGGCGCAGGTGCCGGCCGGTGACCGAGTCCTCGGCCTCCATGATCGTCTCCGGCGGGCCGGCCGCCACGATCTCGCCGCCCTCCTCGGCCGGGCCCGGGCCCAGGTCGATCACCCAGTCGGCGCTGCGGATCACCTCCAGGTTGTGCTCCACCACCAGCACCGTGTGGCCCGCCTCGACGAGCTGGTCGAGCACCTGGATCAGCCGGTCGATCTCGCCCAGCCCCAGCCCGACGGTGGGCTCGTCCAGCAGGTAGATCCGCTGGCCCGAGCCCGCCGCCCGGGCCAGCTCGCGGGCCACCTTCAGCCGCTGGGCCTCGCCGCCGGAGAGGGTGTTGGCCGGCTGGCCCAGCCGCAGGTAGCCCAGGCCCACGCGCTGGAGCTGCCACAGGGCCTGGCCGATGCGGTCCTGGCGCAGGAAGAAGCGGATGGCGCGGTCCACCGTCATCTGCAGGACGTCGTGGATCGTGTGGCCCCGGTACTCCACCTCCAGCACCTCCGGGCGGAAGCGCTTGCCCCCGCACACCTCGCAGGGCGAGGAGACGTCGGCCATGAAGACCATCTCCACCTCCTCCTCGCCCGCCCCCTTGCAGGCCTCGCAGCGGCCGCCCTCGACGTTGAAGCTGAAGTGTCCCGGGCCGTAGTCGCGCTCCCGCGCCAGCGGCTGGTCGGCGAACAGCTCCCGGATCGGCGTGAAGGCGTCGATGTAGGTGACCGGGATCGAGCGCGGGGTCCGGCCGATGGGGGTCTGGTCCACCCGCACCACGTCGTCCAGGGCGCCGGCCCCCTCCAGGGCCTCGTACTCGCCCGTCTCCTCGCCCAGGTGCTCCCGGGCGCTCGTCTCCCCCTCCAGGGCCCGCTCGAGGGCGTGGAAGAGGAGGTCGTCCACCAGGGTGGACTTGCCCGCCCCGGAGACGCCGGTGACCACCGTCATCCGGCCCAGCGGGACCTCGGCGTCGACGCCCTCGATGTTGTGCAGGCGGGCGTCCCGCAGCCGGAGCCACCGGTTGCCCGGCTCCTCCCGCTCCCGGGCCGGCTCGCCGCCCCGCTCGGCCAGCAGCCGGCCGGTGGCGGTGTCGGCCCCCACCAGCTCCTCGCAGGTCCCCTCGAAGACCACCTCGCCCCCCTCGTCGCCCGAGCCCGGCCCCAGCTCCACGAGCCGGTCGGCCACCCGCATCACCTCGGGGTCGTGCTCCACCATGAGCACCGTGTTGCCCCCGGCCCTGAGCCGCAGCAGGACGTCCAGGAAGCGCTCGACGTCGTGGGGATGGAGCCCGATGGTGGGCTCGTCGAGCACGTAGAGGGTGTCCGTCAGCCGGCTGCCCAGGCAGCGGGCCAGCCGGATGCGCTGCATCTCGCCCCCCGAGAGGGTCCGGGCCTGCCGGTCCAGGGTGAGGTAGCCGAGCCCCACCGCCTCCAGGAAGCCCAGCCGGTCGGTCAGCTCCTCCAGGATCCGCTCGGCCACCTTCCGCTCGAAGGCCGGCAGCTCCAGCCCCTCCAGCCAGGCCAGCAGGTCGGAGACGGTCTCGTCGGCGGCGTCCGAGACGTGCCGGCCGCCCACCCGGACGTGGAGCGCCTCGGGCCGCAGGCGCTCGCCGCCGCACGCACGGCAGCGGACCGGCTTCTGGTACTGGCGCAGGAAGACGCGGATGTAGCGCTTGTACTTCTTGCTCTCGCGCGACCGGAGGAAGGGGAGCATCCCCCGGAACGACTCGCTCCCCTCCATCAGCTCCGCCCGCAGGTGGTCGGGCAGCTCCTCCCAGGGGGTCGAGGGGTCGACGTCCCGGCGCTCGAGGAAGGCCCGCAGCTCCCGGCGCTGGCGCTCGTAGCGCGGCTTCGTCCAGGGGTCCAGCGCCCCGTCGCCCACCGGCCGCGAGGGATCCGGGACGATCAGCTCCTCGTCGTACTCCAGGGTGGCGCCGAACCCCTCGCACTCCGGGCAGGCCCCGGCGGCGCTGTTGAAGCTGAACAGGGCCGGCCGCGGCTCCTCGAACGACCGCCCGCACCCGTCACAGCGGAAGGCCTCGTCGAACCGCCGCCGGGCGGCCGCCACGGCGTCGCCGTCCCGGCGCCCGGCCTCCACCACCAGGCCCACCCCGTCGCCCTCGGCGAAGGCCGCCGCCAGGGCGTCGGCCAGCCGCTCGCGCTCGTCCGGGTCGACCGCCAGGCGGTCCACCACCACCAGCAGCTCGTCGACGGCGGTGAGATCCGGCCCCGCCTCCGTCGCGTCGTCCTCCCCCGCGCCGGACGCCCGCCCCGCGTCGGAGCCCGCCTCGCCCCCGGCCGCCGGGCCGTCCCCGGCCGCGACGCCGGGATCGGCGCCCTCCTCCCCGCCCACCTCCAGCTCCGGCAGGTAGACCTCCCGGCCGTCGGCCAGCACCCGGAGGTAGCCCTGCGAGCGGAGGTTGGTCACCGCCACCGCGTGGCTGATCTCCTCGCTCAGCTCCAGCGGGAAGGCCACCCAGGCCCGCTCCCCCTCCGCCCGGGCCAGCACCTCGTCGGTCGCCGAGGTCACGGTGTCGGGCTCCACCGGCGCCTGGCAGTCCGGACAGATCGTGGTCCCGACCCGCGCCCAGAGCAGGCGCAGGAAGTCGTGGACCTCGGTCACCGTCCCCACCGTCGACCGGCTGGTCTGGACGGTGTTGCGCTGGTCGATGGCCACCGCCGGGCTGACCCCGTCCACCCGCTCCACGGCGGGCTTCTCCATCTGCTCGAGGAACTGCTTGGCGTAGGTGGAGAGCGACTCGATGTAGCGGCGCTGGCCCTCGGCGTAGATCGTGTCGAAGGCCAGCGACGACTTGCCCGAGCCCGAGGGTCCGGTCAGCACCGTCACCGCCCGCCGCGGGACGGACAGGTCGACGCCCTTCAGGTTGTGCTGGCGGGCGCCGAGGACGCGGATCTCTCGCTTCATGGACGGGTCGGGAGCGGGGACCGCCGCCGGGCGGGGCGTCCGGGTCCGCCGCGGACGGCCGGCGGCGGCGAGGAGCGGCTTGGCACGAAAGCGTGGATACGGTACCGTCCCGCCCCGTCGGGGGTCCAGCCGGCGCCGGGCGCGGGTCCCTCGGGCCGCCGGCACGGCTGTGGCGTCGGTGGTCCTCCGGCCGACCGATCCCCCCCACCGCGAGAGGAGCCATGCGACCCAGCCCCGACGGCCCGATCCGGGAGGAGGACGCTCTCGGCAAGGCCTACGACGCCCGCCTCCTGCGTCGCCTGCTGGGCTACCTGCGCCCCTACAGGTGGCCCACGGTGGCGGCCGTGGCCATGCTCATCCTGGCCTCGGGCCTGGAGCTGGTGGGGCCGATCCTCACCAAGGTGGCCATCGACCAGGCCTTCCCGCAGGAGGACCCGGGCCTGCTGGGCCTGCTGGCCGTGGGCTTCGTGGGCGCGCTGGTGCTCTCGGCCGCCCTGGAGTACGGCCGCACCCTGCTCACCACGTGGATCGGCCAGCGGGTGATGAAGGACCTCCGGGCCGAGATCTTCGAGCAGCTCCAGCGGCTGGACCTCTCCTTCTTCGACCGCAACCCGGTGGGTCGGCTGATGACCCGGGTCACCAGCGACGTCGAGGTCCTGAACGAGATGTTCACCTCGGGCGTCGTCAAGATCTTCGGCGACCTCTTCACCCTGGCCTTCATCATGGCCGCCATGCTCGTCATGGACTGGCGGCTGGCGCTGGTGACCTTCACGGTCCTCCCGCTGGTCTTCGGCGCCGCCTGGCTCTTCCGCGTGAAGGCGCGGGAGGCCTACCGGGACGTCCGGGTCCGGCTGGCCCGCCTCAACGCCTTCCTCCAGGAGCGGCTCACCGGCATGGAGGTGGTCCAGCTCTTCCGGCAGGAGGACCCCTCCCGGGAGCGGTTCCGGGAGCTGAACGACAGCCACATGGAGGCCTGGCTCCGGTCGGTCACCTACTACGCGATCTTCTTCCCGGTGGTGGAGATCTTCTCCTCGGTGGCCTTCGCGCTCATCCTCTGGTACGGGGGCGCCTCGGCGCTGGAGGGGACGATCACGCTGGGCACCATCGCCGCCTTCCTCCAGCTCGCCCGGCGCTTCTTCCGGCCCATCCAGGACCTGTCGGAGAAGTACAACGTCGTCCAGAGCGCCATGGCCAGCTCCGAGCGGATCTTCCGGCTGCTGGACCGGGAGCCGGCCGTCGAGGACCCCGGGGCGCCGGCGGCCCTGCCGGAGCCCACGCGGGGCCGGATCGCGTTCGAGGACGTGTGGTTCCGCTACCCGACGGCCGACGACGACGAGGTGGTCCGCGTCGGCGAGTCGGAGCGCGAGTGGGTGCTGGAGGGGATCGACTTCGCCGTCGAGCCCGGCCAGCGGGTGGCGATCGTCGGGGCCACGGGCGCGGGCAAGTCGACGATCATCAACCTGCTGATGCGCTTCTACGAGCCCCAGCGGGGCCGGATCCTCCTGGACGGGACGGACGTCTCGCAGGTCGGCCGCCAGGACCTCCGCGCCCGGATGGGGCTCGTGCTCCAGGACGTCTACCTCTTCTCGGGGAGCCCGGCCCAGAACGTCCGGCTCGGGCGCGAGTCGGTCAGCGACGAGGACCTCGCCGCCGCGGCCCGCCGGGTGGGCGTGGACCGCTACGTGGAGCGGCTCGACGCCGGCTGGGACCAGGAGCTGGGCGAGCGGGGCGACCGCCTGAGCGTGGGCGAGCGCCAGCTCCTGAGCTTCGCCCGGGCCCTGGCCGACGACCCGCCGGTGCTGCTGCTGGACGAGGCCACCAGCTCGGTGGACTCGGAGGTGGAGGCCCAGATCGAGGAGGCCCTGGAGGAGCTGATGCGGGGCCGGACCAGCCTGGTCATCGCCCACCGGCTGTCGACCATCCGGAACGCCGACCGCATCCTGGTGCTCCACCAGGGCCGGATCCACGAGTCGGGCACCCACCGGGAGCTGCTGGAGCGGGGCGGGCTCTACGCCCGGCTGCACCGCCTGCAGTTCGAGCCGGCGGCGGGCGCCGCCTGAGCGGCCGTGGGCGACTTCCCGGGGGCCCTGCTGGAGGGTGCGGCGCGGCTGGACACCCGGTGGGTGCTGGCCGCCTGCCTGGCCGCCCTCGACGTCTGGGCGGTGGGCCTGCTGGTCCGCTCGGACGGCTCCCGCCGGGAGAAGGTGCTCTGGACCGGCGTCATCGTCCTCTGCCCCATCGTGGGGTGCGTCCTCTGGTACGTGCTGGGCCCGCAGCCCGACCTGGAGCCGGCGGCCGGCGGCTGAGCCCGGGCGGGCGCGCCTCCCGCTCCGCGCCGGGGGCGGGGGTCTCCGGCCGGCGACGCCGCC
>CAZJJO010000063.1:0-11939 GCA_964546375.1 uncultured Gemmatimonadota bacterium
CGGACGCCGGCTCCCGGCCGCCGCCGGGTGGACCGCGGCGGCGGCCGCGGCCCTGGTCCTCGCCCCGGGGGCGGCGTCGGGTCAGGCCCCGGCGAACGCCGACACCGCGGCCGTTCCCTTCGACCTGGGGGATCCCTCGCCCAACCCCTTCCAGGAGGCGGTCCGCATCCCGTTCCGCCTGGGGCCCGCCGAGGGGGCGGCGGGGGAGCGCGTCCGGCGGGCGGGCCGACCCGGTGTTCCCGACAGCGTGCGGGTCTCCGTGGCCGTGTACAACATCCTGTACCAGCGGGTGGCCTGGGCCCGGACGCCGGAGGAGGGCGGCGGCGTGCCGGTCCGGGATCGCCGCTACGCGGTCCCGGGCCGCCACGAGGCGGTCTGGCGGGGCCGGAACCGGGGCGGGAGGAGGGTGCCCGCGGGCCCCTACTTCGTGGAGCTGGTGGTGGAGGGGCGGACAGCCGTGCGGAGGGTCCTGCTCACCCGTTGACGGAGCGCGGGGACGGCCGCGCCGGCTTCACTCCACGTGATACAGGAAGCGGCCGCAGTTGTCGCAGACCTCCAGCTCCTGGTTCCGCTCCGCGTCGGAGGCCCACGCCGTGGGCACCCGCATGAAGCAGCCGTAGCAGACGCCGTCGACCACGGGAACGACCACCCGGTTGCCCTCGTGGCCCCCGAGGCGGCGATACCGACCGGAGGCGGGCCGCTCGAGGCGGGACTCCAGCTCGCCGATCTTCTCCTCGATCTTCTCCCGGGCTTCCTCGACCGAGACTTCGAAGACCTCCGATTCCACCTCGGCCACGTCCTCCTCGGAGAGGGCCCGCTTCTGGGAGCGGAGGTCCTGGATCTCCAGCAGGATCTCTAGCTGTGCGTGCATCCCCTCAGACCCCCTTCTCCTCCAGCAGCTCCACGAAGTCCTCCGGCTCGTCGAGCGCCTCCAGCCGTTCCGGGACGTCGGGTTCCTTGCTGAACTGCGCGATCTTGCCCAGGACCGGGAGGTACTGGTTGGAGACCTCCAGGGGAGGGGCCACGATCAGGAACACGTAGTGAACGGGCTGCTCGTCGATGGCCTTGAAGTCGACGCCCTGGGGCTGTCGGCCGAAGGCCACCCGGAGCCGGTTCACCACCAGCGATCGGCAGTGCGGGATGGCGATCCCGCGCCCGATCCCCGTGGAGCCGAGGTTCTCCCGTCGCTTGAGCATCTTGAACAGGATCCCCTCGGACTTCTCGTCCAGGTCCAGCAGGCCGACCAGCTCCTTGAGGACGTCGTCCTTGGTCTCGGCCTCGAGGTCGAGCTCGACGGATTCGGTGTCGAAGAAGTCACGAAGCTGCATCTATCGTCTCCTTCTCCCCGGCGCTGCGGGGGTGGAGTGCACGTCTCTGCTCCGACGGGGCCGGCGCGGGAGACCCTGCGTTCCCCGGCCCGCCGCCGCCCGTGCCCGGGCCCTCGCGGGACGTCCGGGCCGGCCCGGGGGGCGGGGCGCGGATCCGGCTGGCGCTCGCCCCGTGCGTCGGCCAGCTTTGCTTCCGATGCAGGAACCGCACCGGCTTTCCGGACGCCCCGGCCCGGGCGTCGGCGCCGGACGCTCCGGCCCCGAACCTCCCGGAGGTCCCGTGTATCGAGTCGAGGATCCGCCGTTCTCCGTGATGACCCGTCCGTCGGGCCCGTGACCCGGCCGGGCTGGTGGCCGGCCGGCTGGCCGTGGCCGGGGAGCGGGCCGACGTCCGGGGC
Organism: uncultured Gemmatimonadota bacterium; assembly: GCA_964546375.1. Taxonomy (GTDB): domain Bacteria; phylum Gemmatimonadota; class Gemmatimonadetes; order Palauibacterales; family Palauibacteraceae; genus CAYVFM01. The sequence continues at coordinate 1,727 of CAZJJO010000063.1, forward strand.
CGGACGGCTCCCGGACGGGGCCCCCGAGGGGCGGGAGCGGCCCCCGGAGGCCACCTTCCTCGCCACCCTGCTGGAGGCGTTCGGCGCCGAGCGGGCGGCCCTCTACCGCCTGGACCGGTCCGAGGAGGCGTGGACGGAGGAACGGGCGGTGGCGGGGCCCGAGGCCCGCCCCGGCGGGGGGCGGCTCTCCGCTCCCGGCCATCCCTTCACCTGGTGCCTGCGCGAGGACCTGGTGGTGCAGGTGCCCGCGGGCGACGTGGACGCGGACCGCTCGGCGGAGGGATGGGCGCTGGCCGGACCCGTTCCGGGGTCCTCCCGCGTGCTGGCGCTCCACTTCCGCGGCGCGCCTCCGGCCCGCGCCCGGCGGGCCCTCCGGCCGGCGCTCGACCACCTGGGGGGGGTCGGGGACGGCGCCGCCCCCCGCGGCGGCTGAGGGCGGGGCCGAACCTTTGCCCGCCGGGGGGGTAGACCGTACAGTGCGCGACGAGGCGGCACGTACGCCGTGCGCCTCGCAGCGGAGGATGCTTGACAATCAGGGGGCGATCTGGCTTCGACGTGTGCGTCGGAAGTCGGGGTAGCGTGCCGAGGTCCGGGGACCTCGCAAAACACCCGGAACAGCATTACCTGCCAACGACAACTTGGCACTGGCTGCGTAATCTGACGTAGCCCGTCTCCCGTTCAGCCGGGCCCGAGGCGGTTCGGGAGACGACGGCGTATCGGGCTGGCCCGGGACGTTCGCCGTGAGCGCACCGGGTGAGAGGGCGAGAGCCCGATCGCGGCTGGCCGCTTCAGGGCCGCCTGTGGGCCCTGTTGTGGTGAGAATCATCGACCGCAGGCTACGCACGTAGAAACCACGATGGACGGGCACGCGGACGCGGGTTCGATTCCCGCCGCCTCCATCCACCCGCTCCGTGACGGCGCGCCCGCCGTCGCGGACTTTTTTTGTATCGACGAACCGTCCCGCCGAGGCGCGCCGGCCCAGCCGGCGTCGTCGGGGACGGTGCCCAGGACGCACAAGGAGGGACCACCGTGCTGGAAGAGCTGCGCGAGCAACTCAACCAGGAGGCCGAGGAGCTGCTGCACGAGCTCAACGTCGAGCTCCCGAAGGAGATCGAGGAGGCCGTCGACCACGGCGACCTGAGCGAGAACTCCGAGTACGAGGCCGCCCGGGAGCGGCAACAGTTCGTGCAGGCCCGGCTGGACTACATCTCGCGTCGCCTGTCCGAGCTGTCCGAGATGGACATGGAGACGATTCCGGAGGACCGGGTGGGCTTCGGGACCCAGGTCACCGTCCGGGACCTCGAGGAGGACGAGGAGGAGGTCTACACGCTGGCCATGGGGGACCTGATGGACCTCGACATGGACAGCGGCGAGATCTCCATGGAGTCGCCCATCGGCCGCAGCCTCCTGGGGTGCGAGGAGGGGGACCGGGTCACGGTGAACACGCCGGGCGGCCAGCTCCGCTACGAGGTCGTCGACGTGCAGACGCTCCACGACATGGTGGACGGGGAGGACCGCTCGGAGGAGCAGGGCGCGGCCTGATCCGCCGCCGGACCGGCCCGGGGGCGGGTCAGAAGATCTCCACCGGGGGGACGTACCGCCGGGGCCGCTCGCGCAGGTCGGACAGCAGCGCGTTGACGTCGGCCAGCGCCCTCAGGAGCTCCTCGTAGAGCTCGTCCCTCGCCAGGACCTTGCCGGCGGTCCCCTCGCCGGCCTCCAGCCGCCGCAGCAGGGAGTCGGCCCGGACCACGGCCGACCGGGCGTCCCGGTAGAGCGAGTCGGAGGCCGCCAGGCGCCCCAGCGTGCCCCGGCCGCCCGCCACCCCGGCGGTGAGCGTGTCCAGGGAGGCGGTCACCGAGACCATGCGCTCGTAGAGCCGGTCGTCGGTGAGGAGCCGGCCCATGGTCCCCTCGCCCCGCTCGGCCCGCTCCAGGACCCGGGCCAGCGACCCGCTCAGCTCGCTGAGCCGCCGGTACAGCGTCTCGTCGGTGACCAGCCGGCCCAGCGACCCCTCGCCGGCCAGCGCCCGGCGGGCGACCTCCTCCAGCCGGCGCGTGAGCTCGGCCAGGCCGGTGACGGCGCCGGAGGCCCGCTCCAGGATCTCCTGGTAGTCCAGGGGCTCGGCCGCCGGGAGCGTGTCGCCCTCCTCCAGCACCGGGGCTCCGGGCGAGCCCGGCCGGATGTCCACCACCCGGTCGCCGAGCAGGCCCTGCGTCCGCAGGCGGGCCTCCGAGTCCTCCCGGATCTGCTCGCGGACCCCGCGGTTCACCGCCATCCAGACGACCACGGCGGCGTCGTGCTCCCGGCGCTCCTCGGGGGGGATCCAGTCGATCCGCTCCACCTGGCCCACGTTCTGGCCGGCGACCTGCACCGACGCGCCCGGGGCCAGGCCGGCGCCGGAGCGCATCAGCGACACCAGCCGGTAGCGCTCGCCGAAGACGTGGCCCACCTCGCCGACGAAGAAGATCCCCGTCGCCAGCAGGGCCAGCGCCCCCAGGATCAGGGCACCGACCCGGACCTGCTCCCACGTGACCGGCGTGGAGCGCCTCACGTCATCCTCCTCGTCCTCGTTCGCGCCGCCGGGGCGCCGTCATCGCAGGAACTCGCGGACATAGTCGTCCTCCGAGGCGACCATCTCCTCGGGCGACCCCTCGAACACGATCCGGCCGCGGTGCAGAAGCGCCACCCGGCTGGAGATGCGGAGAGCGGATCGGATGTCGTGGGTGACCACCACCGACGCCACGTCCAGCTCCCGCCTGAGCTTCACCACCAGCTCGTTGATCGTCCGGGTGGTGATGGGATCCAGGCCGCTGGTGGGCTCGTCGAACAGCAGGATCTCCGGCGAGGCCGACAGGGCCCGGGCGATGGCGACCCGCTTCTTCATGCCCCCGCTCAGCTCCGCCGGCAGCAGCCCCTCCACCTCCTCCGGCTCGAGGTCCACGAACGTCAGCACGCGGTGGACCCGCTCCCGGATCCGGTCCTCGCCGTGGTCGGTGTGCTCGTGCAGGGGAAACGCGACGTTGTCGTACACCGACAGCGAGTCGAAGAGCGCCGACGCCTGGAAGACCATGCCGATCCGCCGGCGGATCCCCAGCACCTCCTCGAAGGACGCCCGCGTCACGTCTCGCCCCTGGACCAGGATCCGTCCCCGGTCGGGGTGGGTCAGCAGGAGGATGCAGCGGAGGATCGTGGACTTGCCGGCGCCCGAGCCCCCGAGGATGCTGAGCGTCTCGCCGGGACGGACGCGGAAGGTCACGTCCCGGAGGACCGGCCGCCCGCCGAGGTCCACCCCCAGCTCGCGGACCTCCACGGCGGGCGATCCGTCCGGCGCCGGCCGCTCCTCCTCTTCCTCGTCGCGCCGCAGCTCGCGGCGCGCCTCGCGCTGGAAGGTCCGCCGGAGGCGCTCCTCGGCGCCGTCCCCCCCGCCCGATCCGACGTCCGGACCCCGCTCCGCGTCCCGGTCCCCCGTCCCGTCGCCGCTCACTGGACCAGCAGGGCGATGACGAGCTGGGTCAGGAAGTAGTCGGTGGCGAGCACCAGGATCGAGCTGGTCACCACCGCCCGGGTGGCGGCCCGTCCGACCCCCTCGGTGCCGCCGCTCGCCCGCAGCCCGAAATAGCAGGAGGTGAGAGCCATGACCGCGCCGAAGACCAGGGGCTTGAGGAGGCCGGCGAAGACGTCGATCGGCACGTAGCGGACGACGAAGCCCGTCTCCGCCAGCGTCTGCCAGACCGTCCGGAGGTACAGCGTCGCCGTCAGGTCCAGCTTGACCACCGCGATGAGCATGCCGCCCAGGACGGCCACCACGTCGGTCACCACCGTCAGCAGGGGGAGGACGGCGATCGCCGCCAGGAACCGGGGCACCACGAGCTTGCGCACCGGGTCCACGCCCATGGTGTTCAGCGCGTCGATCTGCTCGGTGACGCGCATCGCCCCCAGCTCGGCGGCCATCCCCGATCCCGCCCGTCCGGTGACCATCAGGGCGGTGAGCACCGGCCCCAGCTCCCGCACGGTGGAGGCGCCCACCAGCCGGCCCATGTAGATGGTGGCGCCGAACCGCTGCATCTCCACCGCCGACTGCAGGGCCAGCACCATCCCGGTGAACAGCCCCGTGAGCACGACGATGCCCAGCGAGTCGACGCCGACGTCGTCCATCTGCTGGAGCAGGTCCCGGCCGTAGAAGGGCCGGGAGACGGAGGCCCGAAGCGTCTGCGCCAGGAGGGAGAAGTACTCCTGGGTCCGGAGGGCCCATCCCTTCAGCGTGTCCTCGATCCACCGCCACGGGGAGCGCGATGGGGCGTCGGAGTCCATGGGGGCTCGGCTTTTGACACCCTCGCGGGCCGTCGGTACCTTCGGCGCCGATCTTCCCGGATCGCGGGGGAGATCGCCGGCCGGCCGCCCGGTCGGGCGCCGCGGCTCGAGACCCGCCCCAGCCGGCGCGTCGCGGGCGGCAGGTTACCTCCCTCCTCAGGACCACGCAACCAGTCAGGTGACGGACGACGCCCCCGCCCCCGATCCCCGCAGCGCCGCCCGCGTCCTGGACCGGGCGGCCGACGCCACCGTGCTGGTGGTCGGAGACGCCATGCTGGACCGCTACGTGTCGGGACGGGTCGACCGGATCTCGCCCGAGGCCCCGGTGCCGGTGGTGCGGGTGGAGGAGGACCGCGACGCGCCGGGCGGGGCGGCCAACGTGGCGGCGGGGGTGGCGGCCCTGGGGGCCGGATGCCGCCTGGTGGCCGCCGTCGGGCGGGACCGGGACGCCGGGCGGCTCGGCGGGCTCCTGGAGGAGGCCGGGGTCGATCCGGCGGGGCTCGTGGCCGACCCGGACCGCCCCACCACCGTGAAGTCGCGCGTGCTGGCGCGCCACCAGCAGATGCTCCGGGTGGACCGGGAGTCGGACGAGCCGCTGGACGGGGCCGTCCGCCAGCGGCTGCTGGACCGCGCCCTGGCCGGCCTGGAGGCGGGGGTCGACGTCGTGGCGCTCGTCGACTACGACAAGGGCGTCCTGGCCGGCGAGGTGGCGCGACGGATCCTGGAGGAGGCCCGCGAGCGGGAGGTCCCGACGGTGGTGGATCCCAAGCTCCGGGGCTTCTTCGACTACGGGGGCGCTCACCTCTTCAAGCCGAACGGTCCGGAGCTGGCCGCCGCCCTGGGCCGGGAGGCCGCCCCCCGGGACGAGGCGGAGCTGCGGGAGGTGCGGCGGCGGCTGGAATGCCGGTATCTTCTGGTGACGCTGGGCGAGGAGGGGATGGTCCTGGTGGGGGAGGCCCTGGACGGCGCGGTGCGGATCCCGTCCGAGGCCCGGGAGGTCTTCGACGTCTCCGGCGCCGGCGACACGGTCACCGCGGCGCTCTCGGCCGCGCTGGCGGGCGGCGACGGGGTGGAGCACGCGGCGGCGCTGGCGAACTTCGCCGCGGGCCTCGAGGTATCCCACCTGGGAGCGGTGCCCGTGCCCCGGGACGAGCTGGTCGAGGCGCTCGGGGACGGAGGCCCGACCGGGTCGGCCGGGGCGCCGGCCTGACGCGGTCGGGACGAGCGGGACTCGGTACGGTCCGGAAAGGAGACGGCATGGACGACGCCGCGCGACGCGAGATCCACACCGATCGGGCGCCGGCCGCGGTCGGCCCCTACGCCCAGGCCGTCGAGGCCGGCGGCTTCGTGTACACCGCGGGGCAGGTGGGCCTGGTGCCCGGGACCGGCGAGCTGGCCGGCGACGACCTGGCCGCCCAGGCCCGGCAGGCGATGGACAACCTGGAGGCGGTCCTGGCCGCCGCCGGGCTGGGCATGGGGGACGTGGTGAAGACCACGATCTTCCTGACCGACGTGGCGTCGTTCGGGACGGTGAACGAGATCTACGGCGAGCGCCTGGAGGCGCCGTACCCGGCCCGGTCCACCGTCGAGGTGTCCGCCCTGCCGAAGGGGGCCCTGGTGGAGATCGAGGCCGTGGCCCGCCGGCCGGCCGACGACGGCGAGCGGTCGGGATAGTCCGGGACCCGTGCGACGCGGCGTCCCCGGGGGAGCGGATGGCGACTGGTGTCGCCTGCGGACTTCAAATCCGTCAGGGGGCGCGAAGGCGTCCCCGGTGGGTTCGATTCCCACACGTTCCCGCCATCCCGGCCGCGGGCCGTCGGGCGTCCTCCGGGGGGCGGCGACGGCCGTCCTCGCGGCGGCGGCGCTGGCGGTCGCCGCCGGTCCCGTCCGGGCCCAGGCCGGCCCGGACACCCTGCGGGCCGACACGGCGGCCGCTCCGCCCGGGGCGGCCGTGCCCGCGACGCCCGACACGGCCTCGGGGCCCCCGATCACGCCGCTGGGGGCCTTCGCCCGCTCCTTCGTGCTGCCCGGGTGGGGCCAGGCCGAGGTCGACCAGCCCGTCCGCGGCGCCGTCTACTTCGGCCTGGAGGCGGCGAGCCTGTGGATGGTCTTCAAGAGCCAGTCGAAGCTCTCGAGCGCCCGCCGGGGGCTGGCGTCCGACACGGCCGGGCTGGTCGACGCGCGGCGCCAGAGCCGGGAGGACTGGATCGTCCTCTCCGTCTTCGTGGCGCTGATGAGCGGCGTCGACGCCTGGGTGTCGACGCATCTCCACGGCTTCGAGGGCGAGCTGGAGCCGCCGGAGGACGGGACGGTCGGGGTCCGTCTCACCTACCGGGTCCCCCTGCGGATCCCGTGATCGGTCCCCGCGGGCGGCGGTGGGGGGCGTGAGCGCCGACGGGCCGCGCGCCCCGGTGGGCGTCTTCGACTCCGGGGTGGGAGGGCTGACGGTGCTGGAGGCCCTGCGTCGCCGACTGCCGGGGGAGGCCACCGTCTACCTGGGCGACACCGCCCGCCTGCCGTACGGCCCCAAGTCGCCCGAGACCGTGCGCCGATACGTCCGCGAGGCCGCCGAATTCCTGCTCCGGCGGGACGTCAAGCTGATGGTGGTGGCCTGCAACACCGCCTCGGCCCGGGCCCTCCCGGCGCTGGCCGGGGAGGTGCCGGTGCCGGTGGTGGGGGTGGTCGAGCCCGGGGCCCGGGCCGCGGCGGACCGGAGCGCCGGCGGCCGGATCGGGGTGCTCGGCACCCGGGGCACGGTGGAGAGCGGGGCCTACCAGCGCGCGATCGCCGAGCTCCGCCCCGACGCGCGGGTCGAGGGGGTGGCGTGTCCCCTCTTCGTCTCCCTGGTGGAGGAGGGATGGACGGACGGCGTGGTGGCCCGGCTCACCGCCCGCCGCTACCTGGATCCGCTCCTGCGCCGGGGCGTGGACAGCCTGGTGCTGGGCTGCACCCACTACCCCCTGCTGCGGGGCGTCCTCGCGGAGGTGGCCGGGCCGGACGTGGAGCTGGTGGAGCCCGCCGAGGCCACGGCCGACGAGGTGGCCGACCTGCTGGACCGCGAGGGCCTCCGGGCGCCGGAGGAGGGGCCGGCCGAAAGCCGCTTCTTCGTCACCGACGACGCGGCCCGGTTCCGCGAGCTGGCGGGCGCCTGGCTCGGGGAGGTCCCGGAGCACCTGGAGCAGGTGGTCCTGGGGGCGTGATCAGCCCTCCCATCGTCGGAGCCGCACCCCGTCCGGGCCCACCTCGCCGTAGGTGAAGCGCTCGATCCAGTCGCCGGCGTTGAGGTAGAATCGGCCGGGCTCGACCTCGTCCAGGCGGGGGCGGTGGGAGTGGCCGAAGATCACCAGGTCCAGGTCGGGGTCGGACCGGATCAGCGACGCCGCGTGCTCCGCCAGGGGGTCGGCGCGGGAGGCGGCCCCCGCCTCGCCGCCGTCCGCGGCGCTCAGCCTCCGCACCAGGGGCACCGTCAGGTCGGGCGGCAGCAGCCGGAACGCCTCGACGGCGGCCCGGCTCCGGATCACCCGCTTCAGGGCCCGGTAGCCCCAGTCGCCGCCGCCCAGCCCGTCGCCGTGGGCGAGGTAGGTCCGCCGCCCGCCCACCCGGGTCACCACCGGTCCGTCGACGGTCTCGACCCCGACCTGGTCGCGGAGGAACGACCCGCCCCAGGCGTCGTGGTTCCCCCCCACCAGGCGGATCCGCAGGCCGGCGTCGACGGCGTCGGCCAGCCGGCGGAGCACGCCGAAGTGCTGGCGCAGCACCACGGTCCGGTACTCGAACCAGAAGTCGAACAGGTCCCCGGCGACGATCAGCTCGTCGGCCCGGTCCGGGGCGGCCCGCAGGAAGGCGGCCAGCCGGCGCTCGCAGCGCTCGGGGACGGCACCCAGGTGGGCGTCGGAGAGGACCAGGGCTCGGGGCGCGCTCATGGTGCCCGAAGATAGGCCGGGAGGGGCGGCGGTCAACGGGATCGGCGGGTGGCGCGGGGCGTTTGACACCCCCGGTGGCCCGGGGTAACCTCGGGGCGCCGTCGAAGCCGTCATCCCGGGAGAGCATGGACGCCAGCGCCGTCGAGATCAGGGTCCGCTACGCGGAGACCGACCGGATGGGCCGGGCGCACCACACCCACCACCTGACCTGGTGCGAGTCGGCCCGCACCGCCTGGCTCCGGGAGCGGGGCGTCTCCTACGGCGACCTGGAGGACGCCGGCGTCTACCTGCCGGTCTCCCGGGTGGAGGTCGACTACCGGCGGCCCGTGGGCTACGACGAGGTGGTGCGGGTCGAGGCCTGGCCGGAGCGGGCCCGCAGCCGGTCGGTGACCTTCCGCTACTCGCTGACCCGGTCGGGGTCCGACACCCTGCTGGCCGAGGCCGGGACCCGTCTGATCTGCGTGGACGGGGAGGGGCGGGTTCGCCGGATCCCGGCGTCGGTCCGGGAGGCGCTGGAGGTCGGGGCCGCTTCGTGAGCTGCGACGGCCTCCGCCGGCGCGCCCCGCGCCGGACCCTCTCCACGACGGTCCCGGCGGCCGCGCTCCTCGGCGCCCTGGCCGCCGCCTGCGCCGCCGGATCCTCGCGCACCCCCCTCGAGGACCCCGCCGTCGTCGCCCGGGAGGCCCGGGCCGCGGCCACGCCCGAGGGGCCCTGGCGACTCACCCTCTCCTGGCAGTACGCCGACGAGCGGGGGCCGGTGCGGGGGGACGGCGTGCTCCGCTACACGGCGCCCGACAGCCTGCGCCTGGACCTCTTCGGGCCCGGCGACGGATCCCTGACGGCGGCGCTCACCGGGGCGCGCCTCCGCTCGGTGGGCCAGATCCGGGACGTGCGGCTGCCGCCCCCCGCCTTCCTGTACGCCGCGGCCGGTCTCTTCCGGCCGGGGAGGACGGCGCCCGCCGAGGCGTGGCGGGAAGCGGGCGGGCGGGTCCTGGTCTATCGCGTCGACGGGGCGGAGCTCCGCTTCCGGCTGGAGGGGGGGCGGCTGGTCGAGGTGGAGGAGCGCCGGGACGGCCGCGAGGTACGCCGCTTGCACCTGGGCTGGCCGGACGCCGATTCCGCCCGGGGCTGGCCCCGCTCCGCCGAGTTCCGGGACCGGGAGCGCGACAGCCGGGCCCGGTGGACCGTCCGTCGGGCCCGTCCGGCCGACGCACCTTTCCCCCCCGATATCTATGAGCTTCCGACCGCTTCGCCCTGAACCGGCGCTGGCGCTGGCCGTCGCCGTCGCGTCGTCCGCGTGCCTCTACTCCTTCTCCGGCGGCGGCGGTCTGCCGTCGCACGTGGAGACGATGTACGTGCCGCCGGTGGAGAACGAGACCGCCCGCTTCGCGCTGACCGAGCGGGTGACCCAGGGTCTGCTGGAGGCGGTCCGGGGGCGGCTCGGCGCCCAGGTGGCCGCCGAACAGGGGGCCGACGCGGTGATCCGGGTCACCCTGACCGGCTTCAGCGACGACGCCGTGAGCTTCGAGGGGCAGGAGGGCGAGGGGGCCGAAGTGTTCCAGCGCCGGGTGACGATCAGCGCCTCGGCGGAGATCCACGACCGGGTGAACGACCGCCCGATCTGGAGCTCGAGTTCCCTGCGGGCCACCGGCGAGTACGCGCCCGAGCAGGAGGACCAGGAGGCGGCCGTCGATCTGGCTCTCGAAAACCTGATCCAGAACATTGTCGACGGGGCGCAGTCCCAGTGGTGAGGTGGAGAGCCTCGAACGCACGGACGGAGGAGGACCCTTGGCGGACCAGCCGTCATCGTCGGAGTCGGACGTGAGCGGAGATGCGCCCGGGCGGGGCGGCGCGCCGCCCCGGGAGCCCGGCCGGCGAGGAACGGGAGCGCCCGGCGTGCGGGCCCTGCTGGCGGTCCTGGCCGCGTCGCTGCTGGCCGTCGCGCCCCTGACGGCGGCGGACGCCCCGGCACCGGCCGG
>CAZJJO010000064.1:0-11834 GCA_964546375.1 uncultured Gemmatimonadota bacterium
ACGAGCGCTTCAAGGTCTACATCGTCGACGAGGCGCACATGCTCACCCGGGAGGCCTGGAACGCCCTCCTGAAGATCCTCGAGGAGCCGCCCGACCGGGTCATCTTCGCCTTCGCCACCACCGAGCCCCAGAAGATCCAGCAGACGGCGGCGCCCGTGCTGTCGCGCTGCCAGCGGTTCGACTTCCGGCGCGTCCCGGTGCCCGAGATCGTGGGCCGGCTGGAGACCGTCATCGAGCGCGAGGGGGTCACGGCCGAGGAGGGGGCCCTCCTGCCGGTGGCGCGGCAGGCCGAGGGCGGGGTCCGGGACGCGCTGTCCCTGCTGGACCAGGTGCTCTCCTTCTCCGGCGACCACGTCGGGGTGGAGGACGTCCGCCGGATGCTGGGCCTGGTGGAGGAGGAGCGCTACCTGGAGCTGTTCGACCTGGTGGCCCGGGGCGATCGGGCCGAGGTCTTCCCGTTCGTCCAGCGGCTGGTCGACGACGGCTACGACCCGGCCGAGTTCGTCCGGGGCGTGGCCGACGCCGTCCGGATCCTGCTGGTGCTGCGCACCGACCCGGAGTCCCCGGCCGTGGAGATCCCGGACGAGGCCCGGCGCCGGTTCGCCGAGGCGGCGGACCGGTTCGAGGAGGTCGACCTCCTGCGGATGCTCATCGCGGTGAGCGACTTCGAGACCTCGGGCCGCTTCCGGCGCAGCGGGCAGCAGCGGATCCAGCTCGAGGTGCTGCTGCTGCGGCTCGTCTCCATGGAGTCGGCCGTGGAGCTGGAGGACCTGCTGCGGGCGGCCGGGGGCGAGGTGCCCGAGCGCGGCCGCCGGGAGGGAGGCGACGGGGGCGGATCCGGCGCGGCGACGGGGACCTCCGGGGGACCGGACCCGACCGCCGGACGCTCGGGCCCGTCCTCCGGGCCGTCGGGCGGCGGCGGGGAGGACGCCGGTCGGGCCGCCGGCGGGGAGCGGGGCGCGGCAGGCCCGGACGGAGGGTCCGGGCCGGAGGGCTCGACGTCGTCGGCCCCGACGGCCGTCTCGGCCCCGGAGCGACCCGGGAGCGGGGAGGACGCTTCCGATCCCGGGGCGGGGGAGACGGCCGCCGCTCCCGCCCCGGGCGGCACGGCCGGGGACGGTAAGGCCGACGACGGGCCCTCGGGCCCCACGCTGGAGGGCGGGGCCTCGGCCCGCGAGATCTGGCGGGCGGCGGTCTCGGAGACCCGGGACCTGGGCGGCCACCGGCTGGCCCTGCGCGGGGCCGAGGTGGTCGGCCTGGAGGAGGGCGTCCTCCGGCTGCGGGTCCCCGGCGGCATCGCCGAGGACCTCCAGTCGTTCGTGGACGGCCGCCGCGCCGACGGCCTGCACGAGGCGGTGGCGCGGCGGGTCGGGCTGGAGCCCGGGGAGCTGGAGATCCGGCTGGGGGCGGACGACGGATCGGACCGCGTGACCACCGAGTCCGCCCGCGAGCAGCGCCTGGAGGAGATCGCCGGATCGGATCCCGCCCTGCGCGAAGCGGTAGAAGAACTGGACCTGACCCTCGAGGAGTGAGGAGCCCGTGAGCCAGATGAAAGACCTGCAGCAGCTCATGCAGATGGGACAGCAGATGCAGTCCCGCATGAGCGACATCCAGGAGAAGCTCCAGCAGAAGACCGCCACCGCCCAGAGCGGCGGCGGCATGATCAGGGTGACGGCCGACGGCACCGGCAACATCCGGGAGATCGACCTCGACCCCGAGGTCGTCGACCCGGAGGACGTGGAGATGCTGGAGGACTTGATCCTCGCCGCCGTCTCCGAGGCCCAGCGCCGGGCCAAGGAGCAGATGGAGGAGGAGATGAAGGAGCTGACCGGCGGCCTCCCGCTGCCGGGCCTCTCCAACCTGCTCGGCTGACCGCCGGGCGGCGTCCCCTCCCCACCGCGAGAACATGTCGGCGATCGAGGACCTGATCACCGAGTTCGGCCGTCTGCCGGGCGTCGGTCGAAAGACCGCCCAGCGGCTGGCCTATCACCTCCTCAAGACGCCCAACGAGGAGGCGATGGCGCTGGCCCGGGCCGTCGAGCGGGTGGTCGACGAGGTGGAGGCCTGCTCGGTGTGCGGCAACCTCAGCGACGCCGACCCGTGCGAGTTCTGCTCCGACGAGCGGCGGGACCACACCCACGTCTGCGTGGTGGAGGAGGCGTCGGACATCACGGCCATCGAGAAGTCCGGCCACTTCGACGGCCTCTACCACGTGCTGGGCGGCCGGCTGTCCCCGCTGGACGGGGTGGGCCCGGAGGACCTCAACGTCCAGCGGCTGATGGAGCGGCTGCGGGACGGGGTGGAGGAGGTGACCATCGCCACCAACCCCAGCGTGGAGGGCGAGGCGACGGCCACGTACCTTCATCGCATGATCTCGCAGATGGAAGGGGTCCGGGTCACCCGCCTGGCCCGGGGGCTGCCGGTGGGCGGGGACCTGGAGTACGCCGACGGCGTCACCATCGCCGAGGCCTTCTCGGGCCGACGCGAGATGCAGGAGTGACCGACATGGGCATCGTGGTGAAGCGCAGTGACGACGCGGAGTCCGACGACGGCCTCTGGAAGGTCCTGAAGGTCACCGGCGGCGTGGTGCTGGGGGTCGCCGCCGTGGCGGGCCTGGGCGCCTGGCTGGCCCGCGAGCAGATGGACCGCCACAAGCGCGACCTCTTCAGCCCCCATCCCCTCCAGCGCCTCGCCGCCCTCGGCTACCTGCGGTCCCACCCGGACGTGGACAACGTCCTCCTGCTGCGCGACTACCTGGCGTGGGAGGAGCGGCCCCTGCTGCGCAAGCGGGCGGCCAGCATCCTGGAGAGCATGGAGGAGGAGCTGGTGGAGGCGGCCGAGAGCGGCGACGGTGGCTGACCCCTCGCCCCCGCCCGCGCCCCCTCCCGTCCGGCTCGCCGCCCCCGGCGGGCCCGGCCGGGCGGTCGGCGCCGGGGGGCGCTGAGGCGGGCCGGTGGCCGACGCCGATCCCGTCGCCCGGGAGGTGGACTGCCGGATCGTCTACGCCGGTCCGGAGGGCGCCGGCAAGACCGCCAACCTCGAGTACCTCCACCAGGCCCTCGACCCCGAGGACCGCGGCAAGCTGATCTCCCCCTCGCAGGACTCCGGCCGGAGCTTCTTCTTCGACTTCCTCGCCGTCGACCTGGGACCCATGGGCGCCTGGCGGGTCCGGCTGCACCTCTACACCGCGCCGGCCGGCGAGGAGCGGGCGGAGGACCGGATCCGCATCCTCCAGGGAGCCGACGCGCTGGTGCTGGTGATGGACAGCGACGGGGAGCGGCTGGAGGAGAACCGGGCGGCGCTGGAGCGGCTGGCGGACGACCTGGACCGGGCCGACCGGGACCGTGACGGCATGGTCACCGCCTACCAGTACAACAAGCGCGACCTGGACGGCGCGCTGCCGGTCGAGGAGATGGAGGAGGCGCTGAACCCGGACGGCGCCCCTCACGTCGAGGCGGTGGCGCGCCGGGGCGACGGGGTGGTCGAGACGCTGGAGGAGGTGGGCTACCGGGTGGTGCGGTCGCTCGAGCTCGGGACGCCGGAGGGCGAGGGATGACCTGGAACCTGCCCAACGCGATCACCGCCGCCCGGATCGCCATGGCGCCGGTGCTCGTCTGGCTGCTCTACCACCCCACGTCGACGGGCCGGATGGTGGCCTTCGCCGTCTTCGTGCTGGCGGCCGTCTCCGACCTGTGGGACGGCTGGCTGGCCCGCCGGCGGGGCCAGATCACCGACCACGGCAAGCTGCTCGATCCCCTGGCCGACAAGCTGCTCCTGGCCGCCGCCCTGGTCCCCTTCTACCTGCTGACGAGCGACCGTCCCGAGCTGGCCGGCCTCCCCCTCTACGGCCACGTGCCGCTGTGGGTGGTGCTGGTCCTGCTGGGCCGCGAGCTGCTGGTCACCGGCCTGCGCACCGTCTTCGCGCGGCGGGGCCGGGTGGTTCAGGCCCGCAAGGCCGGCAAGTACAAGGCCTTCGTCCAGAACCTGTTCATCGGCGGGATGATCCTGTGGCTGGCCCTCCAGTCGGCGGCCGGGCTGATGGCGCGGGGCGGGTTCTGGTCCTCCTGGGAGGTCTTCCACGGCTGGTGGGTGACCGTGACGCTCTCCGGGGCGGTCCTGCTCACCCTGTGGTCGATGGCGCTGTACCTGGCCGCCTTCCGGAACGCTCCCGACACGGGCGCGGAGTCGTGAGCGACGTCCCGACGCGCCGGCTCGTGGAGAGGGTCCACGCGGCGCTGCGGGACGCCGGGGAGGCCGTGGCGGTGGCCGAGAGCTGCACGGGCGGCCTGCTGGGCGGCGAGCTGACGTCGGTGCCGGGCGCCTCGGACGTCTTCTGGGGCGGCGTCCTGGCCTACGCCGACCGGGCGAAGGTGGAGCTGCTCGGGGTCGACGCCGGCCTCCTGGAGGAGCGCGGGGCCGTGTCGGAGGCGACGGCCCGGGCCATGGCGGCCGGCGCGCGCGACCGGGCCGGCGTCGCCTGGTCGGTGGCGATCACCGGCGTGGCGGGGCCGGGCGGCGGGAGCCCGGACCGGCCGGTGGGGACCGTCTGGATCGCCGTGGACGGGCCCGCCGGAGCGGCCCGGGAGCACCGGTTCCCGGGCGACCGCGCCGAGGTGCGTCGGCGGAGCGTGCGGGCGGCGCTGGACCTGCTCCGGGGGCGCCTGGCGGCGGCCCGGTGACGCGGCGCTTCCACGCGTACCTGGCGGGATCCAGCAGGTCCTCCAGCCGCTCGGCCACCCTGCGGGCGCTTCCACGCGCACCGGGAGGGATCCCGTCCGCGCGGACCCGGCCCGCTTGAGCACGAGGCGCTTCCACGCGCACCCGGAGGGATCGGGGGCCGTCCGGGCCCTCCGCCTGCCAGAATTGCGCAGGGGGTCGGCACACCTGTTGCACCCTCCACCCCACGCCGCACGGCGGAGCGACCGACGTTCACCGAGGCGTCATCGTCCGGGGAGGACGCATGAGCGACGAGGACCGTCCCGACAGCCGCGAGGACACCGGCCGGTCCGAGGCCGAGGCCCGGGAGGACCGCGACCGGTCGGGCGAGCGCCCGGACGGTGCCGGACGGGACGCCCCCGGAGCGGACGCCGCCGGGGACGCGGGGGCCCCGGGGGACGGGGACCCGACCGAACAGCTCTCGGAGGAGATCCGCGAGGAGCTGGAGGAGCTGGAGGAGCTCCGGGACCGCCACCTCCGCCTGGCGGCCGAGTTCGAGAACTACCGCAAGCGGACCCGCCGGGAGAAGCGCGAGGCCCGTGAGCGCGCCCAGGCGTCGCTGGCCGAGCAGCTCCTGGATGCGCTGGACGACCTGGAGCGGTTCCTGGAGACCCCGGCCGACGAGACCACGGCGGAGGCCCTGCGCGAGGGCGTGGAGATGGTGCGCGACAAGCTCTGGAAGGAGCTCTCCGAGGCGGGCCTGGAGCGGATGGAGCCCCGCGGCGCCCCCTTCGATCCCGAGCGCCACGACGCCCTGATCACCCGTCCGGTGGAGGACCCGGAGGACGGGGGACGGGTCTCCGGGGTGCTGATGAACGGCTATCTCTTCGGCGACCGCGTCCTCCGCCCGGCCCGCGTCGAGGTCACCCGGCACGAGGAGCCGGAGGGCGGAGACGGGGCCGGCGACGAGGGCGGGCCCGCCGGCGCCGACGAGGCCGAAGACGAGAGCTCCGACGGCGACGACTGATGGCGACCCGGACCAAGGACTACTACGAGATCCTGGGCGTGGCCGAGAACGCGTCCCAGGACGAGATCAAGAAGGCCTACCGGAAGCTGGCGAAGAAGCACCACCCCGACGCCAACCCCGACGATCCGGAGGCCGAGGAGCGGTTCAAGGAGATCTCCGAAGCCTACCGGGTCCTCTCCGACCCCGAGCGCCGCAAGAAGTACGATCGCATGCGGAAGTTCGGCGGCATGGGGGGCTTCGGCCGGGCGGGCGGGGGCGGCGCCCGCCGGGGCGGAGGCTCCCCCGGCGCGGGGGGACGGGCCGGGTCCGGCGCCTCGGGCGGCCGCTTCTCCTTCGAGGACCTCTCCGACATGGGCCTCGGGGGGCTGGGCGACATCTTCGGCTCGATGTTCGACCGGGAGGGGCGGGACCGGCGCCGACAGGCGCGCCAGGGCCCGCAGCGGGGCCGGAACGTCGAGTACGAGGTCACGATCCCCTTCCGCAAGGCCGTCCGCGGCGGCGAGGTCACGGTCAACGTGCCCATCCGGGAGGAGTGCGCCACCTGCGACGGGAGCGGTTCGGCCCCGGGCTCCACGGTCGAGACCTGCTCCGCCTGCGAGGGGCGAGGGACGGTCAGCTTCGGGCAGGGCGGCTTCTCGGTGAACCGCCCGTGCCCCGAGTGCATGGGCCGGGGCCAGCGACCCTCCGATCCCTGCCGGGTGTGCGGCGGACAGGGCAAGGTCCGCAGCCGCCGGAGGATCAGCGTGAAGATCCCCGCCGGGATCGAGGACGGCGACCGGGTCCGGATCTCGGGCCAGGGCCAGCGCGGCCCCCAGGGCGGCCCGTCGGGCGACCTGCTCATCCGGGTGCGGGTGAAGGACGACCCCTTCTTCGAGCGGGAGGGGCGCCACCTGGTCTGCGAGGTCCCGATCAACGTGGCCCAGGCCCTGCTCGGCTCGCGGGTCCGGGTCCGGACCGTGGACGGCAAGCGGGTGGTGCTCCGGATCCCGCCCGGCACCGAGAGCGGCACGGCCTTCCGGATCCGGGGGCAGGGGGTCGAACAGGACGGCCGCCGCGGCGACCAGCTCGTGCGCGTGAAGATCCAGGTCCCCGACGAGCTCACCGACGAGGGCCGGGAGGCGGCGGAGAAGCTGGCCGAGGCGGAGGGTCTGAAGCACTGAGGCGCCGCGGGAGCGGCTGCTCCGCGCCCGCCGGGCCGGCCGACCGGCGGAGCGTCCCCCCGGGGCGTCCGGGGTGGGGCCGGTCAGACGATGACGCCGCCTCCGAGCACCACCGGGAGCTCGGCCCCGCCCCCGTAACCCTCCTCCTCCCCGTACAGCACGGCGCTCTGGCCCGGCGTCACCGCCCGCTGGTCCACGGCGGTCTCCACCCGGAAGCGGTCGGCGTCGGCCTCGCGCACCACGGCGTCCACCACCGGCGCCCCGTGCCGCACGCGGACGCCCACCCGCCGGCCCGGCTCCGGGCGGGGGGCCAGCCAGTTCGCCTTCCCCGCCTCCACCTCCGAGGCGTCCAGCCCCTCGCGGGGGCCGATGACCACGGCCCGGTCCTCCGGCCGGATCTCCAGCACGTACATCGGCTCGTCGAAGCCGCCCGGCAGGCCCCTGCGCTGGCCCACGGTGAAGTCGGCGTAGCCCTCGTGGCGGCCGACCTCGCGGCCGTCCTCCAGCAGGAAGGGTCCGGGCGAGAGGGCGGGATGGTCGGCGCCGAGGTGACGGCGGAGGACCCCCCGGTAGTCGTTGTCGGGCACGAAGCAGATCTCGAACGACTCGGGCTTGTCGGCCACCGTCAGGTCCAGCTCCCGGGCGGTCGCCCGCACCTCGGGCTTCTCCACTTCGCCCACCGGCAGCACCAGCCGGTCCAGGGCGCGGCGGGGGATGCCCCAGAGGAAGTAGGTCTGGTCCTTGGCGTCGTCCTCGGCCCGGCACAGCCGGGCGCCGTCGCCGTTCCGGCGCACCCGGGCGTAGTGGCCGGTGGCCATGCGGTCGCAGCCCAGCTCGTCGGCCCGGCCCAGCAGGTCGCGGAACTTCGTGAAGCTGTTGCAGCGGACGCAGGGGATGGGCGTCCGGCCGGCGGCGTACTCGGAGACGAAGTCCTCGACGACGTCCTCGGCGAACGCCTCCTCGGCGTCGTAGACGAAGTGCGGGAAGCCCAGCCGGCCGGCCACCGCCTTCGCGTCGGCGATGCCCTCCAGCCCGCAGCAGGTGTTCGAGGGGCCGTCGACCTCCGAGTAGCAGAAGGTCTTGATGGTGGCGCCGACCACCCGCCAGCCGGCCCGGTGGAGCAGGGCGGCCGTGACGCTGGAGTCCACGCCCCCGGACATGGCCACCAGGACCGTCCCGTCCGCCCCGTCGAGGGCGGGGGCCAGCCGCTCCCGGGTCGTCTCCGGGAGGGGCGCCGCCGCGGCGCCGGCCGCGCCGGTCACTTCAGCCCCCGCCCGGGGCGGCGGCGGACCGTCCGGAGCCGCTCCCGGAACGGGTCCGGCGGATCACGCGGGCCGCCGCCTCGCCGGCGCGCCGCACCTCCCCGGGAGCGGTGTCGGGGCCGAAGCTGAAGCGGAGGACGGCGTAGTCGGAGGCCGGGCCCTCGACGCCCATGGCCTCGAGCACGTGGGAGGGCGAGGCCGACTCGCTGTCGCAGGCCGACCCGCTGGAGGCTGCGACCCCCTCCATGTCCAGGGACACGAGCAGCGCCGAGGGGTCGCAGCCCGGGATCCCGACGCTGAGCAGGTTGGGCAGGCGTCGGGGGGCCCCGGCGCCGTGGACCCGGAGGTCGTCCACCTCCGAGGCGAGCCGCTCGGCCAGCTCGTCCCGCATCTCCCGCCAGCGGGGCGCCGCGTCGGGCAGCTCGTCGACGATCCGGCTCGCCGCCTCGGCGAAGCCCACCGCCCCCATGGCGTTCTGGGTGCCGGGCCAGAGGCCGCCCTCCTGGCTGCCGCCCCGGACCAGGGGCTCGAGCTCGACGTCCTCGGCCGCCAGCAGGACGCCCACGCCCACCGGACCCCCCAGCTTGTGCGCGGTGGCCGTGAGGAGATCCACCCCGGCGTCGCCGGCGTCCACGGGCGTCTTGCCCAGCGCCTGGACGGCGTCGGTGTGGAAGACGGCCCCGTGGCGGTGGGTCAGCTCGGCCGCCTCGGCCACCGGCTGGACGGTGCCCACCTCGTTGTTGGCCCACATGACCGAGACCAGCGTCGGCGCGTCGTCGCCCTCCGACAGGGCCTCCTCGAGGGCTTCCAGCCGCAGGGTGCCCGTGGGGTCCACCGGGATCCGCTCCACCCGCGTCCCCTCGCGGGCGGCCTGCCGGGCGGCGCCCAGCACCGCCTTGTGCTCCACGGCCGAGACCAGCAGGCGGGGGTCCTCGTCGCGGTGGGCCCGGGCGAAGCCGAGCACCGCCAGGTTGTCCGACTGGGTGCCGCCGCCCGTGAAGGCCAGCTCCCGGCGGTCGGCCCCGAGCGCCGAGGCCAGCGCGCGGCGGGCCTCCTCCAGCCGGCTACGGGCCCGGCGCCCGTAGTCGTGCGGGCTGGCCGGGTTGAAGTCGGCCTCGCCGGCGGCCCGCTCCATGGCCGCCCGCACCGCCTCGCGCAGCGGCGAGGTGGCGGCGTGGTCCAGGTAGACCGGGTCGCCGGCGTCGGGCTGGAGGGATGCCTCGCTCATGGCTCGGGCGGGGCGGGGGTTCGCGGGGGCCGACCTCGGGGCCGGGCGCGGGCCTGCGTCTCCTTACATATCCGGCGTCGGGGGGCAGGTTCCCCCGGCCGCCCCGGCGCCGGTGGCGGCGAGCCGACGGCCCGGCTACATTGGCTGCTCCGCCGGAGGGCCCCCACCCCGAGTTCGAGACGAGGCAGGATGGATCGGAGCCCCCGTTCCCCCGACACCCTCTCCCCCCCCGCCGCCTCCCGCTTCCGAGCCACCGTACACGGCCTGGCCTTCGCCGGCCGCCACCGCCGCCTGGACGACGTGGAGCCCGGCGACACGCTGATGCTGATCCCGGACCCGGCCGACGCCACCGTGGAGCAGGTCTGGGTCCACCTGGAGGGCGGCACCCCCCTGGGCCACCTGCCCGACGAGATCGCCCGCTGGCTGGCGCCCTGGATGCGGACGGGCGGCCGGGCGGCGGTGCAGGTCCTCCGGGTGGGCGACGAGACGGTGCCGAGCTGGAAGCGCCTGGTGGTGGAGGTCGACTGCCGGCGGGCGCGGGGCTGAGCCCGAGCCGGACCGGGTCGAGCCGGCTCCCGCCGGGCGCCGGCGCGTCCCCCTGGCCCGCCTCCCTCTTCAAGTCAGCTTGAAGTACGCTCTTCAACTCTACTTGAAGAGGGGCCCAGCGAAGGGGAACCGCCGGCCGGCCGTCGAACCCTCCACCGGAGCCGGCGGTCACATCGAGCGGACGCCCAGCTCCGCCACGTCGTCGACGCGGACCGTCTCCTCCGTCCAGAAGGGCTCGCCGAAGGGACGGCGGATCAGCGACCCGTAGTGCCGGCCCTGGGTCTCCACCAGCTCGTAGAGGTCCTGGCCCGTGGGGAAGATCTCCCCGGCCGCCTCGGCGCCGTCGAACTGGGAGGCGTAGCAGCGCACCGCCTCCATCTTCCGCTCGAACCCCTCGGTGACGTCCACCACGAAGGTCGGCTTCACCGGATCCTCACGGTAGGCCAGCGCGTGGATCACCTTCTCGGGACGGTGGGCCGGCTCGTCCCCGGGGGCGTACTTCTCCAGCCCCGCCAGGTAGCACGCGTCCCGTCCCAGCTCGGCGGCCACCCGGTGGTCGGGATGACGGCCCCGCCGCCAGGGCAGGATCACCACCCGGGGCCGCAGCAGGCGCAGCAGGCCGACGAGCCGCTCGCGGGCGGCCCGGTCGTTGGCGAGGCCCGCGTCGGGCAGGGCCGCGTTGAGCCGGACGTCCAGCTCCATCACCTCGGCCGCCCGGGCGGCCTCCTCGGCCCGCTGCTCGGCCGATCCCCGGGTCCCGGCCTCGCCCCGGGTGAGGTCGATCACCCCCGTCCGGTGGCCGCGGTCGGCCGCGCGGATCAGCGTGCCGCCGCAGGTCAGCTCCACGTCGTCCCGGTGGGCCGCCACGGCGGCCACGTCCACCGGACCGGGCTCGCCCCACACGTCGCGCGGCTCGTCGGTCATCGGGCGGGCATCCTCCTTCGCTGTCCTCGTCTCCGTCGGTTCGGACGGGCGGTTCCCGTGGGGAGAATGGCCGTCGCGGCGCCGGCTGTCACGCGTCCCCTACTCGTACCGCAGGGCGTCGACGGGGTCGAGCCGGGCGCCGCGGGCGGCCGGATACAGCCCGAAGCCGACGCCGGTGAGCGCGGAGACCCCCAGGGCGGCCGCCACGGCCCACAGCGGCACCGAGGCGGGCACCGGGGTCCAGGCCCGCAGGGCGGCCACGATCCCGCCCCCGATCAGCAGGCCCGCCGCCCCGCCCAGCAGGGTCAGCGTCGAGGCCTCCACCAGGAACTGCCACAGGAGGTCCCGCCGCCGGGCCCCGAGCGCCTTGCGCAGGCCGATCTCGCGGGTCCGCTCGGTCACCGAGATCATCATGATCCCCACCACGCCGACGCCGCCCACCATCAGCCCCACGCTGGAGAGCGCCACCATGACGGTGAAGAGGACCGTCGTGAGCGAGTTCCACAGGTCCAGGATCTGGTCCTGGGTGACCAGCGCGAAGTCGTCCTCCTGGCCGGGCGAGAGCCCGCGGAGCTGTCGCATCCGCCCCCGCACCGCGTCCAGCGCTTCGGTCAGGGAGACCTCCTCCTCGGGACGGACGGCGAAGGCCATCAGCCGGTCCGAAAAGTCGAGGTGCTTCAGCGCCGCGGCGAAAGGGACCAGCACGTAGTGGGTGGCCAGCCCGGCGAAGAGGTTCTGGGGCGGATCGTAGACGCCCACCGCGCGGAAGGGCGAGAACCCGCGGCCCGGACGACCCAGGTCGAGGACGTCGCCCACCGGATCCCGGCCCTCGAACACGTCGGCGCCCACGGCCGAGTCGACCAGGGCCACCGGCCGGCCGCGGCGGTCCTCCGACCGGGTGAAGAAGCGGCCGTGGACCACGTCGCCCTGGTCGATCTCCAGGTACTCCGAGCCCACGGCCAGCAGGCTGACGCCGGCGTCGTGGGAGCCCTTCCGCCCCCGGTAGGCCATCTGGGAGAGGTCGGCGATGG
>CAZJJO010000065.1:0-9646 GCA_964546375.1 uncultured Gemmatimonadota bacterium
GGGCGGTGGTGGCCGTGGGCGGCGACGGCACGGCCGCCCAGGCCCTGCGGGGCACCGCCGGCACCGGGGTGCCGGTGGCCCTGCTCCCCTTCGGCACCGGCAACCAGCTCGCCGCCAACTTCGGGATCCCCGAGTCGCTGGAGGGGAGCGTCCGGACGGCGGTCGACGGCCGGGTCGAGGAGATCGACCTGGGCCGGGCCAACGGCGAGCCCTTCGCCCTGATCGCCGGGGCGGGCCTGGACGCCGAGGTGATGGGCGACGCCACCGACGAGATGAAGAGCCGGCTGGGCTTCGCCGCCTACCTGCTGAGCGGGCTCAAGCACGTGATGACCCCCCGGCCGGCCGACTTCCGGATCGTGGCCGACGACCGCGAGCTGGAGGTCCGGGCCACCATGGTCCTGCTGGCCAACGTGGGCCAGCTCGCCGCCGGCACGCTGCCGGTGGAGGTGCAGGTGGCCCCGCGCGTCTCGTTCAGCGACGGCCTGGTGGACGTCTGCGTCTACGCCCCGCGCAACCTGCCCGAGGTGGCGCGGATGCTGTGGAAGGTGGCCCGGCGGGAGCACGCCGGCGACGACCGGATGCTCTTCCTGCAGGCCCGGCGGGTGCGGGTCGAGGCCGACCCCCCGGTGGCGACCCAGATCGACGGGGAGGCGGCGGGCCGGACGCCGCTGGAGGTGGAGATGGCGCCGCGGGCCGGACGGATCCTGGTGCCGCGCTGAGCGTACCCCTTTCCGTGGCCGGCGGCGGGACGGGCGCGACCGGCGCCCCTCTCCCGACCCCCGCTCCGCCGACGCATCGAGGCGACGCCCCACCCCGACCCCGGACAGGGACGCGATGAGCTCCACCCCCGAGACCGACATCGACGTGCGCGACGACGACGCCCCCGCGCCGGCCGACGCGCCGCCGCCCGCCCCCGACGGGGCCTCCGCCCCCGGCGAGGCCGGCGCCGACCGGCTGGTCGTGCGCGGCGCGCGCGAGCACAATCTGAAGGACGTGGACGTCGAGATCCCGCGCGAGACCCTCACCGTGGTCACGGGCGTCTCGGGCTCGGGCAAGTCGTCGCTGGCCTTCGACACCGTCTACGCCGAGGGCCAGCGCCGCTACGTCGAGTCGCTGTCGGCCTACGCCCGCCAGTTCCTGGGCGTGATGGAGAAGCCCGACGTCGACCAGATCGAGGGGCTGTCGCCGGCGGTGGCCATCGAGCAGCGCACCACCTCGCGCAACCCGCGCTCGACGGTGGGCACGGTCACCGAGATCTACGACTTCCTGCGCCTGCTCTGGGCCCGGGTGGGCACCCCCCACTGCCCCGAGTGCGGCCGGCCGGTGCGCAAGCAGACGGTGGGCGAGATCGTCGACACCGTGCTGGGCTGGGAGGACGGCGCCCGGCTCGAGGTGCTGGCGCCGCTGGTCCGGGGCCGCAAGGGCGAGTTCCGCGACCTCTTCGACGAGGCCCTGCAGGAGGGCTTCGTCCGGGCGCGGGTGGACGGCGAGATGGTGGACCTGGACGACCCGCCCGCCCTGGACCGCAACCGCAACCACGAGATCTCGGTGGTGGTGGACCGGCTGACGGCCCGCGCGGAGGACCGCGACCGGCTGGCCGACTCGGTCCAGACCGCCCTCGGGATGACCGGCGGCACCGCCCGCGTGGACGTCCAGCGGGACGGCGAGCGCGAGGAGCACCTCTTCAGCCAGGCCTACGCCTGCCCCGACTGCGAGGTGAACATCGCCGAGCTGGAGCCCCGCCAGTTCAGCTTCAACTCGCCCTACGGCGCCTGCGAGGAGTGCGACGGGCTGGGCGTGACCCGGGAGCCCGACCCCGACCGGATGCTGGCCAGCGACCGGATCTCGGTGCTGGAAGGCGTGATCATCCCCTGGGGCGCGCCCGACCAGAGCCTGCGGGAGAAGGAGCTCCCGCCGGTGGCCGAGAAGCACGGCTTCCACCTCAACGACAACTGGGGCACCCTCACCGAGGAGCAGCGGAACGCCATCCTCCACGGCGACGAGGAGGTCGGCTGGGACGGGGCGGTGGCCTGGGTGGAGCGCCGCTACGCCGAGACCGAGAGCGACCAGGTCCGGAAGCGGCTGGAGGAGTACATGGTCGAGCGGACGTGCCCCTCCTGCGAGGGCGCCCGCCTGAAGGCGGAGAGCCGGGCCGTGACCGTGGCCGGCCACCGGCTGCCGGACGTGGTGGAGATGGCGGTGGACGACGCCCACGAGCTGTTCCGAGGCCTGCTGGAGGAGACGGCGGCCCGGGACGACCGGGACGCCGAAGTGGCCGAGCCGGTGCTGAAAGAGGTGGCCGACCGGCTGGGCTTCATGGACCGGGTGGGCCTGGGCTACCTGACCCTGGCCCGGCCGGCGGGGAGCCTCTCGGGCGGCGAGGCCCAGCGGATCCGGCTCGCCACCCAGATCGGCAGCCGGCTGGTGGGCGTCCTGTACGTCCTGGACGAGCCCAGCATCGGCCTCCACCAGCGGGACCAGCGCCGCCTGCTGGACACCCTGGAGGAGCTGAGGGACCTGGGGAACACGGTGATCGTGGTCGAGCACGACGAGGAGACGATCCGCTCGGCCGACCACGTGGTGGACCTGGGGCCGGGGGCCGGCCGGCACGGGGGCGAGATCCTGGTCAGCGGCACCCTGGACGACCTGCTGGAGAGCGAGGCGTCGGTCACGGGGGCCTTCCTCCGGGGCGACGAGGTGATCCCGGTCCCCGAGCGGCGCCGGGAGCCGGAGGAGGACCGGGAGGTGGTGGTCCGGGGCGCCCGGCATCACAACCTCAAGGACGTCGACGTCCGCTTCCCGCTGGGCTGCTTCGTCTGCGTGACGGGGGTCTCGGGCTCGGGCAAGTCCTCGCTGGTGGAGGAGACTCTCTACCGGCGGCTCGCCCGGGAGCTGTACGACGCCAAGGCCGAGCCGGGGGAGCACGACGCCCTGGACGGGCTGGAGCGGGTGGACAAGGTCATCGACGTGGACCAGAGCCCCATCGGCCGCACGCCCCGCTCGAACCCGGCCACCTACACCAGCGTCTTCACGCCCATCCGGGAGCTGTTCGCCGAGCTGCCCGAGTCCCGCATCCGGGGCTACGACAAGGGGCGGTTCAGCTTCAACGTGAAGGGCGGCCGCTGCGAGGCCTGCCAGGGCGACGGCCAGGTGAAGATCGAGATGCACTTCCTGCCGGACGTCTACGTGGACTGCGACGTCTGTCGGGGCCGCCGCTACAACCGCGAGACGCTGGAGGTGCTCTACAAGGGCAAGAGCATCGCCGACGTCCTGGAGATGACGGTGGAGGAGGCGCTGGAGTTCTTCGAGGCGGTGCCCCGGATCCAGCGGAAGCTGCAGACCCTGGCGGACGTGGGGCTGGGCTACATCCGACTGGGCCAGCCCGCCACGACCCTCTCGGGCGGCGAGGCCCAGCGGGTGAAGCTCTCCTCGGAGCTGGCGAAGAAGAGCACCGGCGACACCCTCTACATCCTGGACGAGCCCACCACGGGCCTGCACTTCGAGGACATCCGGATTCTGCTGAAGGTCCTGCACCGGCTGGTGGAGAAGGGCAACACCGTGGTGGTGATCGAGCACCAGCCCGACGTGGTCAAGACCGCCGACTGGATCGTCGACCTGGGGCCCGAGGGGGGCGACGAGGGCGGGGAGGTGGTGGCCGCCGGCCCGCCCGAGGCCGTGGCCGGGGTCGAGGCCAGCCACACGGGCCGCTACCTGCGCGACCTGCTGTGACGGAGGCCGCGGATCGCCCCGGCGCCGAGGGCTTGACGCGCGAAGGGCGCCCCTCAATCTTTGCCGGCGACAGCGCGGAGAGACCCACGCATGGCCCGGGGCGGCGCCCGAAACGGCCGCCCGGAAGGGCGGGACGGCCGGGTTTGCCGGCCTTGACCGTCGTACGGGCCACGTGTATAATGCGGCCGTCGATCCGCTTCCCCGGCTTGCCGGGGGAAATTTCGTGTTCGCTCGACCGTCGAGGGGCCGGAAGGAAGGACGCCCCGCGGAACGATGCGAAGGCGGCAAGCTGACCGGACGCGGCGGGCCCGATTTCCCGGGGCGCGCCGCAGACACGACGAACGGACGGGGGAGGCGGGCCTAGGGTCCGCGAGAGTCGAGCACCATCCAGACCTGTTGGGAGGAGCGCATGAAGAAAGTAACTAGTTTGTTATTGCTGGCAGGCGTCGCGGCCTTTGGGCTCGTCGGCTGCGGTGACGACACGACCGGACCGGAGCCCCAGATCCTGAACGTCGAGGTCACGCCGTCGGAGGTCACGGTCCAGCCGGGCGATACCGCCCAGGTGCGCGTGGACTTTGAGACGCAGGGCGACGTGGGGGACGCCGACGTGCAGTGGGCCAGCGGCAACACCAGCGTCGCCACGGTCAGCCCGACCGGCGACCGGACCGCCGAGGTGGTGGCCCAGTCGTCGGGCACGGTGACCGTGACGGCCACCGTCTCGTCCGGCAACGCCCCCGCCCAGAGCAACTCGGCCGGCGTGACCGTCCAGCAGGTCGAGGACGCGACGGTCAGCATCGGCAACATCACCAACCAGAACGGCAACCCGGTCGACGTGAGCAGCGTCAACGGGCAGATCAACATCACCATCAACGTCGACCAGGGCGGCGAGGACGTCGACCAGGTGTCCCTGCTGATCGACGGCGAGCCGGTCTCGACGCAGGAGTTCACGAGCGCCAACATCGTCGAGTCCGACGTGAGCGCGCAGAACGACGTCGAGGAGATCACCTTCAACTTCCGGACGGACCGCCTCGCGGGCAGCACCCCGGACGACGTCATCACGCCCGACAACGTCGACCCGGACGGCAACGTCCACGAGGGGCAGTTCCCGAACGGCGAGCACGACGTCTCGGCCCAGCTCACCACCGCCGACGGCACCGAGCGGCAGGCGGCCCAGAGCGAGACGCTGACCTTCGACAACGGCAACGAGGCGCTCCTCGACATCATCGAGGGCAACACCGCCGTCGAGCCGACCAACGGCACCCGCTTCTGGGGCGGCACGGACGTCGACGTCGCCGCCACGCCGCTCGTCTACGACGGCAGCGGCGTGAGCAGCATCACCATCTCGGCCGACAACGACGGCGGCATCGCCATCGACTTCGGCAGCGGTGCGGGCGCGAACGTGACCGACAGCGACGAGCCGTTCGTCTTCACGGCCGCCGCGGCCGACAACGGTAGCGTGGAGGACTCTCCGGACAACCAGGACGGCGACGAGCAGGACATCGACATCCGGAGCATCCGCGACGCGGACAACGTCGAGGTGCTGAGCAGCTTCAGCCACAGCATTCTGACGACGCACTTCGACTGGGCGGCGCCGGACCTGAGCGGTGGTGCCATCGAGGTGCTGCTGAGCGGCGGTGCCTCGGCCATCAGCGGCGGCGACTACTTCTCGGCCGTTCCGGCCAGCGACTTCGTCCTGACCGGCGTGAGCGACGCGGGCGTCGGCGGCGTCTACGACGCGGCCGGCGACTTCTTCCAGATCGACATCGTCGACGGCGCCTCGCCGGCGAACATCCTGTTCGAGGACGTGGCCACGACCTCCGAGCTGGACGAGAACGCGCCCCTCGGCGCGACGGAGAACCACGCCCGCCTGGCCTCGGCGCAGGACCGGCTCGGCAACACGACCGACAACTCCAGTTCGAATGTTTCTGACTCGGACGACTTCGGCATCGACTTCGGGACGCCGGAGACCAGCAACGCGCTGCCGGACGGCGGCACCGACTTCGTCTTCAACGGCGACGCGTCGGGCACGGCCAACGAGCTGGAGTTCGACCTGGCCGACGCAGCGCTGGCCAACGGCGAGACGCCGTCCGGGGCCGTGCACGGCAACACGACCGTCACGATCGTCGACGGGGACGGCAACGTGCTGGTCGCGTCGGGTACCACGCCGACGAGCACGACTTCGCCGACCATCGAGCACGAGCCGCCGACCACTGCGGCCGCGCAGGGCCTGCAGGTGGCCACCTTCACCTTCGAGGACGCGGCCCGTGACCCGAACACCGGGACGATCGAGTTCACCTACGTCCAGGACACCGAGGCCCCGACCTTCGGTGCGCTGAATCCGGCGCCCCAGAGCACGGCGACGGACGCGACCAGCGTCATCCAGGACATCGGCGGCACCATCGATGACGCCAACGTCATCGACAGCGCCGTGCTGAGGGTGCGGGTCGACGGCACGGACGCGCAGGGCTCCGGCTCGGACGGTACCTGCGACCCCGGGTCGGATTACCTGCTGGATCCCGGGGCCGGCGAGATCGACCGCAACGAGATCGATCTCACCGACGGCACCGGCTCCATCAGCTTCGACGAGACCTTCGAGATCGAGGATCCGTTCCCGAGCGGGACGGGCACCGTCAAGTACTGCTTCCTCATCACGGCCACCGACGAGGCGCTGGACAACACCGGCTCGCCGGACGGCAACTCCGACATGCTCAACACGGAGTCGGACATCGAGTGGCAGAACTAGACGGCGACATCCTCTCAGGCTGACGCCTGATACAAGCACCGGCGGGGAGGCCTTCGGGCCTCCCCTCGGTGTATGTGGGCGGTCGGCGGACGCGGTCCCGCCGACGCCGAACGCGAGGCCCCGTCGTCCCACCCGGGCGACGGGGCTTTCGCGCGCGCCGTGGACGGACGGAGCTCGCGGCGGGGTGGTCCGGCCACGCCGGGCCCGGCGGACCGGAGCGGGGCGGCCGCCTTGGACCCGCCCGATCACCGGCTTAGGTTGCCGGCGACCGACGAGCCGGACGCCGCCGCGGAAGGGGCGGCCGGCGCCGGCGCTCATCGCACCCGCGACGCCTGCGAGGAGCCTTGGGACGCGAGAACGGGACGCACACGGGATGGGCCGGGCGGGCGGCCCGGCTGTCGCTCCAGGCCGCGCTGGCGGCGCCGCTGGTCTACGTGCCCGCCCTGGCCTTCGAATGGACCCTGCCGGGGGCGATCGGGGCCCGCGGCGCGGTCGCCCTCGCGGCCCTCTGCGTCGCCTGGCTGACGCTACGCGGGCGCCTTCATCCGGAGCTTCACGGGGAGCCGGTGTTCTGGGCCCTGGTCGCCGCCCTGGCGGTGGCGGCGGCGGCCGTCCCGACGGGCGTCTCGGCGGGGCACAGCCTGTTCGGCAACCTCGAGCGGGGCGGGGGCCTGGTGGCCGGGATCCACCTGGTCCTGTGGTACCTGCTGGCCCGGTCGACGCTGGACGGGGCCGGCTGGCGCCGGGCCCTGCGGGTGGTGGCCGGGGTGGCCGCGGCCGCCGCCCTCGTGGCGGTGGGCCACGGGCTGCAGCTCGCCGCCGCCGGCGCGGACGAGCTGAGGGCGGCCGCGCCGCTGGACAACCCGGGTCAGCTCGGCGTCTTCATGGTGCTCGGGGCCACCGCGTCGGCGGCCTCGGCCTTCGATTCCGAGGTCGGCGACCGGGGGCGTCGGCTGGCGCTGGCGGGTGCGGGCCTCTGCCTGGCGGGCCTGCTGGCCTCGGGGACCCGGGCCGCGCTCCTGGGGCTGGCGGTCGGGGCGGCGGCGGGAGCGGCCACCTGGGCGGTCCGCTCCTCGGAACGAGGCAGCCTGCGGAAGGTCGGCGCGGCGGTCGTCGGCCTGGCCCTCCTCGGGGCGGCGATGCTCGGGCTCCGGGCGGCGGACGACGCGGGCGGACTGCCGGGCCCGGAGCAGGTGGTGCGGGAGATCTCGGAGCTGGACGAGGACTCCACCCTCCAGCGACGGCTGGTGGCCTGGGGGGCGGCCCGGAAGGCGGTGTCCGAGCGGCCGCTGACGGGCTGGGGGCCGGAGAACTTCCGGATCGCCTTCGACCGGCACGCGGACCCGGGGCGGCCCTACACCCTGGACCGTTCGATCAGCTACGACCGCGCCCACAACGCCTTCGCCGAGGCGGCGGTGGCGGCCGGCCTCCCCGGCCTGCTGGCGGCTCTCGGGCTGGCGGCCGCCCTCCTGTGGATGGTGGTGCGGCTCGCCCGGGGCGCCGGGGCCGGGACGCCGGCGGAGGCGGGCGCCCTGACGGCGGGGATCGTCGCCTACGGCACCTTCCTGATGTTCTGGTACCAGCTCCCCGTCGTGACCCTGGCCTTCCTGGCCCTGGTCGGGCGGGCGGCCCACCGGACGGGCGAGGGCCGGTGGCTGCGGCCCGGGGAACCGGCGGCGGGGGAAGGCGAGGGGGCGGGGGCCGGGACGAAGGCGGCCGCGGCGATCGCGGCGGCCCTGGCGGCCGCCGTCGCCCTGCACGCCGTCCTGCTGGTCCCGCCGGCCCGGGCGCTGCAGGAGGCCCGCTCGACGGACGACGCCGCGCCGAAGTTCCGGGCGTTCGACCGGGCGGTGGCGGCCCGGGTGCCGGGGGCCGAGGAGACCGTGACCGGCTACGCCGCGGCCCTGGGCGGCCTGGCGTCCCGGGCCCGGAGGCTGGCCCGACAGCCGGGCGCGGAGGCGATCCTCGATCCCGCCTTCCGGTCGGCCCGCTCCGCCCTGGCCCGCCAGATCGAGGCGGACCCGGCGAACGCCCGGCTCCGGGGCCTCCGCGGCCGCCTCCTGCTGGCCGAGTCCCGCTTCCGCGGCGAGCGGGCGCTGGTCGAGCGGGCGGCCGAGGCCCTGGCCGGGGCGGTGGAGCGCGCCCCCGCCCAGCTCTACTATCGCTACACGCTGGCCGAGATCCTCCGGATCCTGGAGGAGCACGAGGGCTCGGTCACCGTCCTCGAGGGGGCGCTGGCGGCGGCGCCGCGGATCGACGAGACCCGCGTGCACCTGGCGAGGGCCCATCTCGCGGCCGGCCGGCCCGGCGTGGCGACCGATCGTTTGCTGGAGGGCGCGGACGCGGCGGACACGGCCGCCGACACCGTGCTGATGCGGCGGCTGCTGGCCGAGCTGCCGGCCGACGACGAGCGGGCGGCGGGGGTCCGGGACCTGCTGACCCGGGCCCGGGGGCGGGTGGAATCGGAGGGGGGAGGGGGACGATGACGGAGACGGGCGGGACGGCCCTGCGCGAGCGTGTCGGGGCCTGGAGCCTGGCCGGGGCCCGCTGGGCGCTGTACGCGTCGGTCCTCGCGCCGCTGGTCTACTCGACCTCGTTCGTCTTCCCGTTCGTCGTGCCGGCGGCGCTCTGGTTCCGCCTGGCCGTGTCGGCCGCGGGCCTGCTGGCCGCGGCGGCGATGCTGACGGGGACGATCGAGGTCCGGCGGCCGCGCGACCCCGTACTCGGGGCCATGGCCCTCTTCCTCGTGGTGGCGGTGATCTCGGCCGCGGCCGGGAAGGCCCCTCTCCACAGCTTCTTCGGGGGCTACGAGCGGATGGGCGGGGTGATCGCCTGGGCCTACTGTGCCGCCTTCTACCTCCTGCTCCGGGGGCTGATGGGCCGGGACGGCTGGACCCGCTGGCTGCGGGTCCTGGTGGGGACGACCACGGCGGCGGCCGCGGTGGGGGCGCTGCAGGCCTGGGGCGGCGCCTCGGGCTGGCATCCCCTGCTCGAGATCCCCCGGCCCAGGGCCACCCTGGGCAACGCCGGCTACCTGAGCGTCTTCCTCCTGCTGGGCGTCGCCGCCGCCGGCCTGGTGATCCGTCGGGCGCGGGCGCGGTGGGAGCGATGGATCGTGGCCGCGGCGGCGGCCCTGCAGGTGGGCGTCCTCCTGGTGAGCGCCATCCGGACGAC
>CAZJJO010000065.1:9746-11345 GCA_964546375.1 uncultured Gemmatimonadota bacterium
CTCTTCTGGGCCGCGGTGGGCCGGCGGGTCTGGAAGGGCGCGCGGGGCGGCCTCGACCCGCCGGAGGCGGCGCTGGCCGGCGCCTGTTTCGCGGCGTACGCGATCGTTCTGCTGACCTGGTTCCGGACGCCGAACACCTTCCCGGCCTTCGTCGGCCTGGTCGCCTTCGCGGGGGCGGCCGGGAGCGGGTGGAGACGCTGGCTGCGTCCGCGGAGGGCGGCGACCGGGGAGACGCGCGTCCCGGGGTCGGGGGGCAGCGACGATCCGAGGCCGTCCCGCGTCCAGGTGGCGGCCGGGGGCCTCGTCCTGCTGGCCCTCTTCGCCGCCGGCGCGTTCCACACGGTCCTGCTGGTCGGCCCCGCCCGCGGGCTGACACGCGCCTTCGGGGCGAGCGACATCGCCGAGAAGGTGGAGCGCTACGAGACGACCGCGTCGAGCCGGGTGCCCGGTGCCGAGGAGACGGCCACCGAGTACGCCACCCTCATGGCGGCGCTGGATCCGGACGTGCTCCGCGGACAGCGGGGCGAGGCGCGGAGGGCCCTCGGACGGGGCTTCCGGGGCGCGTCGCGGGCTCTGACGGCCGAGATCGGACGCGATCCCGCCAACGCCCGGCATCGGGCCCTGGCGGCCGATCTGAGCTTCAACCGGTTCCGGTTCGACGGGGACACCGCCCACCTCGAGCGTGGGATCGAGGCCGCCCGCCGCGCGGTCGAGAGGTCCCCGACGCGTCTGCGGTACCGGCGGATGTTGAGCGACCTGCTGATGAACGCCGGCCGGCCGGCCGAGGCGCTGTCGGCGCTGGAGGCCGCCGACGACCTGCTGGGAGGGCTGGGCGAGCTGCACTACGCCACGGCCAAGATCCACGCGGCGGAGGGCCGGACGGAGCCCGCCGCGCGGGCGCTGCTGCGGGCCGACAGCCTGGGCTACGAGCCCGGGCGCTCGAACCGGCCGGTCTACGCCAGCGTGGCCCGGTCGCTGCTGGCGGCGGGCGACACCGCCCGGGCCCAGGAGATCGTGGGGCTGGCCGGCGGGCGGTTCACCTTCGACGAGGACGGCGGGTAGCAGGCGCCGGCCCCGACCGGTGCCGGGCCATGGCCCGTACCCGTCCGGGCCCTCGGGCCGGGTCCCCGCTCAGCCTCCCGCGGCGGTGTCGGCGGTCGGCATCTCCCGGGGCTCGGCGGGCCGCCGGTCGTCGATCCGGCGGGCCATCTCCCGCACCCGGTCGTCGGCGGTCAGGGCGCCGGCCTGCTCGGCCGTGAGGCGGGCCCGGAAGCCCGGCAGGCCGGCGTACACGGTGTCGGGGTCGACGCCGTGGTCGGCGGCCACCGAGTCGGGGCTCTCGCCGCGGCGGACGTAGACCAGGTAGGTGCCCGGCGACCGGCGCCGGGGCGTGTCCGCGGCCGCGGTGCCGGCGGGGGCGGCGGGGGCCGTGTCCGCGGGCGCCTCCGCCGCCGGCGTGTCCGCCGGGACGGTGTCGACGGCGTCCGGGGCCTCCGGGGCCGTCGTGTCCGCGGCGGGCGGGGCGGCCGTGTCCGCGGCGGCAGCCGAGCGGGTGTCGGGGGCCTCCGCCTCGGGCGCCCCGTCGGAGCCGCAGCCGGC
>CAZJJO010000066.1:0-11056 GCA_964546375.1 uncultured Gemmatimonadota bacterium
CCGCCTCGGCCTCGGCCTCCCCCCCGTCCGCCGCGGCCTCCCCGGGGCCGCCGGCGCCGCGCAGGTCGGCGGCGAAGGACCGCGCGCTCCAGGCCACCGCCCCCAGGCCCGCCGCGGCGATCGCGGCGCGGCTGGCCAGGAACGCCGCGTCGAATTCCACGGCGGCGGTGTTGTAGAACTCGACCCCCCGGTCCACCTGCAGCCAGGTCTCGTTCAGCCACCGGAAGCCGCTGACGTCGATCAGCATCAGCCACCGGTTGACGTCGGCGTCCAGCCAGGCCGGCGACCAGTCCCACAGGAAGACCGTCGCCGCCACCATCGCGATCGGGAAGAGGTAGACCAGGATCGGCTTGCGGGTGCGCTCGCCCAGCAGGAACGAGACCCCGCCCAGGAAGAGGATCGGCGGGACGCCGAAGACCAGCGCGGGCACCAGGTAGTTGGTCGGGGCGAAGGGCCCGAAGATCTCGGCCCCGCCCGGGTGGGGAAGCGCGTGGTTGAAGAAGACGCTGAAGGCCATCTGGGCGGCCAGCACCGTCAGGAAGGCGGCGAAGAGCGCCGCGGCCTTCCCCCAGACGTACTCCCCCGGCCGCAGCGGGGTGGCGTGGAGCAGCCCGCCCACCTCCCACTCGTCCTCCTCCTGGATCACCGCCATGCCCGCGGCGACGGCGATGAAGAAGCCGTAGAAGACGAAGACCGTGATGGCGACCATCTGGGCCACGGCGAACTGCGAGGTGATCCAGGCCTCGGTGCCCCCGACGCTGGCCTCGCCCGTGCTGATCATCAGGCTCCCGGTGGACAGCCCCCAGGCGTTCAGGGCCAGCGCCGCCAGCCAGATCCAGAACAGCGGCCGGCGCAGGTGCCAGGAGAGGTCGAACCGGAAGATCCGGCCGAGCCGACGCCAGCTCACGGGGCCCCTCCCCCGCGCCCCCGGGCGTCGCCCCGGCCGGCCGTCCCGTTCGTGCCGGTCGCCGCCGTCCGGCCGTCGGCCGACCGGATCGTCACCAGGTAGGCGTCCTCCAGGGTGGGCTCGGCCGGCTCGAAGCCCGCCGGCGCCTCCCCGTCGGGGACGTGGAGCCGTACGTGGTGGCGCCCCCCGGTCACCACCGAGCGGATCACCCGCGGATCGTCCTCCAGGGCCCGCGCTTCTCCGGCCTCCACGCGGCCGTCGTAGACCTCGCCGGCCACCCCGTCCCGGGCCTCGTCGGGCGAGGTCTCCCGGAGGATCCGGCCGCGGTGGATGACGGCGAAGCGGCGACAGAGCACCGAGACGTCCTCCACGATGTGCGTGGAGAGGAGGACGATGCGGTCCTCGGCCAGCCGGGCCAGCAGGCGGTAGAAGCGGTTCCGCTCCTCGGGGTCCAGGCCCGCCGTGGGCTCGTCCACGATGATCAGGCGGGGATCCCCGGCCAGGGCCTGGGCGATCCCCAGCCGCTGGCGCATGCCGCCCGAGTAGCCCTCCACCTTGCGGTCGGCCGCGTCCGCCATGTTCACCAGCGCCAGCAGCCGGTCGCAGAGCTCGTCCATGCCGTCGGGGGCCTCGACGCCCTTCAGCCGGAGCAGGTGCTCGAGCATCTTCCGCCCGGTCAGGTGCGGGTAGAAGCCGAACTCCTGGGGGAGGTAGCCCAGCTGCCGCCAGACGAAGGAGGGCTCGGCCAGCACGTCGCGGCCGTCCAGCTCCACGGACCCGTCGGTGGGCTCCAGCACCCCCGCCAGGATCTTCATCAGCGTGGACTTGCCGGCGCCGTTCGGCCCCAGCAGGCCGAACATACCCTCGTCCAGCTCCAGGCTCACGCCCCGGAGGGCGGTCACCGGGCCGGGGTAGACCTTCACGAGATCTCGGACCTCCAGCACCTCGGGCCTCCGTCGTCGACGATGAGCGGATCGGCTAACGGGCGGCGGCCACCGCCCCGTCCTGCACGACGAACGGCTCGGGCGGAAGTTTCGCTGACCGCGGAGAGCGGGGGCGCCGGCGGTCGACGGTGCCGGAGCCGGGGGGGGACGTCCCGCCCGACCCGGGCGGCTTGAACCGGCGGTCCGCCGGCGCGAGCTTCGTCGGCGTCGACGGGCCGGCTCGGCCGGCCGCCGCGCCTCCATCCGACGGGAGACCCGACATGCGACGCTTCGCCGCCCGGCGCTTCCCCGCCCCGGCCGCGCTCCTCCTGCTGTTCGTCGTGCCCTCCGCCCTCGCCGCCCAGGCGACCGACCGGTCCGGCGCCGAGCCGGCCCGACGGCCGGTGGCCGACGGTCCCGGGCTGTCGGAGCGGGCGGTCTCCGAGATGACCTTCCGCTCGATCGGGCCGGCGGTCACCGGCGGCCGGATCCACGACGTGGAGGCCCTGCCGGACGATCCCGCCACCGTCTACGTGGCGACCGCCTCGGGCGGGCTCTGGAAGTCGGTGAACCAGGGGACCACCTGGGAGCCGCTCTTCGACGACCGGGCGGTGAGCACCTTCGGCGACGTGGCGATCGCGCCGTCCGACCACGACGTCCTCTACGCGGGCACCGGCGAGCAGCAGAACCGGCAGAGCAGCTCCTGGGGGGACGGCGTCCACCGGTCCGACGACGGGGGCGAGAGCTGGACGCACCTGGGCCTGGAGCGCACCCGCCACGTCGGGAAGGTGACGGTCCACCCGGAGGACCCGGACGTGGCGTGGGTGGCGGCCCTGGGCAACCTGTGGGCGGGATCCGACGCCCGGGGCGTCTACCGCACCACCGACGGAGGGGAGAGCTGGGAGAAGGTGCTGGCCGGCGAGAACGAGTTCACCGGCGCCGTGGACCTGGCCCTGGACCCGGACGACCCCGACGTCCTCTACGCGGCCACCTACCAGCGTCTCCGCCGCGCCTGGGGCTTCAACGGCGGCGGCCCCGGAAGCGGGATCTGGAAGAGCACCGACGGCGGCGACAGCTGGACGGAGCTGACCGGGGGCCTGCCCGGCGGCGAGAAGGGGCGGATCGGGCTGGCGATCTGCGCCTCCGACCCCTCGGTGCTCTACGCCACCGTGGAGCACGCCGAGCGCGGGGGCACCTACCGGACCGACGACGGCGGCGCCACCTGGGAGCGGGTGAACGCGCTGAACCCGCGTCCGATGTACTACAGCCACCCGTTCTGCGACCCGTCGAACCCGGACCGGGTCTACGTGCTGGCCACCGAGGGGTACGTGAGCGAGGACGGCGGGTCGACCTTCACCCGGCTGCCCACCCGGCCCACCTACGACGTGGGCGTGCACTCGGACCACCACGCCATGTGGATCGACCCGTCCGACCCCGAGCACTTCTACCTGGCCGGCGACGCGGGCCTGCACGAGACCTTCGACGGCGGCGACACCTACCGCCGGATCCACAACCTCCCCATCGGGCAGTTCTACGCCATCGGCCTGGACCGGCGCCGGCCCTACCGCATCTACGGGGGGATGCAGGACAACCACTCCTGGATGGGACCGAGCGAGACGCGCCGCTGGATCGGCATCGTCGACGACGACTGGAAGCAGGTCGGCTTCGGCGACGGGATGTACCAGCAGCCCGACCCCACCAGCGCCCGGCACGTCTACGTGGGCTCCCAGAACGGCGGCTTCACGCGGGTGGACGCGAAGACCGGCGACCGGCTCGAGATCCGGCCCCGCCCGCCCCTGCCCGTCCTGGGCTCGCCGGGCGACACGGTCCGGGCGGCCGGGGGCGACGGCGACCGCTTCCGCTTCGACTGGGTCACCCCCAGCCTGGTCTCCGAGCACGACCCCTCCACCGTCTACCTGGGCGGGAACCGGCTCTTCGTGACCCGCGACCGGGGGGACACCTGGAAGGCCACGCCCGACCTGACGAAGGGGATCGACCGGGACACGCTGTCGCTGATGGGCGTGGAGGGCTCCCGGGAGATGCTCTCCAGGCACGACGGCACGGCCAGCTTCTCGGAGATCACGACCGTCGACGAGTCGCCGCTCGACCCCGACGTCCTCTGGGTCGGCACCGACGACGGCAACGTCCAGGTGAGCCGCGACGGCGGCCGGAGCTGGACCGAGGTGGGCGGGAACGTGCCGGGGGTGGCCCCCACCACCTACGTGAGCCGCGTCACCGCCTCGGCCGGGGCCCCCGGCGCCGCCTACGCCGCCCTCGACGCCCACCGGCGCGGGGACTTCGGCGCCCGCCTCTACCGGACAACCGACTTCGGCGGCACCTGGACGCCGATCCACGGCGGCCTGCCCGACGGCGCGGGGCCGGTGAACGACGTGGTCGAGCACCCCGACCGCCCGGGCCTGCTCTTCGCCGGCACCGAGCACGGG
Organism: uncultured Gemmatimonadota bacterium; assembly: GCA_964546375.1. Taxonomy (GTDB): domain Bacteria; phylum Gemmatimonadota; class Gemmatimonadetes; order Palauibacterales; family Palauibacteraceae; genus CAYVFM01. The sequence goes on from CAZJJO010000066.1 coordinate 4,275, forward strand.
CTGTACGTGTCGCCCGACCGGGGCTCGAGCTGGACGCCGCTGATGGCGAACCTCCCCACCACCCTCTACGACGACCTGGCGATCCACCCCCGGACCCGCGACCTGGTGGCGGGGACCCACGGCCGGAGCCTCTGGATCCTGGACGACACCGGGCCGCTGGCCGCCTGGAGCGAGGCGGTGGCCCGGGAGCCGGCCCACCTCTTCGAGCCCCGGCCGGCCACGCTCTTCCACTACTGGAAGAGCACCTCCTACCGGAGCCAGATGCCGTTCGCCGGCGACAACCCGCCCTTCGGCGCCCTGCTCACCTATCACCTGGCCGAGGCCGCCGACTCGGCCCGGCTGGTGGTCCGGAACGCCGACGGGGAGACGGTCCGGACGATGGACGTCCCGTCCTCGGACGGCGTCCTCCACCGGGTGACCTGGGACCTCCGCCACGAGCCGCCCCCGACGGAAGACGAAGAGGAAGAGGAGGCGCGGGAGGGGCCCGGCGAGGTCCGCGAGCCCGGGGAGGTCCTGCCGGCGCTGAAGCACCCGCTCGAGCCGGCCGGCCCCCTGGTCTCGCCCGGCGTCTACCGGATCACCCTGGAGGCCGGCGGGCACCGGGCCTCGACGACCCTGCGCGTGGAGGGCGACCCGGAGACGCCGATGACCGACCAGGCCTGGCACCGACGGGAGGCCTTCCTGGTGGACCTGCTGGGGCTCCAGCGAAGGAGCTTCGAGGCCGCCGACCGGGCCCGTAGCCTGGCCGACTCGCTGGCCGACGCCGACGGCGTCGCGGACGAGCGACGCGAGACGGCCCGGACGCTGGCCCGCCAGCTCGAGGGCCTCCGGGGTCAGCTCTACTCGCTGGCCGGCGCCTACAACCGGAGCGGCGTGACCCAGGGCACGGTCCGGGCGCCCACCGCCACCCACGAGAAGGTGAAGGGGCGCCTGGCCGAGGCCCTGGCCCGCAAGGTCGACGAGCTGGAGCGGATGGCCGGCGGCTGAGCGCCGGACGGGCCGATCTCCGCCGGTCCTGGGGCCCCTCAGCCCCCCTCCGCCGGGGCGTCGAACGGCCGGCCGGACCGGGCCAGAGGCTCGATCTCGTCGACGGGGCCCGGCCGACAGAGGTGGTAGCCCTGGGCGAAGTCGCACTGGTCCTCCCGACGGAGCCAGTCCATCTGGTCCGCCTCCTCGACCCCCTCGGCCACCACCTCCAGGTCGATGCCCTTGCCCAGCGCGATGATGCCCCGCAGCAGGCTCTCCCGCTGCGGGCTCTCCTCGCGGCTGTGCAGGAAGAGCATGTCGACCTTCAGCAGGTCCGCGCGGAACCGCTCCAGGTAGGCGAGCGACGAGTGCCCCACCCCGAAGTCGTCGACGGCCACCCGGAAGCCCCGCTCCTTCAGCCGGCGGAGGGTCTCGGCGGTCCGGTCCAGGTCCTTCATGGCCGCCCGCTCGGTGATCTCGATCACCAGCCGCGACGGATCGACGCCGAGCTCGCGGGCCGCCGCCGCCAGGTCCCCGGCGAAATCCCCCTGCTCGAGGGTCGCCGGGGCGACGTTGATGGCCACCCACGACAGGCCCCCGTCCCCGCACCACGCGGCGGCCCGCTCGAGGGCCCGCCGGGCGACCCAGCGGTCGAGCCGCCCCACCAGCCCGATCCGCTCGGCGAAGGGGACGAACTCCCCGGCCGAGAGCCGCCCCATCTCCGGGTGCTCCCACCGGACCAGGGCCTCGGCCCCCACCGGTCTCCCGTCGTCGCACCGGTAGACGAGCTGGTACCAGTCGAGCAGCCCGTCGCGGTCGAGGGCCTCCCGGAGGTCCTGGGCCAGGGCGAGGCGGTCGGGCGAGTCCGACCAGTCCGCCTCCTCGACCGCGTGCATCCCGACCCGGTCGGACGCCTCGCCGCCCGGCCGGGCCTCCTCGGCCCGGGTCAGCAGCTCGTCGAAGCCCTCGCCGTGGTCCGGGTACCAGGCGACCCCGAACCGGGGCTCCAGGTGCACCGTCCGTCCGCCCACGTGGAAGGGGAGCGAGAAGCGCTTCTCGAGCCGTCGGACGGCGGCGACGATCCCCTCCGGCCCGTCCTCGTCCAGCAGGACGGCGGCGAACTCGTCGCCGCCCACCCGTGCGACCACGTCGGAGGCCCGCATCGAATCGTCCATCCGGTCGGCCACCAGCTGCAGGGCCTCGTCGCCCGCCTCGTAGCCGAGGTTCTCGTTGACCATCTTCAGGCGGGCGACGTCCAGGCTGATCATGCCGAGGCGGGCTCCCTCGCGGTCGGCCTCGGCCATCATCCGGACGGCGTGCTCCCGCAGCAGGCGCCGGTTGGCGAGGCCGGTGAGGGGGTCCCGGTAGGCGAGGACCAGCGCCAGCAGCTTCTCGCGGTGGAGCGACTCGCTGAGGACGCCGGCCCCCAGGGTGGCCGGCACCACCAGGCCGGTGCCGATCCCGAAGAGCCACCAGTCCACCGGCTGATCGGCGATCACCGTCCGGTAGAGGACGGCCCCCACCATCAGGGCCATGGCCAGCCCGGAGACGGCCGCGGCCCCGCGCCAGCCCCGGTAGTGGGCGAGCAGGAAGACCGGGATCACGCCCAGCACCCACACGAAGCCCGAGAGCCGCCGCGAGCTCTCGGGCCACGTCAGGGTGGCCGCCAGGGCGGCCCCCAGGCAGACCAGGGTCAGGGCCAGCGCGCGGGGCGGCGTCCGGGTCCGGCCCACGTCCAGTCGCTCGAGCGTGCGCTGCAGGACTTCGTGGTGGTGTTCGTCTCGCGCCATCACGGCACCGGCCGGCGGATGCGGGGAGACCTCGGCGCGCACGGGCTCTGGCCCACCTGCGAACGGGGCCGACGGTCCCGGCGCGAACGCGATCGATCGGCGACACCATAACCCGAGCCGGGCCGGTCGTGCCAGCCGGGGGACGGACGCCTCGCGGCGGACCCTCGCCGGACGTACGTCGGACGGGGTACACGACCGTCTCCCGTCCGCGTCGCGGCCGGAGCCCCACCCGTCGGGGCCGACCGTCGAAACCGGGCCCGGGAGGGATTAGGTTGTCCCCGCACGAGACGCGACCAGGCGCCCCCCGAAGAGCGAAAGCGGAGGACCCCATGGCACCGCCCGCCCCCCACGGCGGCAGCTACGAGTGTCCGAAGTGCGGACACGGCGGCTACGAGGCCGACGAGGTGCGGGCCTCCGGCGGCTTCCTGAGCAAGATCTTCGACGTCCAGCGCCAGAAGTTCACCGCCGTGAGCTGTCGGAGCTGCGGCTACACCGAGCTCTACCGGGGCGACTCGAGCCTGCTGGGCGACGTCGTCGACTTCTTCAGCTGAGGACGCCGCGATGACGCCGTCCCCGGACACCGAGGTCGTGGCCACCTTCCAGCATCGGCACCAGGCCGAGATGGCCCGCGGCTACCTGGAGCACGAGGACATCCGGGCGGTGGTCTCCGCCGACGACGGCGGCGGGGCGTTCGGGGCGCCGCTGACCTTCTCGTCCGAGAGCTTCGCCACCGTCCGGGTGCGCGCCGAGGCGGCGGACCGGGCCCGGCGAGTGCTGGCGGACGCGGGCCTGCTGGAGCGGGAGTAGGGGCATCGTGGTGCGGGCCGATCCCCCCGGGAGCCGGACCGTCGGAGCGCCCGGCGTCCCCGCCGCGGTCCTCGCCGCCGTCGGGGCCGCGCTGCTGGCGGCCGCCGCGGTCCTCCCCGCCCCGCTGGCCGCCCAGGCGGCCGGGACGCCGGGCGACCCTCCCCTCCCCGGCGACGCCGGTGACCCGGGCGACGGCCGCATCGACGGCTTCTGGGGGTTCCGCTGGGGCGCCGACTCGGCCCGGATCGTCGAGCGCCTGGGGCCGCCGCTGTCGGTCTCGGACGTCGGGGACGGCGAGCGCTCCTTCGCCTACACGCCCCTCTTCCTGGGCCGCGACGGCTACCTCTTCCTGCGGCTGGCCGGCGAAGAGGGGCTGGTCGGAGGGAGCTGGGAGCCGATGACCAGCGACTGCACGGACATGCTGCGCCGGCTGGTGCGGACCCTGAAGCGGGCCCACCCGCGGGTGCCGGTTCGGACCCGGGGCGACGTCGGGGGCGGCCTGGGGCGGGACCTGTGCGAGGCGGCGATGGAGGACGGCGCCCGGCTGGAGGTCCGCTGGGAGGACGAGGCCGGCAACGTCCTTCGGGTGCTCTCGACGCCCGATCGCCCGGCCGTCCGGATGCTCGGCTCCGCCGCCGGGCGCGGCGAGGGGGACGACGGGGGCGGCGGCTGACGCCCCTCCCCCGGAGCGCCGACGCTCCCGGCCCCGGAGCGGGAGCCGGCGCGTCGCTGGCGCGCGTCCTGCAGGACGAACCCTCCCGGGGTCGGGGCCCGGAACGCCCGGCCCGTGGGGCCCGGAGCGCCCGGGCCGATCCAGCGTGGACCGACCTGCACGGAGGTGGAGCATGAGAGACCGACCCGTCGCCCGGAGCGCCTCGACCGCCGGGGTCGCCCGGCTGCTGGCGGTGGCCCTGGCCGCCGCGGGCCTGGCGGCCGCCTGCGAGCGGCCCGAGACCCCGGCCCAGGACGACGACGGCGCGGCCGCCGCCATGCCGGCCGGCGCCGACACGGTGGCCACCGCCGACACCGCCTACGAGGTCGACGACGAGCACGTCGCCATCCGCGAGTGGGGGGTGCCCTGGGCCGAGACGCGACCGCGCGACCCCTACGTCCGACGCGGCGACCGCGTGTGGTTCGTGGGCCAGCAGGGCAACTACCTGGCCCTCCTCCACCCCTCCAGCGGCGAGATCGCCCGCTACGACCTGCCCGAGGGGACCGGCCCCCACAACCTGATCGTCGCCCCGGACAGCACCGTCTGGTTCGCCGGCAACCGCGACGCCTACATCGGCGAGCTCGACCCCGCCACCGGCGAGATCACGCGCCACCCGATGCCCGACCCCGACGCCGTCGACCCCCACACGCTGGTGTTCGACGGGGAGGGCGACATCTGGTTCACCGTCCAGGGCGGCAACTTCGTCGGCCGGCTGGACACCGACGCCGACTCCGCCGCCGTGGAGCTGCTGGAGGTGCCCACCGAGAACGCCCGTCCCTACGGGATCAAGGTCGACGGCGACGGCCGGCCCTGGATCGCCCTGCTCGGGACCAACAAGCTGGCGACGGTGGACCCGGCCACGATGGAGCTGCGGGAGATCGAGCTGCCGCGCGAGGACGCCCATCCCCGGCGGCTGGACGTCCTCTCGGACGGGACGATCTGGTACGTCGACTACGTCCAGGGCTACCTGGGCAGCTACGACCCCGACGCCGACGCGTTCGAGGAGTGGCGGGCCCCGTCCGGCGAGGAGAGCCGCCCCTACGGGATGATCGCCGACGGCCGGGACCGGGTCTGGTTCGTCGAGACCGGCCCCGACCCGAACGTCTTCGTCGGTTTCGACCCCGCCGCCGGCGAGTTCTTCAGCCAGACGCCGGTCCCCAGCGGCGGCGGAACGATCCGGCACATGCACTACTTCGCGCCGGAGGACCAGATCTGGTTCGGCGCCGACACCAACACCGTCGGACGGGTGACGCTGAAGAAGTAGGGGGAGGGGACCCGACGGAGGGCGCGCCGACCCGCGCGACGGGGGGCGTATTCCCGGATCTCCCGCCGGACGACGGCCGCCGGAGGATCCGTCGGAGGGAAGAGCGCGTCCGTCCGCGCTCAGAGCTCCCCGGCCGGAACGGGCCCGCCGGCGGCCTCGCCCCCCACGAGGTCGGAGCCCACCTCCGCCGCCCAGGCGACCCCCGCCCCCGTGTCGATCCCTTCGACCAGCACCTCCAGGCCGAGGCGGATCCCGAACCGCACGAGGGGCTCGGCCAGGTCCCGGCGCGCCCGGCGGGCGCCGGCGGGGGCCAGCAGCGAGGGGTCCACGCCGATCAGGTCCACGGGCAGCTCGCCCAGCCGGGCCGCGCGGGTGGATCCCGCCCCGTAGTCGACCAGGGCGACCCTCGTGCCCAGGGCCCGCAGCTCCCGGAGGCGCGGCGCCAGCCCCTCCAGCCCCGGCGTCGCCGCCCGCTCGGAGATCGTCAGCACCAGCCGCGCCGGATCCACGCCCTCCCGCGCCGCCAGCTCCTCGAGGCGCCCGACCGGCTCCCCGGCCCGGAGCCAGCCGGGCGTGACGGCCACGGCGACCCAGGCCGGCGCCCCCTCGCCGGTCCACGCCCGGAGACGCCGGGCCGCCCGCTCCAGCAGGCGGTCCTCCGGCCTCCCCGGGGCGATCTCCGTCGGGACGCCGGGGCCGGGAGACCCGTCGGTCGGGCCGCCCTCGCGACCCGGGCCGGTCCGACGGGCGAGCGCCTCCACGCCCGCCACCGCGCCGCCCTCGGGTCGGCGCAGGGGACGGTAGCGGACGGACGGCCGGCCGGGGCCGGGTCCGGCGAGCGCGTCGTGACAGGCGGGCCTCTTCAAGGCGCTCCCCCCTCGGCGGGTCGGTTCGCCGGCGGCCGGGCGCGGCCCGACGGCCGGACGGCGCGCCGGGGCCGCCGGGTGCGGCTCCGGCGCGCGCTTCGCTCTCCCCCTTCACGACGCGCAAGAGGCGTACGGGGTCACGCGGGCGGACAGATGACCATCCAATGTGTTGCATGACATCGTGTTACATATTCCTCCGTTCGGGGGCTTCCGGCCGGCGACGGGGGAACGTGAGCCCGCGTCGTGAAGTATCTGCACGTCCCCTGAACGTCCTTGCGGGCGGCCGCGGGGCCGGCGGCGCGCCCGGGACCGGGCGGCCAGGGCGACGGCCGGGGGGGGGGGGGGGGTGTGCACCGGCCCCCCGCCCGGGGGGGGGG
>CAZJJO010000067.1:0-10969 GCA_964546375.1 uncultured Gemmatimonadota bacterium
GACGTGCCGGTGCTGGTGGACGAGGCCTCGATCGTGGAGTTCTACGCGCGGTGAGGTGAGGGCTCGGGCCGGTCTTTCGACCGGCCGCATACGCTCCCGGCGCGTCGGCCCCGGTCGCCCCTCGGCGGCCGGGGCTTTCGTACGTGGGCGCCGGTTGCGGGACGGGACGGGACGGGAGACGCCGGGCGGGCGCGCCGCCGGCCCGGGGACCGGCCACCGGCCCCCTACCGCAGGTCCCTGGCCGGGAATAGGTTCGGCCCCGCGGACGGGGCGCGTCCGCCCGGCCCGGTCGGCCCCACGCCGGCCGACGGCCGGAGCCTCGGGAAGGTGCCGGAGGAGGGCGAGGTTGAGTCGTCTGCCGGAGCGGTTGGAGAAGGCGCTGGCGGTGGCGGGGATCCTCTTCATCCTCGTTCCCCTCGTCCTGGTGGAGAACCTCACCCTCCAGGTCGTCCTCGCCGTGCTGGGCATCCTGATGATCGAGGCCGGCGTCTGGGGGCTGGCCCGCAGCTTCGTGCCCGACGACCGCACGTACATTCGGCTGCGAGAGGAGACGGAGATCTTCCTCGAGCAGGTCCGGGACCTGAACGAGGCGGCCGTCGAGGGTCGGGAGGAGGCCGTCGAGCACCACCGCGAGCAGATGCACGAGCAGGTGGACCGGCTGGCCGACGCCGCCGGCGTCGAGGGTTGAGCTGATCCGAGGGCCGATCGCTCTTCCGGCGGCGCGCCGCCGTCGGCGACAGCAGGGCCGTTCCCACCGCCGGAGGCCGGGTCCCGGGATCCGGCGGGCGGCTCCGGGTGCCCGGCCGTGAGCGTCCCGGCGCCCGGACCCGGGGCCTTCTCGCTGCCCGAGGGGGCCCGCTACCTCGACTGCGCCTTCCTGTCGCCGCTCCCGCGGCCGGTGGAGGAGGCCGGCCGCCGGGCGCTCCGGCGCCAGCGCTTCCCGGTCGACTACGGGACGGACGACTTCTTCGAGGCCGCCGACCGGATCCGGCGCGGCTTCTGCCGGCTGGTCGGCGCCGCCGACCCCTCCCGCGTGGCCCTGGTGCCGGCGGTCTCCTACGGGGCCGCCCTGGTGTCCCGGAACCTGGAGATCGCGTCCGGCCGGACGGTGGTGATGGCCGGCGAGCAGTTCCCGAGCCACGTCTACCCGTGGACGCGGATGGCACGGGGAGCGGGGGCGGAGGTGCGCCGGGTGGAGCGGCCCGAGGCCCGCGACGGGGAAGGGGCGGCCGACCGGTGGACCGCCCGGATCCTGGACGCCGTCGACGAGGGCACGGCCCTGGTGGCCCTGTCCCAGGCCCACTGGACCGACGGCACGCTCTTCGACCTGGAGGCGGTGGGGCGGCGGGCCGGGGAGGTGGGCGCGGCCTTCGTCGTGGACGGCACCCAGACGGTGGGGGCCCACCCCTTCGACCTGGAGGCGATCCGGCCGGACGCCCTGCTGTGCGCCGGCTACAAGTGGTTGCTGGGCCCTTACGGGCTGGGCGTCGCCTGGATGGGCGAGCGCTTCGCCGACGCCGAGCCGCTGGAGGAGACCTGGCTGGGGCGGGAGGGGAGCGAGGACTTCGCGGGGCTGGTGGACTACCGGCGGGACTACCGCCCCGGGGCCGACCGGCTGGACATGGGCGAGCGGAGCCAGCTCCTGCTGGGGCCGATGCTGGCCGAGGCGCTGGAGCTGCTGGCGGCCTGGGGGGTGGAGACGGTGGCCGAGCGGTGCCGGGCGCTCACCGACCGGGCGGCCGAGGGCGCCCGCCGGGCGGGCTGGCGCGTGGAACCGTCGGCCGGCCGGTGCGCCAACATCGTCGGCCTGTACGCGCCGGAGGGTCGCGACGCGGCCGCGGTGGGCCGCCGGCTGGCGGATCGGGGGATCCACGTCTCGGTGCGGGGCGACGCCGTCCGGGTCTCGCCCCACGTCTTCAACGAGGGATCCGACGTGGACGCCCTGCTGGAGGCCCTGGCCGACGGCTGAGGCCCCTCCCGTCCTCCGGGTCCCCTCAGAGCAGGCCGCGGATCCAGCCCCCGTCGACCGGGATCGAGGTGCCGGTGACGTAGCCGGCCCGCTCGGAGGCGAGGAAGGCGGCCATGGCGGCGAACTCCCGGGGCTCGGCGAGCCGGCCGGCCGGCACCTCCTCCTCCCACCGGGCGTAGGCCTCCTCCGGCCCGATGTCCTCCTGCTCGGCGGCCTCCCGGGCCAGCCCTTCGAGCCGCTCGGTCCGGGTGTAGCCGGGCATCAGGTTGTTCACGGTGACGCCGTCGGCGGCCACCTCGTTGGCCAGCGTCCGGGCCATGCCGGTGACCGCCGCCCGCAGGCTGTTGGAGAGGACCAGCCCGTCCACCGGCTGCTTCACGGCGATGGAGGTGATCGTGAGGATCCGGCCCCAGCCCCGCTCCCGCATGCCCGGCAGGACCTCGCGGACCAGGACCACCGCGCCCTCCAGCAGCTCCCGGTAGGCCGAGCGCCACGCCTCCAGGCCGTGCTCCCCGAAGGGTCCGGGCGGCGGGCCGCCGGTGTTGGTGACCAGGATGTCGACCTGCCCGTGGGCCTCCCGGGCGGCCCCGGCCACCGCCCGGGCCTCCTCGGGCACCGACAGGTCGGCGGGCACCGCCTCCACCGAGGCGGCGTGCTCGTCACGGATCGACCGGGCGGCGGCCCGCAGGTCCTCCTCGCCCCGGGCGCACAGGGTCAGGTCCGCGCCCTCGGCGGCCAGCGCCTCGGCCACGGCGCGGCCGAGCCCCCGGCTGGAGGCGGCGACGAGCGCCGATCGTCCCTCGATCCCCAGGTCCATGGGCGGATCCTCCCGGTCAGTCGGTGGCGTGGAAGTAGTCGTCGCTGCCCTCGAGCCAGTCCTGGCGCGGCGGACAGAAGACGTCCAGGTCGAGCGTGTCCTCCAGGGCCTCGGCCTCGTGGGGGACGCCGGAGGGGAGGTGCAGGACCTCGCCGGCCCGGACGATCACCTCCTCGTCGTCGCCTTCCTCGCCGATCGAGAACCGGAGCGCCCCCTCCAGGATGTAGGTCATCTGCTCGTTCTCGTGGGCGTGGCGCGGCACCACGCTGCCCGCGTCCAGGTAGACGTGGGCCATCATGATCCGCTCGCCGGTCACCAGGCGCCGGGAGATCTCCCCGGTCACCGCCTCCCGGGGCAGCTCCTCCCAGCGGACGTGGCGCGGGTTCGGGTCGGTCGGCATGCGCTCCCTCCTCGGGCGGGTGGGGCCGGCCCCGGACCGGGCGCCGGCGACGGGATCTCGGCCCGCCAACATAGGGGCGGACCGGCCCCGTCGGGAGGCCGGCAGCGGGGCGCGGGATGGAACGCCCGGCGGATCGTCGGGTCCGGGTGGAGGGAAGGGACGGAGACGGACGGACCGATTCGGGGGAGGCCGAGACATGCGGAACGCCACGACGGGAGCCGCGCTGGCGCTCGCCTCGGCGCTGGTCCTCGCCGCCTGCGGCGGGGGGGAGACGGCCGCTGAGGCCGGCGAGCAGGCCGCCGAGCCGGACGACACGGCGGCGACGGAGGCCACGGGGGAGACGGGGACGACGTCGGAGGGGCCGCCGGAGGGCTGGACCGTCCGCACCGACCGGGGCGACACCGTCCCGGACGCCGACCGCTTCACGGCGGCCGACGGCGGCTTCCGGGTCCGGCCCGGCCCCCGGGCGATCTTCTTCCATCCGGACAGCACGGCCTCGGACCAGTTCCGCCTCTCGGCCACCTTCGAGCGGCTGGCCGAGCCGCGGGGGCCGGAGGCCTACGGCCTGTTCCTGGGCGGACGCGACCTGAAGGGGCCGGGCCAGGACTACCTCTACTTCCTGATCCGCAAGGACGGCCGCTACCTGGTCAAGCACCGGGCCGGCGAGGAGACCCACACCGTGGTCGAGTGGACCGAGAGCCCGGCGGTGCGCACCACGTCCGGCGACACGGTCACCAATCGGCTGGCGGTGGCGTCCGACGAGGACGAGGTCCGCTTCCGGGTCAACGGCGAGACGGTGCAGACGCTCTCGCGCGGCGAGATGCTCCGGACGGACGGCGTCGTCGGCGTCCGGATCAACCACGGGCTGGACGTGCGGGTGCGGGACTTCGGCACGAGACCGCTCGACGGCGAATCCCGTTGAAGCTCCGGGCCATAGACGGGGTGGCGACGGGGCCGGGAACAAGCTCAGCGGGGGCTGGTAAGCTTCAACCGGCCCGGAGGGTGAGCGTCCGGGGGCGACCGGCCCCCGCTGCGCACCGCCCGGCGGCTCGACGCGAGCAGCGCGACGGGCGGCTCGGCGCCGAGAGGCGGCGGCGTCCGGCCCGTCGTCCGCGCGTGAACACGCAATAGCAAGGAGCCCCTGGCGACGGATGCCTTCCTTCCCGACTTCCACCGAGCAGCTCGACTCCTTCGACCAGTACCTGAAGGACGTCGAGAAGTACCCGCTCATCGAGGACCGCGAGACGGAGATGGAGATCGCCCGCCGGGCCCGCGAGGGCGACCGGGAGGCGGCCGAGCGGCTGGTCACCGCCAACCTGAGGTTCGTCATCTCCTACGTGAAGAAGTACCAGGGCCGCGGCCTCAGCTTCGCCGAGCTGGTCTGCATCGGCAACGAGGGCCTGCTGAAGGCGGTGAAGAAGTTCGACCCGGACCGCGGGGTCAAGTTCATCTCCTACGCCGTCTGGTGGATCCGACAGACGGTCCACCAGGCGCTGGCCGAGCAGACCCGCTCGGTCCGGATCCCGCTCAACCAGAACTCCAACCTGGTCAAGCTCTCCCGCACCGAGACCCAGCTCTCCCAGGAGCTGGGCCGCTCGCCCACCGACCGCGAGATCGCCGAGGAGATGGACGAGCCGGTGGAGACCGTCCGCACCCTGCGGCGGGTCGCCACCTCCGAGCTCAGCCTCGACGCTCCCATCGACGAGAACGACCGCGACAGCACCTCCTTCGGCGAGCGCTTCGCCGAGAGCGACGAGCAGGACATCGAGAGCAAGGTCGAGTCGCGGGCCCGCCGGGAGTTCCTCGAGCGGATGTTCGAGCGGCACCTGACCGAGCGCGAGCGCAAGATCCTGGTGCTCTACTACGGCCTGGACGACGGCGAGGAGATGACCCTCGAGGAGGTCGGCCAGCTGCTGGGCGTCACGCGCGAGCGGATCCGCCAGCTCCGCAACCGGGCCTTCGAGAAGCTCAAGGAGTCGGAGGACGGGGAGACGTTGGAGCAGTTCTGGCAGGCCTCCGCCTGAGGCGCGTCAGCACCCGCATCTCTTCGTCGCGGCTTCGCGGCGCCATCCTCGACGCACATGAGTGCGCCTCCGGTGGCGCCGGCTCGCGCTCCTCGACCTGCGAGCGCTGACACGCCTCAGGGTGCGGCGCAGGTTCGCCTCGTCGGCGCCGCTTCGCCCATCTCCGCATACAGCTTCGCTCTCCCGCCTCGACGGGAGGAGGGTGTTCGCCCTCCGGGCCCTCCACCTGTACAGGTGTACAGGTGAGGTATCGCCCGGGGTCTCCCCGCACGGGGGCTTCGGGGGCGCGTCGGCCGGCCGCCCGTCAAGCGGATCTCAAGCTGAAGCGTGGGATCGGCCGGCCGTCTCGTCCGCGTCGTCGGGGTCGGGGCGCCCGATCCGGCGGTCGCGGGATTCCGGCGACCGGGCGGGGGCATCCGCTGGCACGATCCTTCCGCTTCGGTCCGGGACGACCGCCCCGACTCGCGCCTCCAGGAGGTCCCCCGTGGAGCCCGACGAAGACGTCCTCGAGATGGTCCGCCGGCAGCTCGACCGCGACCCGCCGCCGTCCACGGAAGCGCTCTACGGCCGGGCGGCCAGGATCAACGAGGACATCTACGGCCTCAGCCTCCGGCAGTTCAACGCCACCTACGTGCTCCGGGTGAAGCGCGAGCAGAAGCGGGCCGAGCGGGAGGGACGCGGGTCCGGGACGGGGGGCGGCGACTCCGGCCCCGGGCCCGGCGGGAGCGGCGGGACCTCCGGCGCGGCGGCCGGCGGCGGGGACGGGGACGACGCCGACGCCGACGAGGTCGAGCCCCGCCCCGGCGGGTTCCTGGACGCCCTCGAGGACGCCGGGTCCGGGGACGACGCGTCCGGCGCCGGGGGCGACGAGGCCTCGGCCGGGGACGGGACGTCCGGGGCGGACGCCTCCGGCGGCGGGGGGACGGAAGGGCACCAGGCCCGCCGGTCCCGCGACGATGTCGACGGCGACCGCCCCGCCGGGGAGGCCGGCGAGGCGGAGGAGGGCGGGGCCGACGCCGGCCTGCGGGCGCGGATCCGTGAGGTCCTCTGGCGCTACGCCCGACAGGTGGCGGCCGGGACGGGCATGGCGGGGGCGGTGGCCGCCGTGGAGTCGGTGGACGACCGGGTCGACGAGATCCTCGATCTGGCGACCGTCACGGTCGGGGAGACCGCCGCCCGGGAGACGGCCGCCGACTGAGCCCCTCTCGGGGCGGTCATCCGCCGCCTCGGCCCCGGGTCGGCGGGAGCGCGAGCAGGAGGACCAGCACCGCCGCACGCCGCGGCAGCTCCTCGATCTCCACGTACTCGTGGTCGGCGTGGGCGCCGCCTCCGACCGGACCCAGGCCGTCCAGGGTGGCGGTGAACCGGCTGGCGAGGTTCGCGTCGGACGCTCCGCCCGAGGTGCCTTCTTCCAGCTCCATCTCCAGCAGACCGCCCAGGCGGCGGGCCTCCTCCCAGAGGCGACGGTTGCGGTCGGTCCGCTCCATCGGGGTCCGCTCCATGGCCCCCTCGATCTCGAGCCGGGTGCCCGGCGTCCGGGCCTCCAGCCCCCGGATCGCCTCCTCGACCTCCCGGGCCCGTTCCCGGTCCGGCACCCGGACGTCCACGAGGGCCCGGGCACCGGGGGCCACCACGTTCGGCCGGACGCCTCCCGAGATCTCGCCGACGTTGACGTTGACGCCGGCGGCGCGGTCGGTGAGCCCGTGGAGCGCCTGGACCACGTGGGAGAGCTCCTGGATGGCGCTGGCCCCCTCCTCGGGATCGAGGCCGGCGTGGGAACCGCGGCCGATCACGCGGATCTCGAAGCGGCCGGTGCCCCTGCGGGCGGTCTTGATCCGGCCCTCCGGCCCCAGGGCGGGCTCCAGCACCAGCGCCCGGTCGGCCCGTCGGGCCAGGCGTCGGACCCAGCGGGCCGACTCGGGGCTGCCGATCTCCTCGTCGGAGTTCACCAGCACGGCCGGCGCGACCTCCAGCTCCAGCCCCAGCTCGCGGACGGTCTCGAGGGCGAAGATCATCTGGACCAGCCCGGCCTTCATGTCGAAGACGCCCGGGCCCCGCAGCCGGCCGCCCTCCCGCTCGACCGGCATCCCTTCGATCGTGCCCGTGGGCCAGACGGTGTCGGAGTGGCCCAGCAGGAGCTGGAACGGACAGCCCCGGTCCTCGGGGCGGGCGAAGAGATGTCCGCCGGTCTCCCGGCCGGGGATGGTACGCGTCCGCAGGCCGGCCGACCGGAGGCGCTCGGCCAGGAGGTCCTGGACCGGGGCCTGGGTGGCGGGCTCACGGGTCGGCGATTCGAGCTCCGCGAGCCGGCGCAGCAGGTCCACCATCTCCTCCCGCCGCTCCTGCAGGTGAGCGAGCACCCGCGAGGCGGTCGCGTCGGCGGTCGGGCCGGTCACGGGCGACGGGGATCGGCTCCGGGCCGCCCGGCGAGCCCGGGAGGGGCGGGAGCGGTGGGCGCGGGCTCGTCGAGGACGGGCTCGCGGGGGAGGGAGCCGTCGGGACCTGATCGCATCGTGCCACCTCGCGGCGGGGTCGGAGGTCTCGGGTCGGGGGCTCGGGCCGAAGGGGCCGGGGACGTCCGGCTCCGTCGGGAGCGCCGTCCCTTCCCGGGCACCGGCCCCGGCGGGGCCGGCTCGGGCGGGTGGCGCGGCCGCCCGAGCGAGGGCCCCGTCCGGCCCGGAAACTGCAAGGACGACGCCCTGGAGGCCACGTCGCCGGGGACCTCCGCCGGCGCGGCCGAGCCGACATGCACCTGTCCGCTTCCATCCGAAGGGAAGCCGATCCGATGTCTGCCATCCTCGACATCCGACCGCTTCGACGCTCACGGCTCCTCGCCTCGGCGGCGTCCGCCGCGGTCCTGGCGGCCGCGCTGCTTCCGGCGGCGGCGCCGGCCCAGGAGACGGGCGGGCCCGAGCCCACCCGCCTGCTGGTCCGGGCGGTGGCCCAGGACGCCAAGGTGATCGGCTCCGGCGTGGGCGGGGCGCGGATCACCGTGCGCGAGGCCGCCACCGGCGAGGTGCTGGCCCGGGGCGTCCAGCGCGGCGGGACCGGCGACACCGAACGGATCGTCCGCGATCCGGCCGAGCGCGGCGAGCCGATCTACGCCAGCGGGGACGCCGCGGGCTACACGGCCACGCTGATGCTGCGCCGTCCGACCCGGGTGGAGGTCACGGCCGAGGGGCCGCTGGCCGCGCCGCCCTCCTCCCGCTCGACCGCCAGCAAGACGACGTGGCTCTTCCCGGGCCGCCACGTGGAGGGGCAGGGCCTGGTGCTGACCCTGCACGGCTTCTTCGTGGAGATCCTGTCACCGGAGGCGAGGGCCGTCCCCCCCGGCGACGTCCGCGTACGGGCCCGCGTACGGATGGCGTGCGGCTGTCCCACCGAGCCGGGCGGGCTCTGGGACTCGGACCGCTACGAGATGGTGGCCCGGCTCCTCCGCGACGGACGACCGGTCGGCGAGGCGCCCCTCCGCTACGCCGGGGAGCCCAGCACCTTCGAGGCCACCCTTCCGGCCGAGGAGCCCGGGCGCTACCGGGTCGAGGTGCTGGTGGCCGACACGGCCCGCGCGAACCTGGGGCGGGCGACCCGTGCGGTCCGGGTGACCCGACCGTAGGGACGGACCCGTCCGGATGACTCGGGCGATCCGGGTCGAGCTGCGCCGGGAGCTGGGGATCCGCGTGGATCCGGGGGACCGCCGGGAGCTCGGGCGGATGCTCGAGGAGGGCCTGCCGGCCGGGGGGATGTCGAGGATCCTCGCCCGGGTGCTCGGGCTGGAAGGCTCGCGCGGGACGGCGCACGCGCCGCTGCCGGTCGGGCTCTGATCCTCTCCTTCCCCCGGGCTCCCGCCATCAACACCGAAGGCCCGGCTCGCGCCGGGCCTCGGGTGTTCGACGCGGCCGGGCGAAGCCGGCCGGGGGGCGGGCTCACATCATGCCGCCCATGCCCCCGCCGCCGGGCATGCCTCCGCCGCCGGGCATGCCGCCGCCCGGGGCGCCGCCGGGACCGCCGCCGGGCGGACCCTCTTCGCCGTCCTCCTCGGGGATGTCCACCACCAGCGACTCGGTGGTGAGCATCAGGCCCGCGATGGAGGCGGCGTTCTGGATGGCGTTGCGGGCCACCATCGTGGGGTCGATGACGCCGGCCTCGACGAGGTCCTCGAACTCGCCGGTCCGCGCGTTGAAGCCCCAGCTCCGCTCGTCCGCCTGGCGGATCCGCTCGACGACGATGGAGCCCTCGGCGCCGGCGTTGTCGGCGATCTGCCGGGTCGGGGCCTCCAGGGCGCGGCGCACGATGCTCACGCCCACCTGCTCGTCCTCGTCCTCGAGCTCGAGCCCGTCCAGGGCCTTCTGGGCCCAGAGGAACGGGACGCCGCCGCCGGGGACGATGCCCTCGGCCACGGCCGCGCGGGTCGCGTGCAGGGCGTCCTCGACGCGGGCCTTCTTCTCGTCCATCTCGGTCTCGGTGGCCGCGCCGACCTTGACCACCGCGACGCCGCCGGCGAGGCGGGCGAGCCGCTCCTGCAGCTTCTCGCGGTCGTAGTCGGAGTCGGCCGCGTCGATCTCGCTGCGGATCTCGGCGATGCGGCCCTGGATGTCCTCCTGCGAGCCGCGGCCGCCGACGATCGTCGTGTCGTCCTCGGTGACGACGACGCGGTCGGCCTCGCCGAGGTCCTGCCGCGTGGCGCTCTCCAGCTCGCGGCCCAGCGTCTCGCTGATCAGCGTGCCGCCGGTGAGCGTGGCGATGTCGCGGAGGTTCTGGTCCTGGCGGTCGCCGAAGCCTGGCGCCTTCACGGCGCAGACGTCCAGCGTGCCGCGGACCTTGTTCACCACGAGCGTCGCCAGCGCCTCGCCCTCGACGTCGTCGCCGATGACGAGCAGCGGCTGGCCGGTCTGCTGGACCTCCTCCAGCAGCGGCAGGAGGTCGTTCATGCTGGAGATGGTCTCGTCGTGGATGAGGATCAGCGCGTCCTCGAGGACCGCCTCCCGCGCCTCGGCGTCAGTGACGAAGTGGGGCGAGAGGTAGCCGCGGTCGAACTGCATGCCGTCCACCGTCTCGAGCACCGTCTCCAGCCCGGTGCCCTCCTCGACGGTGATGACGCCGTCACGGCCCACCTTCTCCATGGCGTCGGCGATGAGGGCCCCGATCTCGGCGTCGTTGTTGGCCGAGATGGTGGCGACCTGCGCGATCTCCTCCTTGCCCGTGGTGGGCGTGGAGACCGAGCGCAGGTCCTCGACCACCCGGTCCACGGCGGCGTCGATGCCCCGCTTCAGCGACGTCGGGCTGACGCCGGCGGTGACGCTCTTGAGGCCCTCGCGGAAGATGGCCTGGGCCAGCACGGTGGCGGTGGTGGTGCCGTCGCCGGCCTCGTCGGAGGTCTTGGTGGCCACCTCGCGGACCATCTGGGCGCCGAGGTCCTCCATCCGGTCGCCCAGCTCGATCTCCTTGGCGACGGTGACGCCGTCCTTGGTGATCGTCGGTCCACCGAACTCCTTCTCCAGGACGACGTTACGTCCCTTCGGTCCGAGCGTGACCTTCACCGCCTCGGCCAGCTTGTCCACCCCGTCCTGGAGGTGCTGGCGGGCCTGGCTGTCGAACTCGAGATCCTTGGCCATGGCGCGCTCCCCTGTCTCTATGAATTCGCGTGCTCGCGTGCGTCTCGCGTCGGCGTGCGATTCGGAATGCGTCGCGGCGGGCGGCCGCCGGAGGGCCCGGTCGGGCCGACCGCCTGCGTGGGTGATGGGGGCGCAAGGCATGTGCCG
>CAZJJO010000068.1:0-10967 GCA_964546375.1 uncultured Gemmatimonadota bacterium
CCGGGCCGGCCTCGCCCGGGCGGCCGCGGCCCTGGAGGCGCGCCTGACCGGGCCCGCGGCGCCGCGCCGCATCCGCTCGGCCGGCGACAGCCTCCTGCCCCCCCTCCGGCTCGAGGTGAACGGGATGGCCGTCCGGGTCGAGCTGCTGGACAGCCGTGCGAGGCTGCACCTGAACCGGGCCACCGGCGATCAGCTCGGCCGCCTGCTGGCGGCGATCGGGGTGGACCGGGCCCGGGCCGAGCGGATCGTCGCCGCCGTGCTCGACTGGAGGGATCCGGACGAGCGGCCCCGCGACGCGGGCGCCGAGGCCGCGGCCTACGCCGCCCGGGGGCTGGCCGCCCGGCCCCGGAACGCCCCGTTCGGCGACGTCGACGAGCTGGCACGGGTGCGCGGCGTCTCCCCGGAGCTGCACCGCCGCCTGTCGCCGCTGCTGACCGTCGAGGGCGACGGGCGGATCAACGTGAACGCCGCCCCGCCCCCCGTGCTGGCCGTGCTCCCGGTCCTGGACCTCGAGGGCGCCCGGGCCCTGGTCCGGGCCCGGGAGGGGCGCACCTTCTCGAGCGCCTTCGACGTGGCCCGGGCCCTCCCGCCCGAGCAGGGGCGCCTCCTGCGGGACCGCGCCGACGCGTTCGGGGAACGGGCCGCCTTCGGCCCGCGCCGGGCCGAGCTCTCGGTCCGGGCCCGTCCGCCGGCGGGCGGCGCCGGGGCGACGCTGCGGGGGGTGGTGGAGCTGGAGGGAGGGCGGAGCTGGCGCCTGGTCCGGGTCGTCGAGCGCTGACCCGGCCCGGGCGTCAGGAGGCCTGCTGGCCCTCCTGCTCCTCGGCGGCCGAGGCGGACTCCTCGAGGCCGTAGCGGCGGATCTTCCGGCGGAGGGTGTTGCGGTGGATCTGGAGCACGTCGGAGGCCTCGCCGAAGTGCCAGCCCAGCTCGTCGAGGACGTTCTCGATATAGCGGCGCTCCAGCGTCTCCAGGCTCATCCCGTCGCGACAGAACCGGCGCAGCACCCGCCGTCCCTCGCGCGCCTCCGGCTCTCCGCCGGTCGAGGGGGCCAGCTCCGGGAGGTCGTCGGCCCGGAGGACCGCCCCCTGGCCCATGATGACGCTGCGCTCCAGCACGTTGCGCAGCTCGCGCACGTTGCCCGGCCAGTCGTAGGACTCCAGCCGCTCGTAGACCTCGCTGGCGACCCGCTCCACCGGCCGGCCCGAGCGCCGGGCGAAGCGGGCCACGAAGTGATCGGTCAGCAGGCGGATGTCCTCCTTCCGCTCCCGGAGGGGCGGCACCCGGATGTTGACGACGGCCAGGCGGTAGTAGAGGTCGCGGCGGAACGCCTCCTCCTTCACCCGGTCCCAGAGGTCCACGTTGGTCGCCGCCACCACCCGGACGTCGACCGGGATCCGCTCCTGCCCCCCGACCCGCTCGATCGCCCGCTCCTCGAGCGCCCGCAGGATCTTCTTCTGGTTGGCGAGGGACATGTCCCCCACCTCGTCCAGGAAGAGGGTGCCGCCGTCGGCCTGCTCGAACTTGCCGAGCTGCCGGCGGTCGGCCCCGGTGAAGGCGCCCTTCTCGTGGCCGAACAGCTCGCTCTCGAGCAGGCTCTCGGGGATGGCGGCGCAGTTGACCGCCTGGAAGGGACCCTCCCGGCGGTCGCTGTTCTTGTGGAGGAGGCGGGCGATCAGCTCCTTGCCGGTGCCGCTCTCGCCCGAGACGAGGACGGTGGCGTCGGTGGGGGCGACCCGGCCCAGCGTCTTGCAGACCTCGACGATGCCGGGGCTCTGCCCCAGCAGCCGGTCGTCCTCGCCCCCGGCGCCCGCCGGCAGGTCCAGGGCCTCGTGCCGTTCGCACGTGCCCAGGTGCCGCCGGAGCACCTTCCGGAGGCCCTGGGTGCGGACCGGCCGGACCAGGAAGTCGCTGGCCCCCTCCTGCATCGATCCGATGGCCTCTTCCAGCGAGCTGCGGCCGGCGATCAGCACGATCGGCGTCTCGACGTCCCGGTCCCGCAGGATCCGGAGGGCCTCGATCCCGCCCATGCCGGGCAGGTCCACGTCCATCAGGACCAGCTCGGTACCGGCGTCCCCCACCCGCGGCAGCGCCGCCTCGGCCGAGCGGGCCACCCGGACCTCGGCGTGCCGGGCGCCCTCCCGATCGCCCAGGAGCCCCCGGACCCTCTCCGGCAGCTCCGAGCCCTCGGTCACCACCAGGATCCGGCGGGTCACCTCTGCCAACCTCCCCCGACGCTGACCTCGTCGCTGGCGCTCGATCCGTCCGCCTCCCGTCCGCGGAAATGTCCGACGCCGTCCGGGTCCCGGCCCGGTCCCGTCGCCGGGTCTTCGCCCCGTGCGGGAAGCCGAGTACGACGCCGAACCCTCCCAACGGTAGACCACGTAGGACGGCGACGCGCGAATATAGGCCGCCGGGTCAAGGCCGCCAAACCGGCGCGGCCGATGTACCCTATAAGTCGTATGGGGGCGACGGTTCGGGGGAAGACCGGAGAACCGGCCTGGCGCCGGGGCTCTCGCCGGACGGGGGCTCCCCGGACCGGGGAGGCGGAGGCGGCGGTTTAGCGGCGTGAAATTTTGGATGCGTTCTCGAGGCGGGGGGCGGCGCGAGCACGCCGGCGCCGCGTCTGCCGGCGACAGCGGGAGTCCGACGGCGCCCCGCCCGCCGGCGGACCGGAGGCCCGGGAGCCCGTCGGCGGCCGCGGCCTCAGCGGCGGCGCCGGCCCCGTCCCAGGCGGGAGCGGGAGCGGTCGTCGTCCTCCTCGTCCCGACGACGCGCGCCCAGCGGCTCGACGCTGGGCTCGAACCCCTCGACCGGCTCGCGCGGGATCACCGTCTCGGTCAGCTTCTCGATGTCCCGGACGTGGAGCCACTCCTCCGGCGACATGAAGGTCACCGCGTCGCCCGTCTCGTCGTGGCGGGCGGTCCGACCGACCCGGTGGACGTAGTCGCGGGGGTCCCGGGGCACGTCGAAGTTGACGACGTGGCGGATCCCCCGGATGTCCAGGCCCCGGGCGGCCACGTTCGTCGCCACCAGCACCCGGGTGTCGCCCGCCCGGAAGCGGTCCAGGCTCCGGGTGCGCTGGTCCTGCGACTTGCCGCCGTGGAGGTCGTCGCTGGAGACGCCGTGGCGGTCGAGGTAGTCGGCCACGAAGCTGGTGGTGTTGCGGGTCCGGGTGAAGACGAGGCACTGCCCCTCGCTCTCCTCCTCCAGGTAGTGCAGCAGCAGCTCCTGCTTCCGGGAGCTGTCCACCGGATGGATCACCTCCCGGACGCCCTCGGCCGCCGTCTCCAGCCCCACCTCGATCCGGGCCGGGTCCTCCATCATCTCGTGGGCCAGCGACACGATGGCGTTGGGCATGGTGGCCGAATAGAGGAAGGTCTGGCGGTCCTCCGGGGTCTGTGCGGCGATCTTGCGCACGTCGTCGATGAAGCCCATGTCCAGCATCCGGTCGGCCTCGTCCAGCACCAGCACCTCCACCGCCGAGAGGTCGGCGTGGCCCTTCCGGCACAGGTCCAGCAGCCGGCCCGGCGTGGCCACGAGGATGTCCATGCCCCACTCGAGCCCCTCGATCTGGGGGCCATAGGCCACCCCCCCGTGGATGACCAGGGACTCGACCGAGGAGGTGGCGCCGTACGTACGCACCGCACGCTCGACCTGCTGGGCCAGCTCGCGGGTCGGGGTCACCACCAGGCCGCGGGGACGCTCCGACTGGCCCAGGTCCAGCCGCTGGATCATCGGGAGCGTGAAGGCGGCCGTCTTGCCGGTCCCGGTCTGGGCGGAGCCCAGCACGTCGCGGCCCTCCAGGGCCGACGGGATCGCCCGCCACTGGATCTCGGTCGGGCGATCGTAGCCCGCCCGCCGGATGGCCTCGAGGATGCGCTCGGAGAGGCCCAGGGCCTCGAAGCTCTCGGGGGCCTCGTCCCGGGTCGGGACGCTCGTGTCCGCTTCGGCGGAGGCGGTGTCAGTGCTCATTCGTTCCGGAGGTTGAGGTGAAGTCGGTGCGTCAGCGTCGAACCCGCCGTGCGGCGGGCGGGAGGGGCCTTCGGAAACCGGTTACCCGCCCGACGCCGCGCGGGTCCCCGGGCCGCTCGCCTCACGCGCCCGCGGAACGTCCGCCCCCGCGGCGGAACACTGCTCCAGGGGGGCCGTATTAGGGGGTGCACAGAGGGAGATGTCCCGACGGCGAGGCCGATCGGGACGGCGGTTCCGGGCAGTGATCCCTCCCCTCAGCCCCCTAACCACCGCCCCTGAGGTGGACGGCACTGTTCCGGGCCGCCATTCTCCCACCATCACGAGGCATCGCGGCGGTTCCGGTCTGCGACCCTCGGTCCAGCACCCCTGAACCTCCTCCCTGGGCCGACGGCCAGCACCGGGCCGCCGTTTTTTCGTGCCTTCCGGGGAGCCGGCGCTCCCCCGGGATCCGGGGCCCGCGGGCCTCCGTCCCACCGGCGCCCCGCCCGTCGAGCTCCCCGGCCGGGCTCAGCGCTCCTCCACCCGACCGTCCTCCAGCTCCGGCTCGCAGAGCTCGTAGAAGTCGCACCACCGGCAGACGTCCGACCGGTCCACCATCGGGAAGGCCTCTCTCGCGCGCGGGCGATTCTTGGACGGGTCCTCCAGCAGCTCCCGCATCTCCCCGATGCTCTCCCGGGCCCGGTCCTCCGCCCGGTCGATCAGCTCGGGCCCCAGCTCGATCGCCTCGCTCTCGCCCCGCGCCAGGTACTCCACCCGCCCCTCGCAGGCGCGGATCCGCCGGGTCTCCCGGAGGAAGAGCCCGTACAGCCCCACCTGCCAGAGGTCCCCCCGCCGCTCCCGCCCCGACTTCCAGTCGACCACGATCCGTCGATCGTCCTCGACCCGCCGCAGCAGCAGGTCCGGCTCGGCGTAGACCGGCACCCCGTCCAGCGCGAAGTCCGGCTCCGGACGGACGTCGGGGTCGTCCAGGTGGAGCACCTCCAGCCTGCCGGCCCCGACCTCCGCCCAGATCGGATGGTCGACCAGGTGCCGGTGGGTCGGCTCCAGCCGCTCCCGGACCGCCTCGATCTCCTCCTCGCCGGGGCCGTCGCCGTACCAGGCGGAGCGGAGGTAAGGGTGGTGGGAGGGGCTCGCCAGGAAGGCGCCCCGGTCGCGGGAGGCGGCCACCACCCGGTTCAGCTCCCGGCGGGTGCGGGCCTCCAGCTCGTCGGCGGCCGGGAGCTCGAGCCCCTGCGCCGCCCGGAAGCCCACCTCGAAGGCCCGCCGGTGCACCGACCGGCCCAGCTCGGCCCGCAGGCCGGTGAGCTTCTTCAGGAGCCACGCCCGGCGGGCCTCCTCGTCGGCCTCCTCCTCCCAGCCTCCCCAGGAGCCGTAGTAGTGCCAGAAGTAGCGCCGGGGACAGATCTCCAGGGTTCCGTGGCGCGAGCGCGACCAGGAGAACGGGGGGTGGGGGCCGATCTCCACGGTCGTCAGCCCGCCCGAGCCACGCTCAGGGGAACAGGAGCCGCCCGGTGATCGCGAACCGGTCGCCGCCCTCGACCTCCAGGCGCGCCTCGACGCAGGGGGAGGCCGGCGCCGCCGGCAGCAGCGCGGCCACGGCCGTCGCCGCGGTCGACAGGATCGATCGCCGCATCCCGGACTTCCCTCCCATGCGTCGTGGACGTCGAGTTCCCACGCGTCGCCGAACGACGAGATCGGACCGCCGCCCGTCACGGGCTGCGAAGAGCGTGCCGCCGGCCGGATGCGCCGCGCCGGCCCGGGCGGTTACCCTCCCCGGTGCCGAGGCGCCGCGAGGTCCGGGTCGCAGACGGGAGGAGGGACGACGATGGGAGAGGGAGGCCGGTCCCGGCGGAGCCGGTGGGGGGCGGCGGCCCTGCTGGCGGTGGCGGCCGCGTTCCTGGTGGCCCGCGTGCTCCCCTCCGACGGCCCCGCCGCCGGCCCGACGGTCGACGCCGACCTGCCCACCTGGAGCGCCGAGGAGGCCGGCGCCCACGTCGGGGAAGTCGGGCGGGTGTGCGGCACCGTGGAGAGCGCCGCCTGGGTCCGGAGCGTCGGGGGCCAACCCACCTACCTGAACCTGGGCCGCCCCCATCCCGACCAGCTCTTCACCGTGGTCATCTGGGGCGAGGACCGGGCCCGGTTCGGCACGCCCGAGCGACGGTGGAACGGCCGCCGGATCTGCGTCGCCGGCCGCGTCCGCACCCACGAGGGGACCCCCCGGATCGTGGCCCGGCGGCCGGCCCAGATCGGACCCCGCACGGACGGGCCGGCCGGGGACTCCTCCCCCTGACCCGGGCTGGCTCGCGCCGGACGCGCTCGTTACGTTTTCCCTCGTTCGAGCACGCTCGCGCGCCTTCCGGAAGGCGCTCCCGCCCCCGGACGGCCCGCCCCCTCCGACCCACCGACGACGGAACCGAGATGTCCGACCCTCCGGCCGCGGCGTCGCGATCCCTCCGCCCCGGCCCGTTCCGCCGGGCGGGTCGGTGGGCGGGCCTGGCGCTCGTCCTGGCCCTCGCCGCCTGCGCGGACGCCCCCACCGAACCGGACCCGGCGTGCGACCCCTCCGACCGGACCGTCCTCTGCGTCGAGGGCCACGCCCTGACGGTCGAGATCGCCGACGAGCCGGGGGAGAGGCTGGTCGGCCTGTCGGACCGGGACGCCCCGCTGGCCGAAGACCGGGGGATGCTCTTCGTCTTCGCGGTCCCGGGCACCATCGCGCTGACGATGGCCGAGACGTCGATCCCCCTCTCCGCCGCCTTCGTCGACACGGCCGACGTCATCGTCAACGTCGAGGCGATGGAGCCGTTCGCCGGGCGGTCGTACCGCTCCGACGCCCCCGCCATCTACGCCATCGAGACGAACCAGGGATGGTTCGCCGAGCACGGCGTGAGCGCCGGCGACACCGTCCGGTTCGGGCCGTGCCGCCCCCACCAGCCGCCCCCCGGGAGCTGCCGCTGATCCCGTCGGCGGGTCCCGTGTCGCCGGCGAGCCCCGGGTCGCCGTCCTCCTCCCCCGCGGCGGCGCCCCGACCCGCGACAGCGCCCCTGCCTGTGACGCCGCCCTCCCCTGCGCCGGCGTCCTCCCCGGCCTTATAGTCTCCCGATAAAGAAGCCTTGATCCCGGCCCGCCGGCCGCGGCCGTGACGGCGGCGGGACCGGCCGGAGACTCGCCCTTTCCACCCGGGACGGCCCATGTCCAGCCCTTCCCCGTCCGGACGGATCAGCGTAGGGAGCGGCGACCGCCGCCTCCTACCCCTCGTGCTGGCGGACGACCTGACCGAGGGGCTGGTGGTGATCGACCGGGAGAGCCGGATCCGGTACGCGAACCCGGCGACGACGCGGATCTTCGGCTACGGCCGCGACGAGCTGGTGGACGAGCCGCTCACGATGCTCATGCCCGAGGACCACCGGGACCGCCACCGGGAGGCGTTCGACCGGTACCTCGCCACCGGCGAGCGGACCCTGCCCTGGTCGGAGGTCGAGCTGCCCGGCCTCCACCGGGACGGACACCGGCTCGACCTGCGGATCACCTTCACCGAGTTCGGGCGGCGCGGCCGCCGGCTGTTCGCCGGGACGATCCGGAACATGACCTCGGCGAAGAGCCCGGAGGAGGAGCGGCGGATCCGGCTCCGCAGCTACCGGGCGCTGTTCGAGGAGAACGTGGCCGCCGTCTTCCGCGTGGCCGGGGACGGGCGCGTCCTGGCGGCCAACGAGGCGCTGGCCCGGATGGCCGGGGTCGGGGACCCCGGGGCGCTCGAGGGCCGGAGCGTCGAGGCCCTGTGGGCGGAGGGCGGGGACCGCGAGCTCCTCCTCTCCGACGTGCGGGAGCGCCGCGACGTGCGGAACCGGGAGCTGCGGCTGGGCCGTGAGGCCGGCACGGCCCTGTGGACGCTGGTCAGCGGCGTCTGGATCGACGACCCTGCGGACGCCGAGCCCGAGGTCCTGGTCGGCATGGTCGCCGACATCTCGGACCGCAAGCGGGCCGAGCGCGAGCTGAGCCTGGCCGAGGAGCGCCACCGCCGCCTCCTGGACCAGGAGCTGGTCGGCATGTTCCGGTCCCGACCGGAGCCGGGCGGCGGGATCCTCGAGTGCAACCGGGCGTTCGCCCACCTCTTCGGCTACGCCTCCCCGGACGAGGTGGTGGGCACGCCCGGCCGCGCCTTCTTCCCGGAGGGCGAGGACCGACAGGCGGTCGTCGAGGACGTCCGGGCCGACGGGACCGGCATCGTCGACGAGGCCCGGCTGCGGCGGAAGGACGGCTCGACGGTGTGGGGGCTGGCCTACGTGCGGCGCCTCGAGGACCCGGAGCACGGCGAGATCCTCGAGGGAATCATCTTCGACGTCTCCGACCGGGTGCGGACGCGGCAGGCGCTGGAGCGGACCGAGGAGAAGTTCCGCGGCGTCTTCGACATCAGCCCCGTGGCGCTCAAGATCCTCCGGTCCGAGACGGACGAGTACGTCGACGTGAACGAGCACTTCGAGCGGGTCTTCGGCTACGGCCGCGACGAGGTGGTGGACGGCCCGGTGGGGGGCGACGACCTGTGGGCGGATTCGGAAGAGCGGCAGCGGGTCTACCGTCGGCTGCGGAGAGGGGAGACGGTCCGGAGCCGCGAGGTCCGTCTCCGCCGTAGCGACGGGACCGTCTTCGACGCGCTCTTCTCGGCCGCACCGCTCCCGCTGCGGGAGGAGGAGCTGCTGGTGGCCGCCGTCCAGGACGTCAGCGAGCAGAAGGCGCTGGAGCGGAACCTGGAGGAGGCCGTCCGCGAGCTGGAGCGGGAGCGGACCCGGCTCGAAGAGGTGTTCCGCGAGGCGCCGGCCTTCCTGGCCGTGCTGCGGGGGGAGGACCTCGTCTTCGAGCGGGCGAACCCGACCTACCGGGAGCTGGTGGGCGAGCGGGAGCTGATCGGCCATCCGGTCCGGGAGGTCCTGCCCGAGATCGCCGACCAGCCCTACTTCGACCTCCTGGACGAGGTCTACCGGACCGGCGAGCCCTACCACGCGGCCGGGACGCCCGTGGAGCTGGACACCGGCGACGGGCGCGAGCGCCGGTACCTGAGCTTCGCCTTCCAGCCGCTCACCGAGGGGGACGACGTCACGGGCGTCCTGGTCCACGGCGTGGACGTGACCGAGCAGAAGAAGGTCGAGAAGGCGCTCCGGCGGAGCGAGGCCCGCCACCGCACGCTGGTGGAGACCATGGCCGAGGCGACGGTGATCCTGGACCCGGAGGGCCGGATCACCTTCGCCAACCGGGAGGCCGAGGAGATGCTCGACCTGGAGGCGTCGGAGATCCGGGACCGGAGCTACGACGACCCCGCCTGGCGGATCACCGCGCCCGACGGCGGATCCCTGGCCGCCGAGGAGCTCCCCTTCCGGCGGGTGCTGGCCACGGGACGGCCGGTCCGGAACGTCGAGCACGGGCTCGAGCGCCCCGACGGCACCCGCCAGATCCTCTCCGTCAACGCGGCTCCCCTCCCGGGCGAGGACGGCGAGCTGGAGGGGGTCGTGGCCACCCTCCGGGACGTCACCGATCGCTACCGGATGGAGGGGGAGCTGCGGCACCAGGCCCTCCACGACAGCCTCACCGGCCTGCCGAACCGGACCCTCTTCTGGGACCGCCTCGAGCACGCCCTGGAGCGGACCCGACGCGCCGGAGAGCGGATCGCCGTCTTCTTCCTCGACCTGGACGGCTTCAAGCGCGTCAACGACGAGCACGGCCACGCGGCCGGCGACGAGGCGCTCCGCCAGGTGGCCGACCGGCTCCGGGGGGTCGTCCGCGAGGCCGACACGCTGGCCCGCCTCGGCGGCGACGAGTTCGGCGTCCTGCTGGAGGACCTGGCCGAGACGTCGGACGCCGAGCGGGTCGCACGGCGGCTCACCGAGCGGTTCGACCGCCCGGTGCCGGTGGCCGGAGAAGACGTCCTGCTCCGGGTGAGCTGCGGGATCGCCTTCGCCGGCGGCGACGGCGAGGAGGATCCCGTCACCGCCGACGAGCTGGTCCACAGGGCCGACCGGGCGATGTTCGTGGCCAAGGAGGATCCCGGCTCCTCGGCGCGCCGCTACGGACCCGGGATCGCCGACGAGCGGAGCGGACGGCTGCGCCGGGAGGTGGAGCTGAACCAGGCCCTCCGGCGCGGCGAGATCGTGCCCCACTTCCAGCCCATCGTCGACCTGGAGGACGGCCGCATCGTCGGCGCCGAGACGCTGGCCCGCTGGAACCATCCCGAGCGGGGGCTCGTGCCGCCCGACGCCTTCATCCCCCTGGCCGAGGAGACCGGCCTCATCGTCGAGCTCGGCCGGCAGGTGGCCCGGTCGGCGTGCGGCCGCCTCGCCGCGTGGATCGGGGAGGGCCGCCTCGATCCCGACTTCCGGCTCCACATCAACCTGTCGGGCCGGGAGCTGGCCCCCGCCGACCTGGTCGATGTCCTGGCCGAGATGTTCCGCGAGCTCGAGCTCGCCCCGGAGCGCGTGGCCTTCGAGGTCACCGAGACGGTGGCCGTGGAGGGGGCGGGCGTGGTGGAGGCGATCCGGGAGCTCGGCTCGCCGGTGGCGGTCGACGACTTCGGCACCCAGTACGCCACCCTCGAGCGGCTGGCCTCCATCGAGCTGGACAGCCTCAAGCTCGACCAGCTCTTCGTGGACCGGATCGGCGAATCGAGCCGCCACGAGGCCGTGCTCGAGGCGAGCCTGACGCTGGCCGAGGCGATGGACCTCCGCCCCGTGGCCGAGGGCGTGGAGACCGAGCGCCAGCGGCGATGGCTGCTGGAGCACGGCTGCCGCTACGGGCAGGGTTTCCTCTTCGCGCCCGCCGTGACCGCCGAGGAGCTGGAGGCCTGGCTGGAGACGGGGACGCGCCTGCCGGCGTAGCGGCGGGGGCCGGCCGGGACCGGCAACCGGCATCCCGGCCGGGCTCGATCCGATGGCCCCGCGGGGTTGCCCCCGGAGCGTCGCCCTGCCCGTTTCCGCGGAAACGCCCGTGATCGGCCGGCCGCAGCATGG
>CAZJJO010000069.1:0-10651 GCA_964546375.1 uncultured Gemmatimonadota bacterium
GGCCTCCGGCCGCTCCGGGCGGCGGCTCCGCTGGCCGGGGCCCTGGCGGTGGGGCTGGGCGGCCCGGCCGTCCTGGGCTGGGCGGCCGGCGACCGGGCGATGGTGTGCCAGCTCGACGTGGGCCAGGGCGACGCGGCGGCCGTCCGGACCCGGGGCGGCCGGTGGATCGTCGTGGACGGGGGGCCGCGCGACGGCCGGGGCGACGCGGGCCTCCGAACCCTGGTGCCGTTCCTGCGGGACCGGGGGGCCCGCTCGGTGTCGCTCGTGGTCCTCTCCCATCCGCACCGGGACCACCTGGGCGGGCTGCCGTCCCTGCTGCGGGCCCGGCCCGTGGCCCGGTGGCTCGACGCGGGCAACCCGGCGCCCAGCCCCGACTACGCCGAGGCCCTGGACGCGGCGGCCGAGGCGGGCGTCCGGTGGCTGCCGGCCCGGGCCGGCGACCGGATGCGGGTGGACGGGGCCGAGGTGCTGGTGCTGGCGCCGCCGGCCCCGCCCGGCGGACACCCCCGATGGGCGGGGCCGCCGGAGGGGGCGAACGCGGCCAGCGTGGCCGTCCGGATCCGGATCCCGCCGTCGTTCGTCTACGTGGCCACCGGCGACGCCGGCCGGGCGCAGGAGGCGGCCATGGCCGCGCGCTGGCCGGCCGACACGCTTCGCGCCGACGTCCTCAAGGTCGGCCACCACGGCAGCCGGACCTCCACCGGGCGCCGGTGGCTGCGGGCCGTCCGCCCCGCGGTGGCCGTGATCTCGGTCGGGGCCGGGAACCGGTACGGCCATCCGCACCCGTCGACGCTGGCGCGCCTGCGGGCCGCGGGGGCGCGGGTGTGGCGGACCGACCGCCAGGGCACCTTCTGCGCCGAGGTGGCGCGCGACGGCCGCTGGCGGATCCGGGGCGAGGAGCGCTGGCGTCCGCCCCGGACGGAGGCCGGGGGCGACCCGCGTCCGCGGGCGGGCAACCCGGGACGGGGAGCGGTCGGGGCGACGCGCCGGCCGCGAGCCCCTATACTGGACCCCGCGCACGGGCGGGAGCACCGGAACGGAGGGGACGCGACGCGATGATCGTGCTGACCGGCGGCGCCGGCTTCATCGGCACGAACGTCCTGGAGGCCCTGAACGAGGCGGACCGCGACGACGTGGTCGTGGTGGACGCTCTGGGCGACGGCGAGAAGTGGCGCCACCTGAACGGCGTCCGCTTCCGCCGCTATCTCCACCGCGACGAGCTGTGGGGCTGGCTGGAGGAGGACCCCGCCGGCGTCGTCGGCGAGATCGAGGCCGTCGTCCACCTGGGCGCCTGCACCGACACCACCGAGGACGACGTCGACCACCTGATGCGGGTGAACACCGGCTACTCGCGCCGCCTGTGGCGGCTCTGTGCCCGACGCGGCGTGCCGCTGGTCTGGGCCAGCAGCGCCGCCACCTACGGCGACGGCTCGGCCGGTTTCTCCGACCGACGGGAGACGCCGGCCGAGCTGGCCGAGCTGGAGCCGCTGAACCCCTACGGCCTCTCGAAGCACCGCTTCGACGCCTGGGCGACGCGCCAGGCCGCCGACCCGGACGCGCCGGCGCCCCCCCGGTGGGCGGGCCTGAAGTTCTTCAACGTCTACGGCCCCCACGAGGAGCACAAAGGGTCGATGGCCAGCTACGTCCACCAGGCGATCCTCCAGGCCCGGGAGCGGGGCCGGGTCCGCCTCTTCCGCTCGACCCGCCCGGGGCTGGACGACGGCGAGCAGGCCCGGGACTTCGTCTGGGTGGGCGACGTCGTGGAGGTGGTGCTGGCCTTCGCGCTCGAGGAGCGCCCGTCGGGCCTCTACAACGTGGGCACCGGCCGGGCCCGCACCTTCAACGAGCTGGTGGACGCGATCGGCGCCGCCCTGGGCCGGGAGATCGGAACCGAGTACTTCGAGATGCCCGACGAGGTCCGCGGCCAGTACCAGCACTTCACCGAGGCCGAGACGGTGAAGCTGGAGGAAGCCGGCGCCGCCCCCGACTGGACGTCCCTGGAGGAGGGCGTCGAGCGCTACGCCCGCTGGATCGAGGAGCACGGGGGCGGCTGAGCCGGCGACGCGCCCCGGAGCCCCGAACGCGAAAAGCCCCCGCCGCCGCGAGGCGGTCGGGGGCTCTCGCTTCGGACGGGCGGGACCCCGTCCGTCCGGCCTCTCGGCGCGTGCCCTAGAAGTGGTACTGCACGCCGATCTGCGCCCGGAACTGGAAGGGCGAGAAGCCGACCGGGATCTCGTCGCCGAACCGGCCCGTCTCGACGGTGAGCTGGTCGGTGTCGGGGTCGTAGTCGGTGACGGTGAACAGGTTGCTGTTCGTGAAGACGAACTCGCCGGCTTCCATCCCGAGCCCGTCCAGCACGTTGAACAGGTCCAGGATGACGTCGAAGCGCTGGCCGCCGAAGGTGTCGAACTCCTTCTTCAGCTTGAGGTCGACGCTGTGGAACCAGGGGTCGCGGCACGTGTTGCGCGAGATGATGGTCCCCACCGCCTCGGCCAGACAGTCGTGCTGGCCCAGCAGGTCGATGTAGCGCTCCCGGTCCGTCACCGAGGCGAAGGTGTAGCCGCCCGCGCCCAGGTTGTTCGGATCGGGCAGGAACGGCCGGTCGTTCCCCTCGTCGCCGTCGAAGTTCAGGTCGCCGTTGACCGACGGCGTGAACGGGTTGCCCGACTGGCCGCGGTAGATGCCGCTGAGCTGGAAGCCGGCCGGGAGGTTCCAGATGGCGTTCAGCACCAGGACGTGCCGCCGCTCGTTCTTCGACGGCCCCCAGGAGCCGGTGACGTCGTTCCCGGGATCGCCGAGCACGTTGGGGTTGCCCGCCGTGGGCGTGTCGAAGAGCAGGGCGTTGCCGGTGCAGCACTCGGTGCTGCTGTTGTCGTAGGCGTAGTTGAGCGTGTAGTTGGCCGCCAGCCGGAAGTTGTCGGCGGGGTTGCCCTGGATGTCGAACTTGAAGTTCCAGGCCCGGGCCTCGCCGTTGCTCACCTGCGTGTAGAGCGTCCGCAGGTCGGTGTTGACGCGGGCGACGCCGATGTCGCCCTCACCGGCCCTCGGGTCGTAGAAGGGGTCCGAGCCGTCCGGGAGGCCGTCCACGGGGCCGGGGTTCGCATAGACCGGCCGGCCGCTCTGGCGCCGGAACCCGGAGTCGTCGGTGAGGTCGGTGTCCAGGTTGTTGTTCACCGCGCCGAACAGGTTGGTGGTGCGGCTGTGGATGACCTGGACGCCGCCCTTCCAGTTCTCGGTCAGCCGCTGCTCGTAGCCCAGGTTCGCCTTGTAGGTGGTCGCCTGCTCGACGTCGTTGCCCCAGATGGTCATCTCGGGCGTGTCGCCGAAGCAGAAGGGCGAGAAGCCCTCGTGGGGCGTGTCGGGCCCCCGGGGCACGTTGCCCGGGCCGTCCATGTTCCGGAAGTCCTCCCAGCTGGTCGGCCCGACGCACCCGAAGAACCGGTTCGGCCGGGGCGTGCTCTGGAGGACGTTGCCGTGGGTGACGCCCGGCATCGGGTCGTAGAAGATGCCGGCGCCGCCCCGGAGCACCGCCGACTCGTCGCCCTCGAGGTCGTAGGTGAACGACAGCCGCGGGCCCCAGTTGTCGTGGTCCTCCGGCACCGTCGTCTCGTCGAGCCCGAGGCTCGCCACCGCCGTGGCGAAGGCGTCGTTCTCCAGCGGCGCGCCCGCGTCGGGATAGCTCGTCCGGTCGTAGCGGAGTCCGGCCGTCAGGCGCAGCCTGTCGGTGGCCTGCCACTGGTCCTGGATGTAGAACGCGTGGTTGTTGTAGCCGAAGTCGGCGACCGGCGCCGACGGGGGCTGCGAGGGATCGTCGGGGACGGGCAGGAAGCGGAAGTAGAAGCCGCCCGTCTGCGACTCGAAGCTGTCCAGGTCGCCGAAGGTGATCAGGCCGTTTCCGTTGAGCCAGAAGCGGTTGACGATGTTGGAGAAGACGTTGTCCGTCCCGACCTTCAGCGTGTGGTCACCCAGGTTGAAGGTCAGGTTGTCGGTGATCTGGATCTTCTCCTCCTGCAGGCGGTTCGAGAACGTGATGCCGAAGTTCTCGCCGCCGAAGAACATCTCGGCGTCCCGGCCGGCCGTGTCCTGCGTGAAGACCCGGATGTTGGGCAGGTCGCTGTTGCCCGGCCGCGGCCGGTCCTCGTCGGAGTACTGGACCCGGAGCGTGTTGTAGGCGTCCGGTCCCAGGATGGCGTTCCACTCGCCCACCACCGAGATCGACTCGTCCAGGAAGCTGGAGCCGGCCGTCCGGGCCTCGCTGCCGTCCGCGTTCAGGCGGTCGTTCAGGTTCGTGAAGTCCTGGTAGTTGACGCGGACGCTCAGCCGGTGGTCCGGGTTGACCGTCCAGTCGAGCCGGCCGAAGAGGTTGGTCTGGTCCAGCGTCTCGGTGAAGGTGCCGAACTGGTTGTCGATGAACGACTGCTCGAAGCCGTACTCGTCGACCAGGATGTCCTGGAAGCGCTGGATCGTGTCCGGGTGGATCCCGGTGCGCTCCGGCGTCAGCGCGAAGGTCGGCTGGTCGAACTGCTGGAAGTCGCCCGAGACGAAGTAGTGAAGCTTGTCCTCGACGATCGGGCCCGAGACGGTGCCCCCGTACTGGAACGCCTGGAAGTCGGTGGGCTGGGTGCCGTCGAAGTTCTGGCTGGTGAAGCCTTCGTCCCGCCAGAAGAAGTGGGCGCTGCCCTGGAACTCGTTCGAGCCGCTCTTGGTCACCGCGTTCACGACGCCGCCGCTGTAGCGTCCGTACTCGACGTCGTAGCCGTTGGTGATGAGCTGGAACTCGCGGATGGACTCGAGCGAGAAGGTGAAGGGCACCCGCGAGGAGCCGCGGTTCTCGGCGAAGAAGCTGTTGTTCGCGTCGGCCCCGTCGATCTGGACGTTGGTGCCCGACGTCCGGGCGCCGCCGATGGAGAACTGGCCGCCGGTGGTGATGCCGGGCTGCAGGCTCACCAGCCCCGACAGGTTGATGAAGTCGGTGAAGTCACGCCCGGAGGTGGGGAGCTGGCTGATCTGCTCCTCTCCGATGTTGTCGACGACGGCGGTCTGGGAGACGTCGACCTGGGTGGCGCCGCCGACCGTGACCTCGAGCGCCTGGCCCTCGACGGGCTGCAGCTCCAGCGTGACGCTGGTGCGCTCGCCCAGCTGAACGCGGACGTCGGAGACCTCCACGGGCTGGTTGGGCGGCAGCTCGGCCCGGACCGTGTAGAGGCCGGGCTGGAGCAGCGGCACCCGGAACCGGCCGCTGGCGTTGGTGAGCACTTCCCGCTCCCCGCCGCGCTGCTGGCTCACGACGCGGACCACGGCGTCGGCCGCGGGCTGGCCGTCGGGGCCGAGCACCGTGCCGGCGATGGATCCGGAGGTGGTGCCCTCCTGGGCCTCGGCGGAGCCGGGAACGAGGAGGAACAGGGCGAACGCCGCACACGCCGCGGTTCCTGCGGCGGAGCGAACGAGTCGTCGGAACATGCCGTCGTCCTTTCGGATCTTGGGTGAGGGCCCGAACGAGAGAAGCGGTTCAGGAAGCTGGCTCGCGGAAGGCCGCGCCGGACAGGACGCGTCCCTCCCCCGTCGGCCGCGTCGGCGCCGCGGAGGCTACGATGGCGCCGGCCACTCGCCGCCGGATGCTTCCATGCTACCCCGGGTCCGGGGGGCCGTCAACACGCCCTCCGTAACGATCGGATCACGACGCCGGTCTACGTGAAGCGCCGTCTCCTTCGGGCCGGTTGGGCGGGCCCGGGCGGCCGCCCGGGGAAGGGGAGAACGACCCCGGCGGCTCCGGGACGGCGGACACCGGGGAGGACCTCGCGGCTCAGCCGCCGGCGGACTCGACCGCGGCCCGGATCCGGGGCCGGACCTCCTCCAGCATCTCGACCTTCCGGTGCCAGTGGAGGAAGGCGCTCCGGAAGCCGTGGAGCACCATGGTGGCGATCTCGTCCAGGTCGAAGCCCAGGTGTTTCCAGGCCCGGACGTACTCCTCGGTCACCGTCGTCCCGCTCATCAGCCGGTTGTCGGTGTGGAGGCTCACCACCAGGCCCTCGTCGAAGTAGCGGCGGACCGGGTGGTCGGCGAAGCCGGGGACGGCGTTCGTCTGGACGTTGCTGGTGAGGCAGATCTCCAGCGGGATCCGGTGATCGTTGACGTACTGCATCAGCTCGGGGTCCTCGAACAGCCGGGTCCCGTGGCCGATCCGGTGCGCGCCGCAGTAGTGGAGGGCCTGGTGGATGGACTCCGGCCCGTAGGCCTCGCCGGCGTGGATGGTGGCGTTGACGTTGTGGTTGAGGACGGTGTAGAAGGCGTCCCGGTGCTTCTTGGCCGGGTAGTTGTACTCGGCGCCGGCCAGGTCGAAGGCCACCACGCCCCGGTCCTTGTAGGCCACCGTCAGGTCGGCCAGGTCGCGGGAGACGTCCGGCGACATGTTGCGGATGCCGCAGACGATCAGCGCCGCCTCGATGCCCAGCTCCTCCCGGGCCCGCTCGACGCCCCGCAGCGGCGCCTCCACGGTCTCGGTCAGCGGCAGGTCCTTCTCGGTGTGGAGGATCGGCGAGTACCGGATCTCCATGTAGCGGACGTTCTCGGCCGCCGCGTCCTCGCACAGCTCGTACGCCACCCGCTCCAGCGCGTCGGCGTGCTGCATCACCGAGAGGGTCACGTCGAAGCGCCCCAGGTACTGCTCCAGGTTCTCGGCCTCCTGGACGTGGAGGTAGGAGGCCAGCTCCTCCCGGTCCCGGGTGGGCAGCTCGACGCCGTGCTCGTCGGCCAGCTCGAGGACGGTCGCGGGGCGCAGGGAGCCGTCCAGGTGCACGTGGAGGTCCGTCTTCGGCATGGTGCCGACGGCCTCGCGGACGCGCTCTTCGTTCACGGGGTCACCTCCCGGGGAGGGTGCGGCGCCCGCCGGTGGGACGGGCCGGAGATCTCGCGGCTTTGCGGGGGGAGGCCGCAGGATCCACGCCGCCGGACGGCGGCGTCCCGCTCAGCCCTTCGCCATGTCGTGGCCCTTCTCCCGGTCCACCAGCGGGGCCCGGTAGTCGCCGGTCCAGCAGGCGTCGCAGAACGAGCCCATGCCGCCGACGGCCTCCCGCATGCCCTCCATCGAGAGGTAGCCCAGCGAGTCGACGCCCAGGTGGTCGCGGATCTCGTCCACCGTGTGGTTCGCGCCCAGCAGCTCCTCGCGGGTGGGCATGTCGATGCCGTAGTAGCAGGGATGCCGGATGGGAGGGGAGGCGATCCGGAAGTGGATCTCCTCGGCGCCGGCCTCCCGCAGCAGCCCCACGAGCCCCATGCTGGTGGTGCCCCGGACCAGCGAGTCGTCCACCACCACCACGCGCTGGCCGTCGATGATCTCCTCCACCGGGTTGTACTTCATCCGCACCTTGAAGTCCCGGCCGGCCTGGGTCGGCTGGATGAAGGTCCGCCCGACGTAGTGGTTGCGGATCAGGCCCAGCTCGAAGGGCACGCCCGACTCCTCGGCGTAGCCCAGGGCGGAGGAGTTCGCCGAGTCGGGCACCGAGAACACGCAGTCCGCCTCCACCGGGTGCTCGCGGGCGAGCTGGCGGCCGAACTTCCGCCGGGCCCGGTCGACGCTGGCGCCCCAGATCTTGGAGTCGGGGCGGGCGAAGTAGACCAGCTCGAAGAGGCAGGGGGCCGGCTCCTCGGGCGGCAGGGGGCGCAGCTCCTCCACCTCGCCGTCCCGGATCCGGAGCACCTCGCCCGGCTCGACGTCCCGGACGTACTCGGCGCCGATGATGTCCAGGGCGCAGGTCTCCGACGCGACCACGGCGGCACCGTCCTTCCGGCCCAGGATGAGCGGGCGGAAGCCCCGGGGATCCCGCGCGGCGTAGAGCGTGTCGCCGATGCTCAGCACCAGCGAGAAGGCTCCGGTCACCTGCGACAGGGCGTCGTCGACCTGGGACTTCTCGCTCTCGCGCTTCGAGTTGGCGACCAGGTGGATGACCACCTCGCTGTCGCTGTCGGTCTGGAAGATGGCGCCGTCCTCCACCAGCCGGTCGCGCAGGACCTGCTGGTTGGTGAGGTTGCCGTTGTGGGCCAGCGCCAGCGGCCCGCGGTGGTAGTCCACCAGCACGGGCTGGGCGTTGCGCAGGCCGGAGGCGCCGGAGGTGGAGTAGCGGACGTGTCCCAGGGCGGTCCGGCCCTCCAGCCGGCGCATGTGCTCGTCCTCGAAGACCTCGGAGACCAGCCCCATGCCCCGGTGGGATCGGGCGACGCCCTCGTCGTCCACCGTGACGATGCCGGCGGACTCCTGGCCGCGGTGCTGGAGGGAGTAGAGGCCCATGTAGGCGAGCTCGGCGGCCCGGTCGGCGCCGCTGACGGCGAAGACGCCGCACTCCTCCCGCGGCCTGTCGTCGTCCAGGAAGGGGAGGTCTCGGCTCATCGTTCGGCCCGGTCGGAGGTGGAAGGCGCCGCGGTCACGTGGTCAGCCCCGCCTCGGTCCGCATCCGGCGCGGGAGCGCGTCCTCGTAGGCGTCCCGGAGCCGGCCGGGATCGAGCTCCAGCGCCAGGCCGCCGGCCCGGAGGCGGAACGGCTCGCCCGACCCCGCCACGCTGCCCAGCCGGACGAGGGGCACGCCGTGGTCGGCGGCCAGCGCCTCCAGCGCCCGGCCGTCCCCGGGCCGGCAGGAGAGCAGGGCCCGACCCGCGGACTCGCCGAAGAGCGCCGCGGTGTCCGAGACGCCGTCGACCTCCAGCGACGCCTCCACGCCCAGCGGGCCGTCCTCCGCCCGGATCGCGCACTCGGCCAGGGCCACCGCGAGGCCGCCCTCCGACAGGTCGTGGGCCGAGCGGGTCAGGCCCCGGTCGGCGGCGGCCAGCAGGAACGCCACCAGGTCGGCGGCGGCCTCCAGCCGCGGGTCCGGCGGTCGGCCCGCCACACGGTCCCGGACCACCGCGAGGAACTCGGAGCCGCCCAGCTCCTCGCCGGTCTCGCCGGCCAGCCAGACCTCGTCCTCCAGCGAGCGGAAGGCCGCCGGCACGGCTCTCTCCACGTCCTCCAGCACCCCGACCATCCCGATCACGGGCGTCGGGAGGACCGGCCCCTCCGCGGTCTCGTTGTAGAGGGAGACGTTGCCGCCGGTGACCGGCGTCCCCAGGACACGGCAGGCCTCGCCCATGCCGGCCACGGCCTCCTTCAGCTCGTGGTAAACCGCTGGCCCCTCCGGGTTGCCGAAGTTCAGGCAGTTGGTCACCGCCAGCGGGCGGGCCCCGGCGCAGGCCAGGTTCCGGGCCGCCTCGGCCACCGCCAGGGCGGCGCCCCGCCGGGGCTCCAGCCGCACCAGGCGGCCGTTGCCGTCCACGGCGGCGGCGATCCCCCGCCCGGTGTCGCCCAGCCGCAGGACGGCGGCGTCGCCGCCGGGGCCAGCCACGGTGTTCGCGCCCACCGTGGTGTCGTACTGCTCCCAGATCCAGCGACGGGAGCCCACCGAGGGGGCGTCCAGCAGGCGGAGCAGGGCGTCGGCGGCCTCGTCGGCGTCGGCCAGGGCGGCGTCGGCGACGTCCTCCTCCCGGCGCCGGCGGACCTCCGGGTCCTCCACGGCCTCGAGCACCCGGACCGGGACGTCGTCCACCAGCGGCTCCAGGGGCAGGTCCACCACCGTCTCGCCGCCGTGGACGACCCGGAAGCGGCCGTCGTCGGTGACCCGGCCCACGTCGGCGGCCAGCAGCTCCCAGCGGTCCAGCACCTCCCGGACTTCCTCCTCCCGGCCCGGCCGGGCCACCACCAGCATCCGCTCCTGGGACTCGGAGAGGAGGATCTCGTAGGGGGTCATCCCGGGCTCGCGCACCGGGACCCGGTCGGTCTCGATCTCGATGCCCGTCCCGCTCCGGGAGGCCATCTCCGTGGCGCTGGAGGTGAGCCCCGCCGCGCCCATGTCCTGGACCCCCACCACCAGGTCGCGGTCGATCAGCTCGAGGGTGGCCTCCATCAGCAGCTTCTCGGTGAAGGGGTCGCCCACCTGGACCTGGGGGCGGCTGTCGGCCGTCTCGTCCGACAGCTCCTCGGAGGCGAAGGCGGCGCCGTGGATGCCGTCGCGGCCGGTCCGGGCGCCCACGGCCATCACGGTGTTGCCCACCCCGTCGGCCACGGCCCGGGTCAGGTCGTCGAGCCGCACCAGGCCCAGGCACATGGCGTTGACCAGCGGGCTGCGCCGGTAGGCCGGATCGAAGACGGTCTCGCCGCCCACCGTGGGGATCCCCACGCAGTTGCCGTAGTCGCCGATCCCCCGGACCACGCCGTCCAGCAGGTAGCGGGAGCGGGGCTCGTCCAGCGGGCCGAACCGCAGGCTGTCCAGCACCGCGACCGGGCGCGCCCCCATGGTGAAGACGTCCCGCAGGATGCCGCCCACGCCGGTGGCCGCGCCCTGGTAGGGCTCGACGGCCGAGGGGTGGTTGTGCGACTCGATCTTGAAGGCCAGCCCCCAGCCCCCGCCCACGTCCACCACGCCGGCGTTCTCGCCCGGCCCCTGCACCACCCGCTCCCCCTCGGTGGGGAGCGTCTCCAGCAGCGGCCTCGAGGTCTTGTAGCTGCAGTGCTCCGACCACATGGCGCTGAAGACGCCCAGCTCGGCCCGCGTGGGGGTGCGGCCCAGCAGCTCCAGGATCCGCTCCCACTCGTCGTCCGAGAGGCCGTGCTCGGCGGCCAGGGCGG
>CAZJJO010000070.1:0-10605 GCA_964546375.1 uncultured Gemmatimonadota bacterium
GGCCTCCGCCCCGCCCGCGGCGCCGCCGAGGGCCGCGTCCGCGGCCGCAGCGCCCGGGCCGGCGAGGAGCAGGGCGCAGAGGGACGCGATCAGGAGGAGGTTGAACTCGACGCCGCCCTGGCCGGGCCCGATCACGTAGAAGCCGTTGCTCGCGTGCACCAGGACGATGCCCGTCAGCATGTGGACGGCCAGCAGGACCGCCACGGGCGTCACCAGCAGGCCGACGATCAGCGCCAGGCCGCCGAAGAACTCCAGCAGCGTCACGCCCCAGGCCACCGCCGAGGAGAGCGGGACGCCCATCCCGCCCAGCATCTCGCCGAACCCGGAGACGCCCCCGCCGAACAGCTTGGGCGCGCCGTGGGCGACGAAGATCACGCCGGTCACCACCCTGAGGATCGCCAGGCCGAGTTCCGGGTTGGGTGCGTCTCGCATCGGTCGCCTCCTCTCGCTCTGTCGGAGCTTCACCCTCTCGATCCGGACAGCGCCGGAGCCGTCGCCGGCGCTGCCCGGGCTACCTCTCGATGATCCGCCGCCGCGGCTCGTCGTCCTCCCCGGACTCGTCCTCGCCGGGGCCCCCGGAGCGGCGGTGCCAGCCGTCGGGCTCCTCTCCGCCGGACGGGCCGCGGGGGCCGCTCCCGCCCGCGGTGAAGACGTGGAGCTCGCCCGCCTCCATCTTCTCCACCAGGCGGGCTCGGAGCAACTCCGCCATCCACGACCGGGCGGGGCGGACGAGGACCAGCAGGCCGACCACGTCGGTGAGGACGCCGGGCGTCACCAGCAGCGCGCCGGCCAGCAGGACCAGCAGGGCCGAGAGCAGCTCGGCGCCCGGGATCGCGCCCTGCCCCAGCTTGCGCCGCACCTCGCCCCAGGTCCGGATGCCCTCCCGCCGGGCCAGCGAGGCGCCGATCATCCCGGTGGCCACCACCAGGAGGACGGTGGACAGCGTGCCGATCCGCTGGCCCACCTCGACCAGCAGCAGCAGCTCGACCAGGGGGACGACGGTGAAGAGGAGGAGGAGCCGGCCGAGCACGGTCAGCCTCCCTCCCGCTCGGTCCCGCACTCGCCCCGCGCCGCCCCCGCCGCGGGCCGGTCGGCCCGCCCGCTCCGGGCGCACCGGCCCGGATCCACCGGCTCGTCGGGCCGGTCGTAGGCGCAGCGGAGGCCGGTCAGCCGGGCCATCAGGGGCCGGTGCCCGGCGATCCAGCGGTAGACGGGGCGGGCGGCCCAGATCACCGGGGGGGCGCCCAGCAGGCGGCCGGCGAGGGCCCATCCGGGCAGCAGCCGGAGCACGCGGGCCGCGGCGTCGGCCCCGGCCCAGCGCCGGCCGTCGGGGGCCACCAGCCAGGCGGCCCGCTCCGCCTCGCGGCGGTCCACCCCCGCCGCCTCCAGGACCTCCTCCGCCTGGAAGGGACGGGCGTCGATGCGGCCGGGCCGGTCGCGCTCGAGGACCCAGGCCACCGAGCCGCGGCAGAAGCCGCAGTCGCCGTCGTAGACCAGCAGCCAGCGGTCGTCGTCGGTCACCGGATCGGGGGGTCGGAGGATCGGGGCGGCGGACGGGCCGGCGGGGCGGCCGGCCGCCCCCGGTCCTCAGTAGCCCATGGCCGCCCGGATCTTCGGGTCGATGCGGTCGGGCGTCCAGAAGGGCTTCCAGACCAGGTTGACCTCGGCCTCGTCGACCTCCTCCACCGACTCGGTCTGCTTCTTCGCGCCGGCCAGGATCTGATCGCCGGCGGGACAGCCCGGGCTGGTGAGCGTCATGGTCACCTTCGCGGCCTCTTCCTCGACCTCGATGTCGTAGATCAGGCCGAGGTCCACGATGTTCACCCCGAGCTCCGGGTCCGACACGGCCCGGAGGGCCTCGCGGATCCTCCCGTGGACCTCCGACGCCGGCTCGTCCGGCAGTCCGACCTCGTCCCGCTCCTGCTTCTCGTCCGTCATGGTGACCTCGCTGGCTCTGGTGGTCCCGGGCCCGCGGCCCGGGGGTGGACTCGCCGCCGGCCGCCCCGGCGTGGGGCGCCCTGCCATCTACCCCGCTCCGTGCGCGGTGTTTGTGGGCTCCGGCCCGCGCTCCCGGGTCCGGGGAGCCGGACCGGCGGCCGCGGACGGCCGGACCTCGCCCGGGGTCAGCCCGCCACCTCGGCCAGGTCCACCCCGGGGTCGGACAGCCGGCCCGCCACGTCCTCCATGGGCGGCCGGCGGCGGACCAGCTCGCGGCACGCCTCCATCGAGCTGCTGTCGTTCACGAGGATCGCGCCGCAGAGCCGCCCGTCGGAGCCGCAGAGCACCACGCCGCCCTCCTCGTCCAGGACCTCGCCGCGGCGGATCGTCCGGTCGGCGCCCGCCGGGCGGCCGAAGACGTTGAGGCTCAGCTCGAAGACGTCGGTGAAGAAGTAGGAGAGGTGCTCGTAGGGCTCCCGCTCGCCGGCCAGGTTGCGGCCGACCCGGCGGCCGTGGGCCTTGGCGTGGTCCCAGTGCTCGACCCGGACCCGGTCGCCGAAGACGGGGTCGGGGAAGCGGGCCACGTCGCCGGCGGCGTAGACGTGGCCGTGGCTCGTCTCGCCGAACTCGTCGACCAGGACCCCGTCGTCGGCGGCCAGGCCCGCCTCGGCCGCCAGCTCCTGGTTCGGGCGGATGCCCACGCCGACGACCGCCAGCCCGCAGGCCAGCTCGGTGCCGTCGTCCAGGACCACCGCCTCGACCCGGCCGTCGCCGCGGAACTCGCGGACCGTGGCGCCCGTCCGGAACGCGACGTCCCTCTCCTCGAAGTACGCCTGCATCTCCGCCGACAGCTCCGGCGGCAGCATCCGCGACCAGACCCGGTCCTCCCGCTCCACCACCGTCGGCGAAACGTCGAGCTCGCGCAGGGAGGCGGCCAGCTCCATGCCGATGAAGCCGGCCCCCACCAGCACCGCGTGATCCACGCGCCCGGCGGCCTCGCGCAGCGCCTCGGCGTCGTCCACCGTCCGGAAGGTCCCGACGCCGTCCAGCTCCTGGCCCGGCAGGTCGAGCGTCCGGGGGCGGCCGCCGGTGGCGATGAGGATGCGGTCGGCGCGGATCTGCTCGCCGTCCGAGGTCGCCACCTCCATGGCCGCGGGGTCCAGGCCGGTGGCCCGGACGCCGCGCCGCAGTTCCACGCCGCCCCGGTCCTCGTACCAGCCCTCCGGCTTCACGTGGAGGAGCTCGCGGCCCGCCCCGGCGGCCTGGAGGTACTCCTTGGAGAGGGGGGGACGGTGGTAGGGCGGCTCCTCCTCGGCCGAGAGGACGGCCACCGAGCCGTCGGCGTCCACCTGGCGGATCCCCTCCACGGCGTTCACCGCGGTCAGGCCGCCCCCCAGGACGAGATAGTCGTGTTCGCGCATGGCGGTCGCTCGACCTCCGATGGATGGACCTCGGCGCCGGCCGGAGACGCGTCGGGCCGGCGGCGCTGGCGTCGCGGCGTCGGCCCGCTACGGGGCGCAGGAGCCGTGCCGCGGGCGGAGGCCCGACGGCGGCGCGGCCGGGGGGGAGGGTCCGCCTATCGCCCCCGGATCCGGTAGGCCGTGAGGCGGCCGGCGTCCGCCTCCGGGACGACCAGCACCGAGTCGCGGACCAGGAAGTCGGCCGGGCCGGAGAGGCCGGTGAGCCAGGCCTCGCCGGTGCGCCAGACCTCCGGGCTGCGCCGGCGGAGGTGGAAGATCCGCCCGGCGGCGCGGTCGCCCGCCAGCAGGCCGCCGTCGGGGGCGCGCTGGAGGCCGTCGAGCCGGCGGAAGGAGGGGGACTCGGCCAGCAGGGTCACCGCGCTGTCGGCGGTCAGGGCCAGGACCGCCCCCTCGCGGCCGGCCATCAGCAGCGATCCGGGTCCCCCGTCGCCCCCCTCGGCCAGCAGGCCGTCCGGACCCCTCAGCTCGCCCACGGCCCCGAGCCGACGGGCCCCGGAGCCGTCGCGGGCCACCCGCCACACGGCCCCGGCCCCGGGGTCGGAGACGTAGAGCGGCCCCTGCGGCGTCGGGGCCACGTCGTCGAGCCGCCCGGCGCCGTCGATCGGGACCCGCAGGGCGACGGTGTCGCGGGCCAGGTCCACGGCCACGAGCCGCCGGACGTCGGCGATCCAGGCCGTGTCCCCCTGCACGGCGATCCCCCTCGGGGCCTCCAGGCGGAGCCCGCCCCGCCCCCCGCCCAGCGCCTGCCGGCGCACGCTGTCCCCGCCGGCCGAGGCCGTCGCCACCCGGCCGGAGGAGCCGTCCGACCCGGACGTGGTGGTCACCAGCCAGCGCCGCCGGGCGGCGTCCCAGGCCACGCTCTCGGCGCGCTCGAGGCCGTCGACCCGGAAGGCCCGGTCGAGCCGCGGGGCGGCGTGGGATCCGCCGGCCTCCTCCCCCCCGCAGGCCGCCGCCAGCAGGGCGGCCGCCAGCAGGGCGGCCGGGGTCCCGGTCCGGATCAGGGGTTCACCGGCCGGATCTCGACCTCGCTCACGGTGCCCCGGTCCGAGAGCTCGACCGCCTCGAGCACCAGCTCGGCCACGTCCTCCGGCGCCACGATGCGGTCCCG
This sequence comes from uncultured Gemmatimonadota bacterium, assembly GCA_964546375.1. Lineage (GTDB taxonomy): Bacteria > Gemmatimonadota > Gemmatimonadetes > Palauibacterales > Palauibacteraceae > CAYVFM01. The sequence continues at coordinate 4,528 of CAZJJO010000070.1, forward strand.
GTCGGGCTCGAAGCGGTCCTGCTTGTCGAAGAAAGGGGTGTCCACCGAGCCCGGACAGACGGTGATCACCCGGACGCCGTGCTCCCGGAGGTCGAGCATGGTGGACTTCGACATCCCCCGCACCGCGTGCTTGGCCGCGCTGTAGAGGGCGCCGCCGGCGAAGGCGTTCTTCCCCGCCAGCGAGGCCATGTTGACGATCACCCCGTCGCCGCGCTCGACCATCCCGGGCGCGAAGGCGCGGGTACAGAGGAAGGTCCCCCGGACGTTGGCGCCGAAGACCGCGTCGTAGTCGTCGGGGGTCAGCTCGTCGACGCGTCCGAAGCGGGCCACGCCGGCGTTGTTCACCAGCACGTCGGCGCCGCCCATCTCCTCCTCCACCCGCTCGGCCAGCTCCGCCACGTCCTCCTGGCGGGAGACGTCGGCCGGCACCGCCAGCGTCTCGATCCCGGCCCCGGCCAGCTCGCGGGCGGCCGCCTCCAGGTCGGCCTCGGTCCGGGCGCAGACCGCCAGCCGACAGCCGGCGCCGCCCAGGGCGTGGGCGACGGCGAGGCCGATCCCGCTGCTCCCTCCGGTGACGACGGCCACGCGGTCGCGAAGGTCCACGTCGTCAGCCCTCCCCGTCCCGTTCGACGTCGTCGACGTCGGGGTCGCCCCCGTAGGCGGTGGCCTGCCCCACGCCCCGGCGGGCGCCGCCTCCGGCCCCGGCGGACGGCCCCGCCTCCCCCTCGCCGCCCCGGACCAGGTCCAGCAGGCCCGACAGCCGGCCGCCGAGCCCCCGGCCGTGCAGCAGCTTCACCAGCGCCCGGGACCAGGTCGCGCGGTGGGCGCCCGGGAACCAGTGGGGCTCGCGCTTCAGGGGGAAGCGGGGCTCGGCCTCGCTGCGCGCCCGGCTGAAGGCCCGCAGGCCCTCCTCGCCGTGGGCCCGGCCGAACCCGCTGTCCTTGACGCCGCCGAAGGGGAGGTCGGGGAGGCCGTAGTTGGTGAGGCAGTCGTTCAGCATCACCGAGCCCGCCTCCAGGCGCCGCCCCAGCCGCCACCCGCGCTCGCGGTCGTCCGTCCACACGTAGGCGTCCAGGCCGAACCGGGTGTCGTTGGCCAGCCGGACCGCCTCCTCCTCGTCGTCGAAGGGGAGCACCGGGAGCACGGGACCGAAGGTCTCCTCCCGGAAGACCTCCATCTCCGGCGTCACGTCGGCCAGGACGGTGGGCTCGTAGAACCGGCCCGGACCCTCCCGCCGCCGGCCGCCGGTCAGCACCCGGGCGCCGCGATCGCGGGCGTCCTCGACGTGCGCCTCCACCACCTCGATCTGCTCGGGCCGGGTGAGCGCCCCCAGGTCCGGCCCCTCCGATCGGGGCCCGGTCCGGAGGCGGCCGGTCTCCTCCGCCGCCATCTCCAGGAACCGATCGTAGACGCTCCGGTGCACCAGGCAGCGCTCCACCGACTGGCAGATCTGGCCGGCGTGGAAGAAGGCGCCCCAGACGGCCCCGGCCGCGGCCCGCTCGAGGTCGGCGTCGTCGAGGACGACCATCGGGTCCTTGCCGCCCAGCTCCAGGACCACCGGCGTCAGGTGCTCCGCCGCGGCCGCCATCACCTTCCGGCCGGTGGCGACGCTGCCGGTGAACGAGAGGACGTCCACGGGCGCGTCCACCACCGCCCGCCCCGTCGCCCCGGCCCCCGTGGCGACCTGCACCAGGTCCGGGTCCGGCAGCACCTCGGCCGCGATCTCCTCCAGGACGAGCGAGCTGAAGGGGGTGAGCTCGGAGGGCTTGAGCAGGACGGCGTTGCCGGCCGCCAGGGCCGCGGCGGCGGTCCCGGTGGAGATGACGAAGGGGAAGTTCCAGGGGGTGACGACGCCGGCCACGCCGTAGGGCTCCGGCACCACCCTTCCCCGGTGGGTGCCCGGCCCGAGCATCCGGTGGGTGCGGGGCGCCAGCACCTCGGGCGCGTGGTCGGCGACCCAGGCCAGGTGGTCGCAGGCGGGGTGGATCTCGCCGACGTGGACGTCGACGTCCGTCTTGCCGGTCTCCCGGGCCACCGTCTCGGCGACCTCGTCCATCCGCTCGACGATCCGGCGCCGGAGCCGGGACAGGTGGAGCGCGCGGTCCTCGACGGGCCGCCGGGCCCAGCTCCGCGCCGCCGCCCGCCCCGCCCGGGCCATGGCGCGGACCTCCTCGGGGCCGTGGATCGGGACCCGCCCGACGAGCTCGCCGGTGTCGGGGGCCCGGACCTCGAGCCGGTCCGGCACGCCTTCCCCGGTCCGGGAGCGCCCGGTCGCGGGGGCGTCGCGTCCGGTGTCTCGCGTGGCGCTCATGGTCGACCTCCCGGGAGGCCGGTTCGCGGGCTCAGCTCCCCCCGTCTCCCCCGGCCGGCTCCGGGTCGGACGAGCTGTGGTCGTGGACGATCTTCCATCCCTCCCCCGTCTGCTGCAGCACCAGCGTGAAGGGGCCCGAGCCGGTGACCTCGCCCCCCTCGTGGAGGATCCAGCGGGCGACGCCCACCGCCACGTCGTCGGCCACCCGGCGGACGGAGAGGTCCTCGAAGCGGAGGCTGTCCCGCGCCGCGTCCGGCTCGAAGCGGGGGGCGTAGCGCTGGCGGATGGCGTCGAAGCCCCGCTCGCGGCCGGTGCTCCCCACGTAGGTGGTCTGCGAGTCCTGCTTGTAGACCGCCATGAACGCGTCCAGGTCGCCGCGGTTCCAGCCCGCCGCCGAGGCGTCGAGCATCGCCCGCACCCGCGCCTCCAGCCCCGGGCCCGTCTCGGTCTCCTCCAGCTGCGCGCGGTCCGCCTCCTCGACCCAGCAGCCGGCGGCCGCCAGGACCACGAGCAGCCCCCCGGCCGCGGCGGCCAGCGTCCGCCGGAGCCGCGCGACGGTCGCCCGCTCCCTCAACCGTCCTCCCCGGGTCCGTCTCCCTCGGCCCCCTCCCGGGACCCGCGGCGGCGCACCGGCTCCCACTCGGTCTCCGGCGCCCCCGCCCGGCGGTTCGCCGCCCGCGCCAGGGTGAAGAGCAAATCGGACAGGCGGTTGAGGTAGGGGAGGACCGGGTCGGCCAGCCCCTCGTGCTCGCGGGCCATGCGCACCACCGCCCGCTCGGCCCGCCGGCAGACGGTGCGGGCCGCGTGGAGCTGGGCCCCGGCCGGGCTGCCGCCCGGCAGGAGGAAGGCGTCCAGCTCGGGCAGCTCGGCGTCCAGCTCGTCGATCCAGGCCTCCAGGTCCTCCACCCGGCCCGGCGGGAAGTCGGGGACCAGCCCCTTCTCCCGGGCCCGCTCGGGGTCGGCGGCGGCCAGCCGCGCCCCCACCGCGAAGAGGTCGTCCTGGATCCGCTTCAGGCGGCGGTCCTCCAGCAGGGTCTCGCCCTCCCGCCGGGCCAGCGAGCGGGCCAGCCCCACCGCCGCGTTCAGCTCGTCCACGGTGCCGTAGGCGTCCACGCGGGGGTCCGCCTTCGGGACCCGGTCCCCGCCGAGCAGGCCGGTCTCGCCCTCGTCGCCTCGCCGCGTGTAGATCTTCATCGGACCCTCAAAGTATAGGCGCTCACAGGTAGCCGGACAGCCAGTGCCGCGGGCGTCCCTCCAGGGCGTCCAGCACCCGTCGCTCGAGCCGACGGGCCCCGGGCGGCCGCCGGCGCTCCGCCGCGGCCAGCTCCCGGGCCGAGCCGCGCTCGATCCGGTCGAGCGCCTCCCCGGCCGCCTCCAGCAGGCGGCCCAGCGGGGCGGGCGGCTCCTCCGCCGGGCCCCGCCCGCCCGCCTCCGGGGCCGGCGGGCCCTCCCGGCGGTAGACGCACCGGAGGGCGCCGGCCAGGGGGCGGACCGCCGTCCGGACCTCGTGCTCGCCCAGGGCGTCGACCACCCGGCGGGCGGCGGCGCCGAGAGCGGTCCGGCCCGGCCGGACGGTCGCCGCGCTCGTCCCGGGGCTCCGCCGGCCGGGGTCGGGCTCGCGCTCCGGCGCCGGCCGGGCCGGATCGAGGCCCTCGCGGCTCGCCCCCGCCTCCAGCCCCAGCTCCGGGGCACGGGCGGCCAGGCGCTCCGACCGCTCGTCCACCGAGGCCTCCGGGCCGATCAGCCACGCCTCGATCCCCCCGTCCCCCGCCGCGGGGCCCCGCGTCCACCGGAGGGCGTCGGGGCGGACCCGGGCGTCGACGTCGGAGGTCGCCAGGCGGCCGGCCGCCGCGGCGGCGTCGCCGTCGTCGGGGACCAGCTCCACGGCCCGGGCCGCCGCGGGGCGGGGCCAGACGCGGAAGACGGCCCGGTGGAGCACGCCCAGGCGCCCGAGCGATCCGACCGCGGCCCGGGTCATCCCGTAGCCGGCCACGTCCTTCATCACCGCGCGCCCCCACCGCGCCCGCGTGCCGGTCCAGGTCACCAGCTCGCAGGCCAGCATCTGGCGGCCCAGGTCGCCGAACGAGAGGTCCCAGGGCCCGGACGATCCGGCGGCCACCGCCCCGCCGACCGACCGGTCGAGCGCCGCTCCGCCCGCCGCCAGCCACAGGCCCTCCTCGGCCAGCGAGCGCTGGAGATCGACGATCCGGACCCCCGCCGGGACGGAGACGGTGAGGTCGCGGGGGCGGAGGTCGGGCGGGCCGTCCAGCGCCGTCGTCGAGAGGACGACCGCCTCGCCCGCCGCGGGCAGGCGGCGGACCGCCTCCGGCGGACCCGGGGCGCCGGTGGCCAGGGCCGGCGCGTCCCGGCCCGCCCGCTCGCGCACCAGCTCGGCCAGCTCGTCCGGGGTCTCCGGGATCAGCCAGTCCACGGCGGGCTTCCCCGGGTCTCGGGGCGGGCGCCGGCGGCGGGGGGGCCGGCCCGGCGGGTCCGGCCGGTCGCCGGCGGGGCGGGCGTCAGGACCGCGCCTCGCGCAGGAGCTCGCGGAGCCGGTCGGGGTCGCCGGCCAGGGCGTCCGCGCGGTCCTCCACCTCCGGCCGGTCGTCGGCCGGGTCGAGCTGGACGAACTCGGCGTCCGACCCCTCGTCCTCCAGGTAGGAGAGGGTCAGCCGGTAGCCCTCCACGCCGGTGGCCTTCTTGGCGGTGAGGTCCACCGTCCAGGTCGTGTCCAGGGCCTCCAGGCCGTCGGAGACCCGGCGCTCGATCTGGTCGCTCTTCCGGTACCTGGCCATCTAGTTCGTCCCGTCCCTCCCGTCGGCCTCCGGCAGGACCTTGCCGGGGTTGCAGCGGCCGTCGGGGTCGAAGGCTCGCTTCACCCGACGCTGGAGCCGGAGCTCGTCGCGGCTGAAGATAAGCGTCATCAGGCTCTTCTTGTCCAGGCCGACGCCGTGCTCGCCGGTGATGGTGCCGCCGGCCTCGACGCACAGCCGGGCGATCCGGCCGGTGGCCTCGTGGACCCGCTCGAGCTGCTCGGGATCGGAGGCGTCGAAGAGGAAGTTGGGGTGGAGGTTCCCGTCGCCGGCGTGGAAGAAGTTCACCACCCGCAGGTCGAGCTCGTCGGCGATCGCACGGACCCGGGGGAGCAGGTCGGGCAGGGCCGTCCGCGGCACCGTCATGTCCTGGACCAGCACCGACGGGGCCAGCGGCTCGAGGGCGTGGTAGGCCTCCCGGCGGGCCTTCCAGAGCCGCTCGCGCTGGCCGGGGTCCGCGGCGGCCAGGATCTCGCGCGCCCCCGCCGCCGTCAGCGCCTCGCCGGCCGCCAGCAGGTCGGCCTCGGCCTCCGACGCGAACCCCTCGGTCTCGACGATCAGCGCCGCCGCCACGTCGGTGGGGAGGCCGGCGGCGTGGGGCGAGTCCTCCACGGCCCGCAGGGCGGCGCCGTCCATCAGCTCCAGCGCCACCGGGACCACCCGGGCGAGGATCTCGCTCACCGCCCGCCCGGCGTCCTCCAGCGAGTCGAACAGCGCCAGCGCCGTCCGCACCTCCGGCGGCCGGGGCACCAGGCGCACCTCGACCCGGCTCACCACGCCCAGCGTGCCCTCCGAGCCGACGAAGAGGCCGGCCAGGTCGAGCCCGCCGTCGGCGCCCCGGCCCAGCTCGACCGGCTCGCCGTCGGGCAGCACCACCTCCAGGCCCAGCAGGTGGTCGGCCGTGACCCCGTGGCGCAGGCAGTGGGGGCCGCCGGCGCCGGTGGCCACGTTGCCGCC
>CAZJJO010000071.1:0-10274 GCA_964546375.1 uncultured Gemmatimonadota bacterium
GGGTCCGGCGCGGGGCCGGGTCGGGGGCGGGAGGGTCGCGCTCAGCCGGCGGGCGCCGCCTCCGGCCGCCAGGGCCGGGCCGCCTCCTCCGGCGGCGCGGGGACGCGGCCGGGATGGAGGAGCCCGGCCAGGATCTCCACCCCCTCGACCACCCGGGGGCCCGAGCGGTTGAAGTACGAGGAGGCGTCCACCACCCACGCCCGCCCCTCCTCCAGCGCCCGGGGCGCGGCCCGGCGCAGCCGGTCGGCGTGGCGGTCGGCGTCGGCCCGGGCCGCCTCGACGCCGTAGCCGCAGGGCATCACCGCCAGCGCGTCGGGGTCGAGCCCCTCCAGCTCCTCCCACGCGACCTCCCGCGAGCGCTCGCCGGCCTCGCCCGCCAGGTTCTCGGCGCCGGCCGCCTCGACCATCTCGGGCACCCAGTGGCCCGGCGCGAAGGGCGGGTCGAGCCATTCGACGGCCAGCAGGCGGGGGCGGTCGGCGCCGTCCACCGCCTCCTGCACCGCCTCGAGCCGCGAGGCCAGGCCGGCGCGGACGTCGGCGGCCCGGTCGGGGACCCCGGCCGCCCGCCCCACGGTCAGCACCGAGTCCAGGATCTCCGCCAGCGTGTGGGCGTCCAGCGACGCGACCTCGGCGTCCAGGCCGCGGTCGGCGACCACGTCCCGGACCCCGGCGGTGGGCACGGCGCACACCTCGCAGACGGCCTGGGTCAGCACCAGGTCCGGCTCCAGGGCCTCCAGCCGGTCGCCGTCGATCTCGTAGACGCTCCCGTGCTCGGCCATGGCCCGGCGCACCGCCCGGTCCACCTCGCCGCTGTCCATCCCCGAGGGGTCGAACCGCGGGCGGCTCACCCGCGGGCGGTCCAGCACCCGCGGCGGGTGGTCGCACTCGTGGGAGATGCCCACCAGGGCGTCCTCCAGGCCCAGCTCGCAGACGATCTCGGTGGCGCTGGCCAGCAGCGAGACGATGCGCACGGTCTACCCGCCTGTCCGGGGGATCGTGGAATCCGGGCGCGGAGCGGGGGATCGGGGGTCCGCGGCCGCCATCAGTAGGTCGCCATCCCCGGATCGATCTCCTCGGCCCAGGCCAGCACGCCGCCCTCCAGGTTCACCGCGTCGTAGCCGGCCTTTCGGAGCAGCTCGACGGCCCGGGCGCTGCGGCCCCCGGAGCGGCAGTGGACCACCACCGGCCGGTCCTCGTCCAGCTCGTGCAGGTGGTCGGGCAGGTCGCCCATGGGGATCCGGAAGGCGCCCAGCTCCTCCAGGTTGCAGATCTCCCACTCGTGGTCCTCGCGCACGTCCAGGAGCTGGAAGTCCTCGTCGGCCTCGGCCCTCCGCTCCAGCTCGCGCACGTCGATGGCGGGCACGTCGTCCCCGTCGCCGCCCGCGTCCTCGTCGGCGACGCCGCAGAAGGCCTCGTAGTCGATCAGCTCGGTGACCTCCGGGTCCTCGCCGCAGACCGGGCAGTCGGGGTCGCGGCGGACCTCCAGCTCGCGGAACTCCATCTCCAGCGCGTCGATCATCAGCAGCCGGCCGGCCAGGCTCCGGCCGCGCCCCAGGATCAGCTTGATGGCCTCGGTGGCCTGGACGGTGCCCACGATGCCGGGCAGCACGCCCAGCACCCCGGCCTCGGCGCAGCTCGGCACCAGCCCCGGCGGCGGCGGCTCGCGGAAGAGGCAGCGGTAGCAGGGGCCCTCCTCGGTCCCGAAGACCGACGCCTGGCCGTCGAACCGGAAGATGGCCCCGTAGACGCTGGGGACGCCCAGCATCACGCTGGCGTCGTTGACCAGGTAGCGGGTGGGGAAGTTGTCGCTCCCGTCCACCACCAGGTCGTAGCCCTCCATGATCTCCAGGGCGTTGTCGGAGGTGAGCCGCGCCTCGTGGGTGACCACCTCCACCTCGGGGTTGACCGCCTCCAGCCGCCGGCGGGCCGAGGCCAGCTTCGGCTCGCCCACCCGGTCGGTGTCGTGGAGGATCTGGCGGTGGAGGTTGCTGAACTCCACCCGGTCGAAGTCCACCACCCCCAGGGTGCCCACCCCCGCGGCCGCCAGGTAGAGCCCCACCGGCGAGCCCAGGCCCCCGGCGCCGACCATCAGCACCCGGGCGGCCTTCAGCTTCCGCTGGCCCTCCCGGCCCACTTCGGGCATGGTGAGGTGGCGGCCGTAGCGGCGGACCTCGTCGGCGTCGAGCTCGGGCAGGGGGCGGCCGTCCACCAGGCTGGCGTCGATCCGCCCGCGGTCCCCGTCCCGGTCCCCGCGTCCGCCGCCGGGGGCGCCGTCGCCGGGGGGGGCGGCGTCTTCCGCGGCCGCGGCGTCGGGGCCGGGGCCGCCGCCGGCGATGGAGGGGACGATGCTCAGCTCGTCGCCCTCGTCGAGCGCGTGGTCGCCGTCCAGCTCGCGGACGTCCCTCTCGCCCAGGTAGACGTTGACGAAGTTCCGCAGCCGGCCGTCGTCGTCGTAGAGCTGGTCGCGCAGATCGTCGTGGTCCTCGACCAGCCGCTCCAGGGCCTCGTCGACCGTGTCCGCTCGCACCGCCACGGCCTCCCGGCCGTCGACCATGGGGCGGAGGGGCGTGGGGATCAGGATCCGGACGTTCGCCATGGCAGGGTCCTCGTCTTCGGTGAGCCGCTCCTCGAAGATACTACGCCTCCGGCCCGCCGGCGTTGGGCTCGGCGACCACCGGCCGCTCGGCCCAGCCGCCGTCCTCCAGCTCCCAGGCCCGGCCTCCGCGGGCCCGCCCGTCGCGCACGGGCACGATCAGGTACAGGTACCAGGGCCAGGCCAGCTCCCGGTCGGTGGCCGAGGGGACCGGCTCGGCGTCGGGGTGGGAATGGAAGAAGCCGAGCACCCGTGGGCCGCCTTCGGCCTCCCGGTCCACGGCCCGGCGCAGGGTCTCCGGGTCCACCAGGTATCGGTCGTCCCGGCCTTCCCACCGGTTGGCCGCCGGCCGGACCTCCTCGACCACGCGGTCGGGGCCCTCCGTCCGGCCCAGCAGCAGGCCGCAGCCTTCCCTCGGATACGCTTCCTCCACGGCCCGGGCGATCCGGGCCGCCGTCCCGCCGGCCAGCACCAGGCGCGTCGCGTCGCCCGGTCCGCTCCCGCCCTCGCCGCCCCGGGGGGCGACCCGCGGACCCTCGTCCCCGGTCATCCGTCCCACCAGTCCTCGCTCAGGTAGCGGTCGCCGGCGTCGGCCAGCACCACCACCAGCGTGCCGGCGTCCAGCTCGCGGGCCACCTCCCGGGCGGCCGCCCAGGCCGCCCCCGAGGAGACGCCGACCAGCAGGCCCGCCTCCCGGGCCAGCCGCCGGGTCGCCGCCCGGGCCCGCTCGGTCTCGACGGCGATCCGCCGGTCGGGCACCGAGGCGTCGAAGATCGGCGGCCGGATCGCCGTCTCCAGGTGCTTGAGCCCCTCGATGCCGTGGAGCGGGGTCGCCGGCTCCACCCCCACCGCCCGGACCGACGGGTCGCGGGCCTTCAGGCGGCGGCCGGCCCCCACCAGGGTGCCGGTGGTGCCGAGCCCGGCCACCAGGTGGGTGACCCGGCCGCCGGTCTGGCGCCGGATCTCCGGCCCGGTGGTGCGCTCGTGCGCCCGTACGCCGGCGGGGTTGCCGTACTGGTCGGCGTACCAGAATCGGTCCGGCGCGTCCCGGGCCAGCTCGCGGGCCCGCCGGATGGCGCCGTCGCTCCCCTCCATCGGGTCGGTGAGGACCAGCTCGGCGCCCAGCGCCCGCAGGGTGCGGATCCGCTCCCGGCTGGCGCTCTCGGGGACGCACAGCGTCACGCCGAAGCCCCCGGCCGCGCCCAGCGCCGCGTAGGCGATGGCGGTGTTGCCCGAGCTGGCGTCCAGGAGCCGGCGCCCGGGGAGGCGGCCCCCGGCCCAGGCCTCCAGGACCATGGCCCGCGCGGGCCGCGCCTTCACCGATCCGCCGGGGTTGGTCCACTCGGCCTTGCCCAGGATCCGGACCTCCTCGACCGGGGAGGGGAGGGGGAGGATCGGCGTCCCGCCCACCGCCTCCGCCAGGGCCCGGAGCCCGTCGGGCAGGGGGCGCTCCTCGTCGGCCCGCCGCAGCAGGTCGTCGTCCCGGCGGTTCGGCCCGTCGCGTCCGGCTCGGCGCGCCGGGCCCCGGACGGCGGGGGATCCGCCGGCCTCGTCGGCCGGCCCGGCTCGGGACTCCGGCTCCACGGTCGCTCCCTTCGGTGCCAAACACGAAGACGCCGCGAGCAGCGGCTCGCGGCGTCTCCTCCTGGATCGCTCCGGCCGACGCCCTCCTCGGGCTCCGGCCGGGGCCTACCGCGGCCGCCGGTCGCTCTCGGGGCTCGTTCCCGGACAGGCGCAGTCGCACGGGTCCGCCGCCGCGGCGGTCGTCGGGACGGGTCGGCCCGGCCCGGTCTGTCGGCGTCGCGCGTCCACGGTGCGGAACCTCCCGGTGTCGGGTCGATCGGCGGCTCCCGGCCGGCCCGACGTCGCGGCCGGGCCGGGCCCTGATGAAACCAGCGGACGGCCCGAGCGTTCCGGTCCCCCGGCCGTCCGCTCAGGCGCGCTCGGCCGCGGCCCGCCGGAGGGCGCGGAGGTTCTCGGCCACCGAGCCCTCGCCGCGGAAGACCGAGGAGCCCGCCACGAGCACGTCGGCCCCGGCCTCCACGGCCTCCCGGGCGGTGTCCGGACCGATGCCGCCGTCCACCTGGACGTGGAAGTCCGGCAGGTCGCGCTCGGCCGCCATCCGGCGCACCCGGGCGACCTTCCGGAGGGCGCCGTGGATGAAGTCCTGGCCGCCGAAGCCGGGGTTCACGGTCATCACCAGCACCAGGTCCACCCAGGGGAGGACCTCCCGGAGCGTCTCCGCCGGCGTCGACGGGTTGATCGCCACGCCGGCCCGGCAGCCCAGCCGACGGATCTCGTGCAGCTCGCGGTGCAGGTGGGGCGCGACCTCCTGGTGGATCGTGATCAGGTCCGCCCCGGCCTCGGCGAAGGGCCGCAGGAACGCCTCCGGGTTGTCGATCATCAGGTGGACGTCCAGGAAGGCGTCGGTGACCTCCCGCAGGGAGCGCATCATCGGGAGGCCCAGGCTGATGTTCGGGACGAAGTGGCCGTCCATCACGTCCACCTGGAACCACTCGGCCCCGGCCGCCTCGGCCTCGGCCACCTGCTCGCCCAGCCGGGCGAAGTCGGCGGCCAGCACCGACGGCGCCACGACGATCTCCCGCTCCCTTCCCATCGCTCGCTCCTCCCGTGCCTCGCGTCCGTTCGCCTCGACGGCCTCAGCCGTCGGCGCCGTGGTCCCGGAACAGCTCCTTCACCCGCCCGGTCAGCTCCAGCGCTTCGTCCAGCGGCCGCTGCCACATGTTGCGGCCGAAGATCAGCCCCGCCGCCCCGGCCTCCATGGCCAGCCGCGCCTTAGCCAGCGCGTCGTCGGTCCCCTCGCGGCTCCCGCCGGAGAAGAGCACCAGCGTGTCGCGGGCCGAGGCCACCACCCGGCGGGCGCCCTCCGCCGCGTCCCACTCGAGCGCCCGGTAGGGCTCGGGCATGTCCCGGTCCTTCTCGCTCTTCCGCGGGAGGTTCAGCTTCACCACGTCGGCGCCCAGCTCCAGGGCGGCCCGGGCGGCGTAGTCCACGGCGTAGAGCGAGTCCCGGCCGCCGGAGGCCTCCACCGCCCGTCCCCGGGGATAGCCCCAGATCACCAGGGGCATCCCGTAGCGCCGGCAGTCCTCCCGGACCCGTGCCAGGTCCTCGTGGTGCCGGGACTGCAGCGGCGAGCCCACGTAGAGCGTGTAGCCCACGGCGTGGGCCCCGAGCCGGACGGCGTCCTCCACCGAGGCGTTCAGCGGCGAGTGGGCCTCGTCGTCCGGCGGGACGCCCGTCTTTCCGTTGAGCTTCAGGATCAGGGGCACCCGGCCGGCGTAGTCGGGGAAGTACCGCTCGGCCAGCCCGATCTGGCAGGCCAGCGCGTTGTAGCCGCCCCGCAGCGCCAGCTCGAACTGGTGGCGGGGGTCGGCCGCCGGCGGGTGGGGGAGGAAGTCGACGGGCCCGTGCTCCAGGCCGTGGTCGATCGGGAGGACCAGCATGGTCCCGTTGCCCGCCCCGTGTCCGTACAGCATCTCCCGCAGCCGAGCCTCCTTGCCCGCCGGCAGGTTCAGCTCGTCCAGGGTGGGCCGGTCCGGTCCGTCGCCGGTCTCGCTCGTCGACGCGTCCTTCATCGCAGCGTCCCCCTCGTGTCCGTTTTCGCGGGGCCCGATCAGATCAGGCCGAGGTCGGTGCCGATGGCCTCCATGGCGTCCAGCACCCGGTCCAGGTGCTCGCGCTCGTGGGCCGCCGAGACCTGGCACCGGATCCGGGCCTCGCCCTTCGGCACGACCGGGTAGCCGAAGCCGACGACGAAGGCGCCCCGCTCCAGCAGCCGGTCGCTCAGGGCGAGGGCGTCGGCGGTGTCGCCGACGACGATGGGCACGATCGGCGTCGCCCCCTCGATGGGCTCGTAGCCCAGCGCCTCCAGCTCGCGCCGGAAGTAGGCCGTGTTGTCGTGCAGCTTCTCGATCAGCCCGGGATGCTCCCGGAGGTGGCGGATCGCGGCCAGGGCGCCCTGCGCCGAGTGGGGCGGGACGGCGTTGGTGAAGAGCTGGGTGCGGGACTGCTGGATCAGGTACTCCACCACCGGCTCGCTGGCGGCGGTGAAGCCCCCGGCCATCCCGCCCAGCGCCTTGCCCAGGGTCGACGTGACGATGTCCACCTCCCCGTGCATCCCGAAGTGCTCGGGGGTCCCGCCCCCGGTCTCGCCCAGCACGCCGGTGGCGTGGGAGTCGTCGATGGCCATCACCGCGTCGTGCTCGTCGCACAGCTCCCGGATCTCCGGCAGCGGCGCGATCTCGCCCTCCATGCTGAAGATCCCGTCGGTGATCACCAGCCGGGTGCGGTAGTCGCCGCTCTCCTCCAGCTTCGTCCGGAGGTCGTCCATGTCCATGTGGTCGTAGACCTTCAGGTCGACCCCGTGGACCTGCCGGGCCAGCCGGATGCCGTCGATGATGGAGGCGTGGTTGAGGGCGTCGCTGATGATGACGTCGTCCTCGCCCAGCAGCGGCTCGAAGAGCCCCTCGTTGGCGTTCCAGCACGAGGTGTAGGTCACGGCCGCGGGCATCCCCATGAAGTCGGCGATCTCCGCCTCCAGCTCGCGGTGGACCTGGAAGGTGCCGCAGATGAAGCGCACCGACGAGGTGCCGGCGCCGTAGCGTCCGGTCCCTTCCTTCACGCCGTCCATCACCGCCGGCTCGTCGCACAGGCCCAGGTAGTTGTTGGAGCAGAGGTTCACCACCTCGCCGTGCTCCTCCAGCTCGACCACCGCCGACTGGCGGCCGAGGATGTTCTGGAGCTCGCTGTAGGTGCCTCGCTCGCGCATCTCGTCCAGCTCGCCGCTCAGCCGGCGGTCCAGCGCGTCGCTCATGGCTCCTCTCCCCGCTGTGGCTCTTCCTCGGCTCCGGTCGCTCCGGTCCCCCGGGGCGCCGGAGGCTCCGGGTACCAGCTCGCTCCCGTCCGGTCGGTGGCCCGCGCCGAGTCCACCCGGATGGCCGGGCGCGACCCGTAGCCCCCGCACAGGCTGTGCCCCACCAGCCGCCCCACAACGTGGACGAGGGTGTCGGTGCCCGCCAGCCGCTCCAGCTCCGGGGGCAGGCCGCGGAGGGCGAAGGGGCGCTGGCCGTCCGTCCAGCCAGGCCCCAGGAAGACGCATCCGCCCCCGACGCCGAGCGTTCCCATCCCCCGGGCGCTCATGCCGGAGAAGCGGGCCGACTCGGCGGCCACCAGCGTCCCCAGCCGCCGGCCGTCGCCGTCCACGATCCGGTAGCGACCGGGCCGGTCGATCCGCAGGGGCCGCACCCGGTACCAGCTCCCCCGCTCGTCGGAGCACATCGCCTCGAGGAAGACGCTGCGGCGGGCCTCCACCTCCACCGTGGAGTCGGTCAGCGTCACCGAGGCGGTGTCCAGCCGCCCGCACCTGCTCGTGGAGGTCGGCCCCGCCATCTCGAACGAGAAGGTCTCGCCGGTCCGGACGGTCTCCGGGTGGGCGATCCAGGCGACCCGGGCGGTCGTCGGGGTGGGGTCGCCCGGGTCCAGGCACCCGGCGAGGGCGGCCGCCGCCAGCGCCGCCGCCGCGACCCGCCGCCCGGCCGCCGGCCTCACGCCACCTCGAGGACCACCTTGGCCGCCTCGCCCTCCTCCATGGCGGCGATGCCTTCCTCGAAGTCCTCCAGGGCCAGCCGGTGGGTGATCACCGGCTCGACGTCCAGGAGGCCGGCGGCCAGGAAGTCCCGCATCCGGATCCAGGTCCCGTACATGCGCCGGCCGACGACGCCGTAGACGTGGAGCCCCTTGAAGATGACGTTCGCCGACAGGTCCACCTCCACACGGTCCTCCGGCAGGCCCAGCAGGCGGACGTGGCCGGCGTTGCGGCAGGCGCGGAAGGCGCTGCGGACGCCGTCGGGGTGGCCGCTCATCTCGCAGACGACGTCGGCCCCGTAGCCGTCGGTGAGCCCGCGGACCGCCTCGGGCACGTCCACCTCGTCCGGGTCCAGCAGGTGGTCGGCCCCCATCTCCTCAGCGATGGCCAGGCGGTCCGGGGACGGCTCCACCGCGACGACGGTGCGGGCCCCCGCCGCCCGGGCGATGCCCACCGCGAACAGGCCGATGGGGCCGCAGCCGACCACGGCCACCGTCCGGCCCGAGACGTCGGTGTGCAGGACCGTGTGGAAGGCGTTGCCCAGGGGGTCGAAGACGGCCGCGTGGTCGTCGTCGACGGCGTCGGGGATGGGCACGATGTTGGTGGCGGGGACGGCCACGTACTCGGCGAAGGCGCCGTCCCGGTCGATGCCCAGGATCTCCGTCTCCCGGCAGACGTGGGCGTTCCCGGTGCGGCAGTGCTCGCAGTGGCCGCACGTGACGTGGCCCTCGGCCGAGACCCGGTCGCCGGGCCGGACGTTGTCCACCAGCGCGCCGACCTCGGCCACCTCGCCCACGAACTCGTGGCCGAGCACCAGGGGCGGCTCGATCCGCTCCCGCGACCAGGCGTCCCAGCGGTGGATGTGGAGGTCGGTCCCGCAGATGCCCGCCCGCCGCACCCGCACCAGCACCTGGTCGTCGGCGGGCTCGGGGGCCTCGACCTCCCGCACCTCGAGGCCGGCGGCGGGCGTGCTCTTCACGATGGCCTTCATGGCCGGGCGCTCCGTGGGTCGGGGGTGGGGCTCCGGCGTGCGCGCCGCCGGACGTCGGAGGGCGCGTCAATCTGGCCCGGCCTCCCGGGGGCGGGCAAGCCGCCGCGGACCGGCCGGGACGCCGGGAACACCCCGGCCGCCCGGCGATACAACAGGCCGGAGGCCGGCCGGCGTCCGGCCGGTCGATCGGCTCCGCATCCGCGCCCCGAGCCAGGATCCCCCCATCCCCGTGAATCCGTCCCGGCCGACCCGGTCCCGCCCCGATCGCGGGTACCGCCGCGCCCTGGCGGCGGGGCTGCTGGCCTCGGTCCTCCTCCACCTCGCGGTGGCCCTGCTCTGGCGGGGACCGGTCCTCGAGCGGCCCCCCGGGGCCGCGGGGGCCGCGCCGCCGTCGGACGACCGACCCGTCGCCGAGGGGGCCCTCCGGGCCCGCGCTCTGGACGCGCCGGCGGGGGTCCGGAGCCCCCGCCGCCCCGAGCCCGTCGACGCGGCCGAGGCGCCCGACGTGCGGATGCCCCGCCCGCCCGGATCGGACCTGGCGGCCGGGGAGCTGGAGCGGCCCCGGGCGGGGAGCGGGGCCGGAGGCGAGGCCCGGGACGAGGGGCCGGGGACCGTCCGCCCGCCGGTGCCCCGCTCGGTGATGCCCGAGTGGGACGCCCCGCCCTCGGTCCGGGGGCGGACGGTGAGGGTCCGGGTCCACGTCGACTCGGCCGGCGAGCCGACGGGGCCGGTGGAGCTGCTCTCGCGCACCCCCGACGAGGCGTTCAACCGGCGGCTGGTCCGGAAGGTCCGGGCGATGCGCTTCTCGCCGGCCCTCGACCCGCGCGGCCGGCCCGTGGCCGCCTGGGCCGAGCTGCGCTTCACCTTCTGAGGCCTCCGGGACCCGCGGCCCGCGGATCGGCGGCCCCGCCCGGGGCCCTGCCGGCGTCCGGGCCGGCCCCTTGAGCCCCCGGTGACGCCGGCGGCCAGCCTGGGCCATGCCGGAGATCACGTCCTCGGAGCGGCGGGCCCTGACGCTGGCGGCGACCCTGGCCGTGCTGGGGGCGGCCGCCCGGCTCGGGCTCGGGCCGGGGCCGGAGGCCTGG
>CAZJJO010000072.1:0-10226 GCA_964546375.1 uncultured Gemmatimonadota bacterium
GGCGCGGGCCCGGCGCGCCTCGTGCCCCCCGGGGGGCGACGCCCCGGCCCGGGCCGGCGTGGCTCCTCCCCTCATCGGCGCCCGGTCAGTTGGAGCCCGCGGCGCCGCTCCCGGTCGCCTCGCCTTCGGCGACCGCCTCGTCGCCCGAAACCGGCGGCGGCGTGGCGCCCCGCACCGGGCCGGCCTCCTGGAGGGCCGCCTCGGACGGGCCGACGTCCTCGTCGGGCCGGACCACGAACAGCCCCTCGCTGCCGCTGGTCACGACGATCGTCCCGCTCTCGAAGAACGGGTAGTTGCTCCAGGAGCCCCCGAAGCCGGGCTCGTTCTCGCCGTACGGGACGGTGTCGAGGTAGCCGACCTCCTCCAGCTCCTCGGGCTGGCTGGCGTCCAGGATGCGCAGCCCGGTGACGTAGTTGGACTGGAAGATCCGGTCACCCACCACGTACAGGTTGTGGTCGGTCGAGGCGGTGGGACCGTCGAACTGGCCCACCATGATCGGGTCGTCGAGGTCGCTCAGGTCCCAGACCATCGTCCGGGTCCGGTCGACCAGCCCCTGCAGCTCGTCCAGCTCGTCGTTCAGGTAGAAGTACCGCTGGTCGGGGCCGAACCAGCCCTGGTGGGTGTAGCCCGTGTTCGGGTAGGTGGCCATGGAGACGGCCGTGGGGTTCTCCTTGTCGGAGACGTCGGCCACGCTCAGCGCCGTCTCGTTGGCCCCCACGCAGATCTCCTTGCCCCGGTGCTCCTCGTCGGGCCCCTGGTACATCACGCACTGGGCGTCGTGGGTGTAGCCGGTCCCCTCGCGCCCGGTCCGGGTGTCGGCGAAGCAGCCCGCGAAGGTGGGGTTCTCGGGCTGTCGGATGTCGATCATGTGCAGCCCGCCCCCGCAGGTCTCGCCGCCCCCGCTGGAGCCCACCGCGTAGGCGAAGCCGCTCTCGGGGTTGATGACGATGTTGTGGACGCTGTGGACCTTCTCGTAGAGGGCGTCCTCGTCGAAGGTGACCGGCGGGTCCTCGACGTCCCGCAGGCGGGTGAGGTCGAACACCTGCACCCCGTGCTCGCCGGCGTTGTCGGCCACCACGTAGGCGTGGTTCCGATAGACCTTGATGTCGCGCCACGAGTTGGCCCGGGCGCCCTCGGTCATGGGCAGGCTGCCCAGGTAGACGGGATTCTCGGGATCCGTCACGTCGACGAAGGCCGTGCCGTCCATCCGCCCGGCCAGGGCGTACTCGCGCCCCGTCTCCGGGTCCGTCCAGCCCCAGATGTCGCTCATCTCGACGCCCCGGGTGCCGCCGATCTCGGAGATCGGCAGGAAGGACATCAGGCGCACGCCCTCGCAGGGGAACGCGTCGGCCGTGCCGTCCTCGCCGCAGGCCACCGCGTCCCCGGTGACGGCGGCGTAGTTCTCGAGCTCGCTGGCCAGCCTGCCGGCGGCGGCCCAGCGGTCGGCGTCGTCGCCCTCCAGCACCATGGCGGTGCCGGCGCCGTAGTCGTCGCCGGGGAGCCCGGCCACGGCCAGCCCCTCGCCGACCGACAGGGAGGCGGCGAAGCCGTCTCCCTGCTCGACGTCGTCGGGGTGGAGGAGGGTCGCGCTCTTCCAGCCGCCCCCGTCCGCGGCGGGCCGGACCCGGTAAGCCTGGCCGCCCCGGTCGCCGCCGGGGGCGCCGACCCAGAGCTCGCCGTCCGACCAGGCCAGGGTCGTGCCGAAGCGGGCCCCCTCCGGCCCCTCGAAGGGCCGCAGGCGGGAGGAGCGCTGCCAGCCCATGGCCTCACGGTCGTGGGTGAAGCCGTAGACGACGCCCGAGAAGTTGTCCTGGCCCGGGGCGCCGACCACGGCCCGGCCGTCCCGGAAGGCCACCGATCCGCCGAAGCGGGCGTTCTGGTCCAGCCCGTCCACGTCCAGCCGGGCGGTCTGCCGCCAGCTCGCCGTGGCGGGATCGTGGCGGAAGACGTAGACGGCGCCGGTCCCGCCGTCCTTCCGCGGGGCGCCGATCAGCGCCACGTCGTCCCGGATCGACAGCGACTGGCCGAACCAGTCGTTCTCGGCGGCGTCGTCGGCCATGAGCTTGTCGTAGCGGCTCCACTCGCCCGTCTCGTCGTCGCGGTGGAAGACGTAGACGGCGCCGCGCCCGGAGCGGTGCCCCCAGGCGGCCACCAGGGCGAAGTCGCCGTCCAGGGCGGCCCGCCGGCCGAAGGCCTCGTCGACGTTCAGGTCGTCGGGCTGGAAGCGGGCGAGCTGACGCCAGCCCCCGTCCCCGTCCCGCTCGAAGACGTAGGCGGCGCCGGTGGTGCTGTCCTCCACGGTGGCGCCGGTCCAGAGCGTGCCGTCCTGGACGGCCAGCGCGCGGCCGAAGCGGTCGCCGGGCGCGGCCGCCGACGACCGGAGGGCGGCCGCCTCGGTCCAGCTCCCGTCGGAGCCCTTCTCGTAGACGTAGATCGCGCCCGGCCGCCGCTCGGTCAGCGGCTCGGCCACGAAGACGCGGTCGCCGTCGACGGCCACGCCGGAGCCGTAGCCCTGGGCGGCGGCGGGCGCCGCGTCGGCGGAGACGAGGAGGAAGCCGGCGGCCAGGGCCGCCAGGAGGACGGGCACGGAGACGGACGCGGATCGATGACGCATGTTCGGTTCGCTCCCTCGGAGGTCGATTGGACGGTGTCTCCCCTCCGAGAGCCGGAGGGGAGCCGGTGCTGTACCGTACGGGCGGGACCCGCTCGCGGGTTCGGCCGCCCGGGACATGATACGGAACGCCGGGCCGAAGGATCCCTGCCGGCCTCCTCGCCGTCCCGACGCGTCCCGGCTTCCCGGGCCGACGGCTCCGTGCGGTCGCCGACGCCGCGGCCACGGGGGGGCGGCCCGACGTCTCCCCGGGACGTCCCGCCGCGGGGCGTCTGCGGACCGGGCCCGGGCTTCCCTCACCGACCTCCGCCGACCGCCCCGCCGAGCCCCGTTCCGCCCGCCTCCAGCGAGTCGGCGTCGATCACCTCGGCCGTGTCCGGCGGCCGGGTCGCCACTTCGGTGCCGAAGTCGAACAGCTCCAGGGTCACCGCCAGCCGGCGGGAGCCGCCGCCCGCCGTCGCCTCGAGCATCCGCAGGGGGCCCGCGGCGAGGCTGTCGCCCGCCGCCTCGCGGACGGCCGCGACGGCCGCGCCCAGCTCCGTCTCCAGCGTCATCCGGCGCACGCGGTCGGCGGCGTCCAGCCACACCCGGACCGGCACCTCGAGCCCGGCCAGGGAGGAGGGGACCTCGCCCGGCCCCCGCCACAGGGTCCCGCCCGGGACGCTGAAGGCGTAGCCCACGACGTCGGTCCCGCGGACCGTGTCGCCCCCCAGCCGGTCGATCTCCCCGCTGGCGACGTCCTCCAGCGCGGCCAGCAGGGGGCCGAGCCGGCCCGAGAACCCGGCCGGGCCGGACGCCGTCCCCGTCCTCGCGCGGACGGTCCGCCGGATCCACCGGGCCTCGCCGCCGGCCATCGCCGGGGGCGTGCGGAGGAAGACCGTGTCGCCGTCGAAGAGCATCAGGAGCGAGAGCCCGAGGCCCGGGAGGTCGAACGCGAGCCGCGAGGCGCCGGTGCGCAGGTCGGCGGCCCCGCGGCCCGACAGGGTGACGGCGGTGCCGGCGGCGGTGTCCGGGCCGGTCCGGATCCGGGCCTCCAGGCTGAAGGCGGCGGTGCCGGCCCCCGCGGTGGCCTCGCCGGCGGCCGCGAGCCGCTCGCCGGGCGCCGGTCCGTCCTCCCCGCCGCAGGCGGCGGCCAGAGCCAGGACCAGGGCGGCGAGGGCCGGGACGGCGGCGCGGATCGATCGCATGCCTTCTTGCCTCCCCGTGACGGGTCGGGATCGGGCCGGGGCCGTTCGGTGGGCGCTTCGACGGGCGCGGGCGGCGAACGTGGCGACGGCGACGGGCCGGGTGCAACACGATGGGCCGCCGCACGGGCGGGACCGGGCGGCCGCGGCCGGGCGACCACGGGGGCGATCGGCCGGGCGAAGCGCGGGCGACCGGCTGGACAGGGCCCGACGGGGACGTTACTATTTCGCTCCGGCTAAAGGTGCCTGTATCGGGGCCCGGCCGACGAGCGGACGGCATCCGCGCCGACCGGGCGCCGAGCGACATCGAGGGCCGACCGCCCCTCCGGGGGGAGCACGATCGAGGGCGCGGCCAAGCTCTTCCCGATCACCCGGGGGGTGGCCATGCTCGCGTCGATCCTCGCCCAGGGGAATCCGGAGGGGTACATGCCGCACGGCATGTGCTACCTGTGGGAGCAGAACCTCGTCTGGGTCCACGTCGTCTCGGACACGCTCACCACGCTCGCCTACTGGGCGATCCCGCCCTTCCTGATCTACCTGGCGGTCAGGGCCCGGAACCAGATCCCCGCCAGCGCGCCGTACGCGCGCCGCCGCCTCCCCTACGACTGGATGTTCGTGGCCTTCGGCGTCTTCATCGTGGCCTGCGGGGCCACCCACGCCATGGGGATCTGGACCATCTGGGAGCCCCGCTACTGGCTGGAGGGGGGCGTCAAGGCCGTGACGGCGGTCGCGTCGGTGGCCACCGCCGTGGCCCTGCCGCCGCTGGTGCCGAGGATCCTCGAGGTGATCCGGGAGGCCCGCGAGTCCGAGCTCCGCCGGGTGGAGCTGGAGGAGGCCCACGAGGAGCAGGCCGAGCTGGTCGACCGCCTCCGGGAGGCCCACCAGGCCCGGTCGCGCTTCTTCGCCAACGTCAGCCACGACCTCCGCACGCCGCTCTCCCTGATCCTGGGGCCGGTGGAGGAGATCCTGGACCGGGCGGAGGACGTTCCCGACGACGTCCGGCGGCGCCTGGAGACCGTGCGTCGGAACGCGCGCACCCTGGGCGGCCAGGTGGAGGACCTGCTGACGCTGGCCCGCTCCGAGGCGGAGCGGTCGGAGGCGGAGATCCGGCCGGTGGAGCTGTCCTCGCTGCTCCGGGAGGTCGCGGGGCACTTCTCGGCCCACGCGGACGGTCGCTCGATCGACTATCGGATCTCGGCCCCGGCCGAGCTCACGGCCCGGGTCGATCCCGAGCTGGTGCGGCGGGCCGTGCTGAACCTCCTGTCCAACGCGTTCCGGTTCGCCCCCGACGGGGGGACGGTCCGCTGCGGGCTGGAGCGCACCGACGACGGGGTCGCCGTCGTCGTGGCCGACTCGGGCCCGGGGGTCGACGAGGAGGACCGGGAGGCCGTGTTCGCGCGCTTCCGGCGGCCCGGGAGCGGGGGCGGGGAGGAGCGGCCGGACGGCGGTGCGGGCCTCGGCCTGGCCATCGTGCGCGAGGTGGCCGAGAGCCACGGCGGGTCGGTGGAGCTGGACCGGGCGGCCGAGGGCGGCGCGCGGTTCGTCCTGCGGCTCCCCGCGGACGTCGGGGGCGGGCCGGCGGCCGGCGGCGCCGTCGATCCGGCCGCCGCGGCCCCCTCCGCCGCGGAGGAGCGGCGGGAGGCCCCGGATCGGACGGCGGGGGCGGAGGGACCGGCCGAGGCCCGGGCGCCCGACGACGAGCGCCCGCTGGTCCTGGTGGTCGAGGACGACGGGGACATGCGGGAGTACCTGTGCCGGATCCTGTCGGAGTCGTACGGGACGACGGCCGCGTCGGACGGCCGCGAGGGGCTCGAGCGGGCCCTCGAGCGTGTCCCCGACCTGGTGGTCGCCGACGTCATGATGCCGGAGATGGACGGCGTCGAGATGGTGGACGCGATGCGCGAGCGGCCGGAGCTGGCCGACGTTCCGATCCTGATGCTCACCGCCCGCGCGGACCGGGAGCTCCGGGCCGAGATGCTCCGGGGCGGCGCCCAGGACTACGTGGCCAAGCCCGTCCACCGGGAGGAGCTGGAGGCCCGGATCGAGAACCTGCTGGACCTGACCCGCTCCCGGCGGCTGCTGCAGGACGAGCTCTCCTCCGGCGCCGCCAGCCTGGAGGAGCTGGCCCGCACGGCCGCCCGCAGGAAGCGCGAGCTCGAGCGGAGCGTGCACGAGAAGAAGGTGCTCATGCGCGAGCTCCACCACCGCGTCAAGGGGAACCTGCAGACGGTCATCAGCCTCCTCCAGCTCCAGCTCCGCGGGGTGGAGGACGAGCGGGTCCGCCGCCCCCTGGAGGAGAGCCGGGGACGGATCGCCGCCATGGCGCTGCTCCACGAGAAGCTGTTCGGGGCCGGAACCGCCGAGCGTGTGGAGCTGGCCGGCTACCTCCGCAGCCTCGTGGCCGACGTGGTCCGGAGCCGCGGGTCGGCCGCGGCCGCCACCAGCCTGGCGCTGGAGGAGGTGGAGGTCGGGGTGGACGACGGGATCGCCTGCGGCCTGATCGTCCACGAGCTGGTCGTGAACGCCCTCGAGCACGCCTTCCCGGACGGGGGCGAGGGACGGGTCCGGGTCTCCCTCCGGAGCGGACGGGACCGGGCCCGCCTGGTGGTGGCTGACGACGGGCGGGGCCTGGAGGAGGACGCCCCGGCGCCGGAAGGGGCCCTGGGGCTGGACCTGGTCCGGTCGCTGGTGGACCAGCTCGACGGCTCCCTGCGGATCCGCGGCGACGACGGCACCCGGGTGGAGGTCGACTTCCCCCTGGAGGAGGTCCCGGCTTCCGACGGTTCCGCCTCCGGCCGCCCGGCGGAAGGCCGATGACCGTGGAGCCCCGGGTCCCGGAGGCGTCCCCCGCCGGCGACGAGGCGGCGCGCCTGCTGCTGGTCGAGGACGACGGCATCGTGCTCCGCGACCTGAGCCGGTCGATGGAGGCGGCGGGCCACCGCGTCGTGGCCACCGCCCGCACCGGGGAGGGCGCCGTGGAGGCGGCCCGCGGCCATCGGCCGGACCTGGCGCTGATGGACGTCCGCCTGGACGGCGATATGGACGGCGTCGAGGCCGGGAGCGTCCTGCTGGACGAGATGGATCTCCCGGTGGTCTACCTCACCGCCTACGCCGATCCGGAGACCCGGCGCCGCGTCCGGCGGACGGCCCCCTTCGGCTACGTGGTCAAGCCGTACGACGAGCGGGACCTGCAGACGGCGGTCGAGGTGGCCCTGCTGCGCTCGCGCCTGGAGACGCGGCTGCGGCGGACCCGGCGGGCGGCCGAGGAGCGGGGACGCATGCTGGAGCGGATCCTGGACACCACGGCCGCGGGCATCCTGCTGACCGATCCGGAGGGGCGGTTCGAGTACGCCAACCCGGCGGCCGAGCGGATCCTCGGGCTCGAGCGCTCCGCGATCGGCGACCGCTCCTACCGGGACCCGGACTGGGGCATCTGCGCGCCGGACGGGGGACCGTTCCCCGACGAGCAGCTCCCCGTGGCCCGGGTCCTCCGGACGGGGGAGGCGGTGACGGACGTCGAGCACGGGGTGGAGCACGCCGACGGGGGCCGGGTCGTCCTGTCCGTGAACGCGGCCCCGCTGGAGGATCCGGACGGGGGGCTCACCGGGGTCGTGGCGTCGATCCGGGACGTGACCGATCGGAAGGAGTTCGAGGCCCAGCTCGAGCACCGGGCCCTGCACGACTACCTGACCGGCCTGCCCAACCGCGCCCTCTTCCGGGACCGGCTGGAGCAGACCCTCCACCGGGTCCGGCGGACGGGCGAGCGTCTGGCGGTCGGCTTCCTGGACCTGAAGCGGTTCAAGGTGGTGAACGACAGCCTGGGCCACGAGGCGGGCGACCGGGTGCTGAAGGAGGTGGCCCGCCGGCTCGAGGCGGCCGTCCGCGCCGAGGACACGGTGGCCCGGGTCGGGGGCGACGAGTTCACGGTGCTCCTGGCGAGGCTGGAGGGCGGGGAGGAGGCGGAGGAGGTCGGCCGGCGGATCACCGAGGCCTTCGCGGACCCGATCGGGGTCGGCCCGGAGTCGGTCCCGATGGAGGCGAGCCTGGGGCTGGTGCTCCACGACCCGGCCGAGCACCCGGACGCGGACGCCTCCGGCCTGGTGCGCTGCGCCGACGCGGCCATGTACCGGGCCCGAGAGCGGCCGGGGACGGCCCACGTCCTGGCGACCAGCGACGAGACGGCGCCGGAGAGCGCCCGGCTCGAGCGCGAGACCCGGCTGCGGCGCGCGCTCGAGGAGGGCGACGTGGGGACCGTCTACCAGCCCCTGTTCGCGACCGGCTCCGGCGAGCTACGGGGCGTCGAGGCGCTGGCGCGGTGGCGGGACGAGGAGCTGGGCGACGTCCCGCCCGGGACCTTCATCCCCCTGGCCGAGGAGACGGGGCTCATCGCCCGGCTGGGAGAGCAGCAGCTCGAGCGGGCCTGCCGGGAGGTCCTGGACGGGGAGCTTTCGTCGGCGGGGTCGGACGGCCCGCTGCGCCTGCACGTGAACTTCTCGGCCCGGCAGCTCGAGGACCCCGACGTGACGGAGCGGATCCGACGGATCCTGGAGCGCACCGGCTTCCCGCCGGACCGGCTGTACCTCGAGATCACCGAGAGCGCCGCCATGCGCCAGCCCGAGATCGTGGACGAGCTGACCGAGCTCGGGGTCCTGCTCGCCCTGGACGACTTCGGCACCCGCTACTCCACCCTCTCGCAGCTCCGGCGCCTGAGCACCGACGCGCTGAAGATCGACCGCACCTTCGTGGACGGCCTGGTGGAGGACGACCGGGACTGCGCCATCGTCGAGACGATCCTCACCCTGGGCCGGTCGCTCGGGCTCGACGTGGTGGCCGAGGGCGTCGAGTCGGAGGAGCAGCTGGCGATGCTGCGCGACCTGGGTTGCGGCGAGGCCCAGGGCTTCCACCTGGGCCGCCCGCAGCCGCCGGCCGAGCTCCGGGCGTCGCTCGACGGGAAAGGGATCGGGGGAAGGGCCGGCTGACCCCGCCGCCGGTCAGAAGTCCAGCCGCGTGTCGTCCAGCTCGTCGGGGTCGTCCGCCCGGCCCATGGCCTCGGCCTGCTCGTCGGTGATGCGGCGCCGGCCCCGGTAGCCGCCGTCCACCTCGTGCCACCACTCCAGCTCGGGGTCCCCCCGCTCCCAGCACAGGTAGACCCAGCGGCCCCGCCAGCTGGTCGGGAAGTCCACGAGGCCGTGCTCGAGGCCGCCGCTGGGGAAGCGCAGGCCCCGGTCGAGGATCTCCTCGCGGACCGTCTCCTCGAGGGTCTCCACGGCCGCCCGCAGGCCACGACGGTGGTCCCGGTAGTCGCCGTGGTCGGGGTTGGACGGGTCCTCCAGCTCGTCGCCCCAGAGCGCCTCCAGCACCTGGAGCTTCTCGTGGTGGGTCCGGGCCCGGTCGCGGGCCTCCTCCAGCTCCCGGAACGTCCGCTCCAGCACCGGCACGAGCCGGTTGGCCTCCTGTACGGTGAACACCCGGTAGCCCATGGCCCTCCTCGGGTGGCCGCTCCGGCTTCGATCCCCCGTCGGCGCCCCGGCGGCGGTCGGTCCGCGGGGCGGTCCGCCTAGACCAGCCCGTGCTCCTGCTTGAAGTCCGCCCACCCCCGCTTGAGGCGGTAGAACTCGTCGAAGTCCTCGCACCGGAGGAACGGGTTGGTGGCCCGCTCCAGGTCCAGGGTCGAGGACGGCCGGCACCCGTAGTCGTGTCCGGGCCAGACGGTGGTCTCGCCCGGCAGGTCGGCCACCACCCGCTCCAGGCTCTCCCGCTCCCGACGGGCGTCCCGCTCGCCCGAGGTGCCGCCGATCTTGCCGACGAAGAGCAGGTCGCCGGTCAGGGCCACGGCGTGGCCGGGGAGGTGGACCAGGAGGTGGTCGTCGGCGTGGCCGGGCACGTGGAGGAAGCGCATCCCGAGGCCGCCCAGCTCCACGGCGTCGCCGTCCTCCACCGGCCGATCGATCCGGGCGGCGGCGCTGCGGTGGGCCAGCAGGTCGGCGCCGGTCAGCTCCCGGATCCGGTCGTTGCCGTTGACGTGGTCGGCGTGGCCGTGGGTGTTGACGATCAGCTCGACCTCCAGCCCCTGGTCCCGGGCGCGCCCCACCAGGGCCTCCGGCTCCCAGGCCGGATCCACCAGGGCGGCGACGCCGGCCCGGCGGTCGCCGAGCAGGTAGCCGAAGTTCCGGTCGCCGCCGGTCTTCCGCTGCTCGAAGACGAAGTCCATGCTCGCTTCCCGTCTCGGAGGTCGGGTTCGTGGCTCGCGGAGCTTCCGGGCCGGCCCGGCGCGGTGGGCCCGGCCCGCCTCAGGTCCTCAGCTCGGGCGGCTCCTCGCCCTCCGGGACGAAGTCCAGGGCGAGGCCGTTGTTGCAGTACCGCTTGCCCGTGGGGTCGGGCCCGTCGTCGAAGATGTGGCCCTGGTGGCCGCCGCAGCGGGCGCAGTGGTA